>JBDNAG010000167.1:0-30257 GCA_039768565.1 Akkermansiaceae bacterium | reverse complement strand
CACCCAACGGACGGGAAGCAGTGGAAAAATTTGACACCCTCCAACTCCGCTCAAACTACAACTACGGTTTTTCGCACCGTCACTTCTGGCAGACAGACAAAGCGCAATACAATAGGGACCAATTCACCAACGACGCCTTCATCGAGATGGGCAATACGGGTGTTCACGGGCGCTGGACACATCTTTACATTAACGGAATCTACTGGGGACTTTACAACCTTCATGAACGTCCTGATCAGGACTTTATGGAAGCCTACTTCGGCGGCGAAGATAGTGACTACGATGCCATCAACAAAGGCCAGGCTCAATCCGGATCCACCGTCCGCTACAATGCGATGGCTTCAATCTCGCGCAATAACATCGCCAGCGATTCTGTTTACCAAACCCTCCAGACGCACCTAGATCTAGATTCATTCATCGACTATATGATGCTCAACTTCTTCATTGGGAACAACGACTGGGACGGTAACAACTGGCGTGCCGCAGGGATGGGACCCACCGGCGTCCCCTTTCACTATTTCCCCTGGGATTCTGAATTTGCCATTTCACCAAATCGAACAAACCCCGCCTACCTCGACATCGCGGGAGCTCTTAACATCAACGTCACCGGACGCAACAATCGAAGCAACCGGCCATCAGGAATCCATCAGGACCTCACCCAGAACGCAGATTATCGACTGCGCTTCGCAGACCGCGCACACGCTTCGCTCTTCAATGGCGGTCCACTTTCGACCATCGGAGCCACCTCAATTTGGCGACGCCGATCCGATGACATGGATGACGCCATCATCGCCGAATCGGCCCGCTGGGGAGACTATCGCCGCGACGTTCAAGCTGCCGGCGGATGGCAAAGTTCAGACTTCGAACTCTACACCAGAGATGACCAATACCTGGCCACGCAAAACTACATCACTGGAACCTACCTCCAACAGCGGCCGAATGTTTTCATTTCCCAACTGCGGGCCCGCAACCTCTACCCCAGCGTCGATGCTCCCACTTATAGCCAGGACGGCAATTCCCTCACCATGGGCAATCCCAATGGAGGCGGTACTATTTTCTACACCACCGATGGATCGGACCCCCAAGAACCCGGTGCCGCGACCTATACAAACGCCATTCAGCTAGACACCAGCGCCACTTACAATTCGCGAATTCAGGAAAACGGCGTTTGGTCGGCACTGCAATCGGTCGACATCGTTGCAGGAAACCCTGCAGACGCTTCCAATTTGGTGATCTCCGAACTCTATTACAACGAGCCCGGAGCATCCGAGGAAAACGAATTCATTGAACTGGTCAACATTTCCAACGACGAGATCGACCTCAGCAACCTGACCTTTACCGCCGGGCTTACTTACGCCTTCCCACTCGATACCACGCTCGCGGCAGGAGCCCGACTCGTTCTCGGAGCCAATGACTACGCAGGCAATCTGGATAACGGGGGTGAGGAAATCACTCTCACCGACGCTTCCGGCAATACAATCGAAAGCTTCACATACGATGACAGCCTTCCGTGGCCCGAAGCCAGCGACGACGAAGGATTTAGCCTCGTCCGCATCAGCCCCTGGATGCAACTTGACCCCGATCTCCCCTCAAGCTGGCGTGCCTCGACAACAGCAGGAGGTAGCCCGGGATCTTCCGATTCCACCACTTTCCCAGGCGGCGACTTGATCAAATATACTTTCCAAGACCAGAGTCTCACCCCGACCAGAAACGGCGTGCTCGCTCCTCGCAATCTCGCAGCTGACGATATCATTCAAGAAGTTCAAACCTCCACTGATCTGGAGAACTGGACCACCCTTTCAAACCTGATCCTGGAGTCACTCCCCGAGAATGGATTCAGTGTCCAAACCTACGAAGTCGAACCAGCCATCCAGGCCAGATTCTATCGCTTAAAAGCGACAGTCCGCTAAAAAGGTAATCTCCAGATATTCCCACGAAAGAAAAGCCTCTCAATCTTCAACGTTGGAAGTTGCGCGTTCAGCGTTCAAGCTCTTGTCATGCCACTCGCCGCCAGCGTTCTTATCGACGGACCTTCCGAGCTCGTCTTTGATTACGCCATCCCAGATCATCTCAATGTCCTACCCGGCTGCCGCGTTCGCATCCCTCTTCGAAACAGGAGTGCCTCCGGCACCGTGCTCCGAGTTCAAGAAGCACCTCAGTCCAACTTCGACCTCCGCTTCCTCACCGGCCTTATTGATCCCGAGCCTCTCATCACCCCACCTCTGCTGAAACTCGCCGACTGGATCACTTCCTACTATGGCACCCCACTTGAGCAAGTCATTCGCTCCATCATCCCCGCCTCCATCCGCGGCGAAAACACCTCTGCGAAAGTTCGCAAAGCTGCCGTTCTTCAAGAAAAACCATCGGACGAAGAACTTGCCACCCTCGCAAAACGGGCCAAGCGCCAACACCAAATTATCACACTCCTATCGATTGCAGACAAACCCATCCCGATCACGGAGCTAGGCGGACCCTCCTCCTCATCCTCGCTCAAAACCCTCTCCGAAAAAGGTTGGGTCAAAATTATTAACCTCGAAGTCCGCCGTGATCCCGATGCAAACGAAACCTTTGTCCCCACCGACCCACTCACCTTAAACGACGAGCAGGCCGAGGTTCACAAAACGATCACGAAAAGCCTTCATTCTCACAAGCCCACGCCCATCCTCCTTCACGGCATTACCGGCTCCGGAAAAACCGAAGTCTACCTTCAAGCAACCCGGGCCGCTCTCGACCTCGGCAAAAACGTCATCGTCCTAGTTCCTGAAATCTCGCTAGCGCCCCAAACCGTCCAGCGCTTTAAAGCCCGCTTCCACGACCTCACCGATCAAATCGCAGTCCTCCACTCAAACCTCTCCCAAGGCGAACGTTTCGACGAATGGCATCGTATCCGTGCTGGTAAAGCCCGTATCGTCATCGGGGCCCGCTCCGCCATCTTTGCCCCCGTCAAAGACCCCGGACTCATCATCGTCGACGAAGAGCACGAGCCTGCCTACAAACAGGAAAATCCGCCTAAATACCACGCCCGCGACCTCGCTGTCGTTCGCTGTCACCTCGAAAAATGCACAGTCGTTCTTGGATCCGCCACGCCCTCACTCGAGACGTTTCAAAACACACAGCTGGGAAAATACCAAATGGTCACCATGACCGAGCGCGCCGACGGGGCCTCTCTCCCTCTAACCCGCGTCGTCGACATGCGAATCGAGTCCAAGAAACATAAAGGTCGTGATGCCATCATCTCGGATATTCTTCGTACGTCTGTCGACAAACGGCTTGAGGCCAACGAGCAAGTCATTATCTTTCTTAACCGCCGCGGCTTTGCCCGCTCCCTCCAGTGTCCGCCCTGCGGTCACGTTATCGAGTGTAATCACTGCGCCATCCCACTCACCTACCACCGAGGAGACGAGCGCCTCGTTTGTCATATTTGCGGATTTCAATCCATCGTCCCCCGCCTCTGCCCCAACTGCAACGACCCCGCAATCCGCTTTCAAGGATACGGAACCGAAAAAGCCGAAACCATTCTCCGTAAAGTCTTTCCTTCTGCTAAAATTGCGAGACTCGATACCGACACTACACGACGTAAAAACACCCTTCGCGACACCCTTCGCGACTTCCGCGCAAAGAAGATTAACATCCTCCTTGGAACACAAATGATCGCCAAGGGCCTCGATTTCCCAAACGTAACTCTCGTCGGCGTCCTAAATGCCGACCTCTCACTTTACGCCCCCGACTTTCGCGCGGGCGAACGCACCTTCCAACTCCTCACCCAAGTCGCCGGCCGGGCTGGCCGCGGTGAAATGGCCGGTGAAGTCATCATCCAAACCTCCACCCCGCACAGCCCATCTATTCAGTTCGCGAGGCACCACGACTTCGACGGCTTCGTCGCTCAAGAGCTCGACGTCCGCCAACAATTCCAATACCCGCCTTTCACTCATCTCGCCCTCTTATTAGCAAGATCCAGCCACGAACGACGCGCAGAATTCACCCTCCAAACCCTCCATCGGAAACTCGCCGAGAGCCTCCCCGAACAGGTCATCATTGGCGACCCAATCCCCTCCCCACTCACCAAATCCCACTCCCAATTCCGCTTCCAACTCCTCATGCGCGGCCCCAATGCCAGAGTTCTCTCCCACCACCTCAACAAAATACTACGAGCAACTCCCACGCCGGAAGACGTCATTGTCACCGCTGACCTCGACGCATACGACCTAGGCTAATTGATCATCTTTTGATCCAAGGGGGAGCCCATAACCACAAGATCCAAAAGTAGCACTCGCGTCTCGCTTGCGTCAGTGAGGAGCAGCCACTATGCTTCACCTATGACATCTGTGCTAATCGTTGAAGACGAACCCGCGATCGCGGATACTCTGATTTACGCTCTTGAGACTGAAAACTTCTCGGTCACTCATGTCACGACTGCTCAGGATGGCTTGAATCACTTTGACAGCCACGCACCCGACTTTGCGGTTCTAGATATCGGCCTGCCCGATGTAACAGGCTTCGATCTCTGCAGAAAGATCCGAGACTTTTCGCAAATCCCCATTCTATTTCTAACAGCCCGGGATTCTGAAATCGATCAAGTCCTCGGGCTCGAGCTTGGTGCCGATGACTACGTCACCAAGCCCTTCTCACCCAGAACGGTCGTCGCGCGCATCCGCGCCATACTTCGGCGTGGCAAAAGCACGCCCCAAGCCAGCTCTTCGCTGCTTCACCACGACCCGGATACAATGAGCATCACATGTTGCAGTCATCATCTAGACCTGACTGCGCACGAATATAAACTCCTGGCCATCCTCCTTGGGCAACCCGGCCGGGTTTTCACACGCGAACAACTTCTTGAGCAAGCTTGGGACGACCCCGGGTCAGCCATGGACCGGACCATTGATGCTCACATCAAGTCCCTTCGAGCCAAACTCCGCCTGCATTCCGAGGACGCTGCCGAAACCATCCAGACTCGACGCGGACTGGGTTACACCCTGATTTTTTAAATGCGCCTCACCCGTGTCACCCTCTTTTTCATCACTCTCATTATGGGAGCAGGGTTTTATCGTCTCACCGACTATCTCCTCGAAGACTTGGAAACACAGACCTTACAAGCGACTGAGGAAGCAATGATCGACACCGCTGAAATCCTCGCCAATTTGGCCGGGAATGATCCGGATCTCGATAAAGTTTTCGAGGGGATCAACGACCGAAAGCTTGATGCTAAAATCTTTGTCGTGGCGAAGGAAAAAGTCGGGCTTAATGCCTACCTTACCAACGGCGATGGGATTGTGCTTTTTGATAGCGGGCATCCCGAAAATGTTGGCAAGGACTTCAGCGAGTGGAGCGACGTTCACAAAACCCTTCGTGGATTATACGGTGCACGTTCGACTCGGGAAGTTGAAGAAAAATCGGATTCCTCCATCATGTTCGTCGGAGCTCCCGTGAACAAAGACGGAAAAATTGTCGGTTGCCTCAGTGTCTACAAAGCTCAAAAAGACGTCCTTCCTTTCGTGCAGGATCGACGCAAGACCATCATCTGGTCGGTCGTTCTTATTGGTTTGGGAATTCTCGCCCTCATTATTGCAGTCTTCATCTGGCTCTTCCGTCCGGTTGGAAAACTCACCGCCTACGCCCGTGCCATCACAAGGGGGGAACGCCGGCCGAGACCACAGGTCGGATTGGGCCGTGAAGTTAACACGCTCGCAAACGCGCTGCACGATATGCGTGAATCTCTTGAGGGACGTCAGTATGCCGAACGCTATATCCAAACCCTGACCCACGAACTCAAGTCTCCTCTCGCGGCGATTCAAGGAGCTGCCGAACTCCTAAACGAAGACATGCCCCAGGCCGACCGGGCCAAATTCGTGGGAAATATTCGGAATCAAACGAAGAGATGTGAAGCGATGATTCACCAGCTTCTTGAGCTCTCTACTTTGGAAGCTCAGAACCACCTGGAGAACTCCCACGAATTCAATCTGGCCGCTTGTGGACGAAGGCAGCTCTCCCAGCTCTCAGAACTCGCCGAGTCCGCTAAGATCATCTTAGAATCAGACATACCAGACGAACTTCGGTTCTTCGGCAATGAACCACTCTTGGGATCAGCCCTCACCCACCTTCTTGAAAATGGCATTCAGTTTTCCCCGAAAGGCGGGACGGTTCTATTCTCTGCGAAAATTCACGAGGATAGACTCATCCTTTCGGTTCGTGATGAAGGTGCCGGAATCCCCGAGTTTGCAGCAACGCGGGCCTTCGAACGATTCTATTCATTCCGCAACGAAAAACGAGGTAAAGGGAACGGTCTTGGCCTCACTTTTGTCCAAGAAGTCGCTGAACTACATCAAGGCAAAGCCAGAATTTTCCGACAGGAAAAGGGAGGAACGGAAGCCAGGATTGAGCTTCCGATTATCCCCGCTTCCACCTAGATGGTTCTCGAAATTTTCACATTGCTAACATCATGACTTCACAGTCTCGGTTCAGTTTACCTAAAAGATCTAAACAGACCCAAGTTGTTTTCATCTTTTCTCCTTACTACTTTCTCAATGCGTCACGAATTAGCAATTCTCCTTAGAGGAGCTCCGGAAGACCTCCGCAAATGGATCAACGATCCAAGCGCTGCAAGTCTGCGCCTATGTCTCGTGACGATAATATTGGCCTTTGGGATTTACGGTATGACGGTGGGATTTTGGAGGGATCCAAAAATGGGGATTTTCGTTGGCATCAAAATGCCAGCTCTCATCCTCCTCACATTAGCATGTAATGGGTTCCTAAATGGCATGCTAGGCCTGCTTCTCGGCAGCGACCTAGGATTCCGACAATCCATTATGGCCCAACTGATGAGCTTCACGATTGCTGCTCTAGTCCTTGGAGGATTAGCACCAGTGACCTTTTTTATGTCCCTAAATGCCCCGGCGCCAGATGCTGAAAACGCAGCGAATGCTCATTCCTATTTTCTTGTCGCCCACACTGTTCTCATCGCAGTAGCCGGAATCATTGCAAACCTCCACCTGGCGAAGCTTCTCATTGCAGTCACTCCTGATGCCAGAACTGCAATTGCAACCCTTCTGGCTTGGCTTGGAGGAAATGCTTTCGTGGGAGCCCAACTTTCCTGGATCATGAGACCCTTTTTTGGAACGCCGACTATCGAAATCGGTTTCTTACGGCCAAATCCATTCGATGGAACTTTTTACGAAGTCTTCTGGAATAGACTTCAAGCTATCAGCGGAGGAAGTGGCTTAGTCGTCCTCATGTTCATCGCACTTGTAGTATTCTTGCTTCACTTACCGGTAATCAAGCTCCTCTCGACTGCAGATTCCCCAAAATCACAGCCTCCCTGAGATCTGCGGGCACTCTATTTTTTCAGCCTTTTCCAAACGACCTAACTAAAACAGGTAAATCAAGCCGGACAGGCCAATCGGCTCCATCCAGAAGATAGAGATGTGCGTTCAATTCGTCGCTCAACCATCGCTGGCCTAGTAACGTCGCCAGCGCCGGGGCACACCGGCTAAGAGTCATCGAAACCATCTCAACGCTTAGAGGATTCAATAGCTGAAGATGTTACGTCGAAGCCTCTCGTCACCCTCAGAAATAGTTCCGACATCCCCATTCTTTTGGGACTCCGCAGTCCAGAAAGCCGCTACATTTCAATCCCTGCCCGCTCAAGCCGATCCTTGAACCTCAGCCTTGGAACCTACAAATACACGGTAGCAGCAAATGACACGAAAATCACCCCGGTTCACAAGCATTTAGATTCGAATCAGGAGCACATTTAGGATCTTTCAGCTCAACTAAGTCTGATTTTGCACCAATTCCTGAAAATGCAGGTCAATCAGCCCGCTTTTTTGTTGGAGTAGCCTCCCCCATTTACGCTTGAATCCCTTCAGTGACTCAGGACAGGCAGGATCAACTCGCAGATGGCTCTTATGAGTTCCTCGCAATTTTTTTGGAGGGCCTTCCTTTCATCTTCCTGGGAACCCTCGTCAGTGGCTTTCTGGGAACCTATCTTCCGCGTGGAGCATTCGAAAAAATCCTACCAAAGAATAACACTCTCGCTGTTCTGATGAGCGGACTTTTGGGAGCTATTTTCCCCGTCTGCGAATGCGCCGTCGTTCCAGTCATTCGGCGACTTGTAAAAAACGGGCTCCCGGTCTCCTGTGCCCTTGCCTACATGCTTGCTGCTCCGATTTTTAATCCAGTCACTGCGATAAGCACCTACAAGGCCTTCAACAATTCATCGGAGATTACTATCTCGCGTCTCGCCATGGGCTACATGATTGCGGTGTTCATTGCTCTTATCGTAGCACGGATGGCACACAGCTTCTTCCTCAAGGATTCCGCAAAAGCCAAAGATGATCATAAGCATGAGCATCCGCGCAATCTAAACGCCGCACTCAACAACTCGCTGCGGGACCTCATGGATGTCGGGCTCTACTTCTGCATTGGAGTTGTTCTCACCGCGATTTTAAAGACCACTGTCATCGACCCTACCGATGATTTTTGGAAAGAACTGGCCGACAATTCAATCGTCGGATCAATCGGAATGATGTGTCTGGCTTTTGTGCTGTCCCTTTGTTCTACATCAGACGCTTTCATCGCCGCTAATTTTCACAATTTCAAATACGGGCCAAAGCTGGCCTTCATGGTTTTTGGCCCCATGATGGACGCCAAATTGGTCTTCCTTTACTCCACCGTTTTCAAGTGGAAGTTCATCCTCTTCCTATTCGTCGCCATCTTCATCTTAACTGGGGCCCTTAGCATTCTTTTTGAGACGAAAATCCTACCCAGCTGGATATCTCAACAAACAGCGCCCCCCTTGGCTCCATGACCTCTCTGGATACACGTCTCTTTGGATTCCTCGCCAGTATTTGGGGTGGTCTCTTGACCTACTTTTATCACTCAACCCGGATTCGCGACTACCTGGACGTGGGCTTTCACCACTTCATTATGATCGGCGGAATCGGCATGTTGATTCTCGGAATTTATTCGCTCATCAACCCCAAATCGAAGCCCGAAAAAGAAGTAGGATCGTGTGGTCACAATCATGAGAATGAGCATGAGCACCATCATGAAGAGGAGCATTCCCATGACCATGGAGATCACTGTGACTCTTGTGATCACGATCACGAAGAAGGACATGGTCCTGTCGTCACGATTTTGCTGACGCTTATTCCTCTCACCCTGGCAATGACCTACACCCAAGATAAGCTCTCCAACGGAGGAATGGCAAAAAAGGGTCTTTACGAAAAGCCGGCCCTCACCAACGCCGACATCCCACCCTTCACGCGTGAAGACCTTGAAAAAAATGTTCCCAAAAATGAACATGGCGAATTTCAACTACGGATGATCTCCGCTTATTACGCAGCCGGAGATCGTGAAATCCAAGATATCTTTGACGGGCTTCCAGTTGAACTCGAAGGTCGGATTGCGCCTGAAAAAATCAACAACGAATCCGGAGATCGACTTCGAATCTTCCGCTCCATCATCACCTGCTGTGCGGCCGACCTCCAAATCGTGGGCGTCTCACTGGAATTCCCGGAAGGAAAAAAACGCCCCAACGTTGAGGACTGGGTCAAAGCGGGAGGAACCCTCACTTTCGAAACCGTGAATGGTGACGTCCTACCCCTCCTCAAAATCCGCGAAGTAATTCCGGCAGAAGAACCCTACTCTGAATTCCGCCGCCGCCAATAAAACCTCATGCCTCTCAAAGCTCTCCGCCAAGAACTACTCGGAACCATCCTCGGATCCAACGAAGCCGTCGACCTTCTCCTCACCTCGCTTCTTGCCCGCGGACACGCCTTGGTCACCGGCCCCCCGGGGATTGGCAAAACCACTCTCGCCCAAACCCTCGCGACCCTCCTCAGCGGAAGCTACCGTCGCATACAATTCACGCCGGACTTACTGCCGTCAGACATTCTTGGCTACCAACTCTATCGGCCTCAAAACGGCGACTTTGAATTCATTACCGGACCGGTCTTTGCAAACTTTGTGCTAGCCGACGAAATCAACCGCGCCTCTCCGCGCACCCAGTCCTCCCTACTCGAAGCCATGAACGAGCGACAAGTCACCATCGATGGGTCAACGCGTGAGCTCCCCGAGCCCTTCCTAGTAATCGCAACCCAAAACGATACCTCTTCCACCGGAACCTTTCCTCTTCCCGAGCCTCAACTCGACCGTTTCCTGCTCTCGATCCCCATGGGACTTCCCGACGATCAAATACAACTGGAAATCCTGCGCTATCACGCCGAAGGAGGATCAGGGCAAACTTCCGAGCCCATCATTTCGCTGGAGCAGCTAACCAAGCTCCAAGCTCAGAGCTCGGCAATTTCAGTTTCCGACACCTTGCAACGCTACCTGCTCGCGCTCTGCCAGGCTGTCCGCTCCATGATCGGTCAGGACCATGCTGTTTCAACGCGAGCCACCCTAGCTCTTCAGAGAGCAGCCCAGGCCTCGGCCCTTCTCGACGACCAGAAAGCGATCCACCCGGATCACGTCCAGAAGATCTTTCCCCATGTGTTACGACATCGTCTTCTCACGGAGGACACCCCGGATCCAGACCACCTTCTTCGGGCTGCTCTCGAGCAAACTCCAGTCCCTTGATTCAACATTGAGAAATATGAGATTCAGCGTAACTTCGGTCCGGTGATCAAAATCATTCGCGTTGCTCGAACAACACTCCTCCTTTCTTTTGGAGTGATCTGTTTGGCAATCGTCGGCGGCTTAATCTATCTCAATCAAGTTGGCTTCCCAGGGCGCTACGGCGATAGGTTAAAAAGCGAACTTTCCGACAGAGGAGTTTATCTTTCCTTCGATACCCTTCGCTTCGACTTTCAGCGAGGTCTGGTCGCAACCGATGTTTTATTTTATAGGGACGAGGGGAAATCGATTCCACTTCTCGAAGGTGGCGAAATGACTCTCAATCTTGACAAAACGAAAGCACTTCAAGGGAAATTTAAGTTACGCAGTCTTAGAATCACCCAAGGCACGGCTCATATCCCCGTTGACCATGACGGGGGAACCGTGACCGCCCGTGACATCAACGGCGAATTAAAGGTTACCGAAACCGGTCGGATCATCATCAACGATGCCAGCGGTCTCATTGAAGGGCTTCAAATTAAACTCTCCACCGACCTCAGAGTATCAAAAACAATACAGCAGGAAGCACGAACACCCCCCGAAGACACCCTCAAATCGAATCACGTTCTCAGTATTGTCTTAGACGAATTGGCTCTCTGGACCATCCCGAAAGAGCATCCTCCCCAACTGGCATTCGACATCAAAGGAGACCTGAACTACCCGGAGCGACTTCAGACTTCCTTCCAGCTCGATGCCGTCCACTTAAAACGGAATCAATATCAACTCAGCAAGCTCCTCATCGAGGGTGATCTTCAGGCACAAGTCGTCACTCTCGATAAAATCCTGCTTGAGGACGATAATGGTTCAGCCTCAGGGCACGCCGATTGGAGCATGGGTAAAAACAGCGGCCGCTTTGACCTTATCTCAGATCTGAATGTTCAAGATTTCTTGTATAACTGCTTTAAGATAAGGGCACTTAAGGATTTGAAAATCAATGAGATTCCACCCTTCTTAAATCTCAACGGTTCATTCGCCGCGCAGAAAAACAACAACTTTTCTGTCTCCGCGACCGGGCGCGGAGCCCTTCAAAAAATTTCCTTCCTCGGGACAAACTTTGACAGTTTGACATCCAATTTCTCATGGAAAGACGGTGACCTCTACCTTCGGGACCTTGAGGTGATTTATGAAGGAGAGTATCTGAACGGAAATATGATGAAACAGGGTGAAAAAGTCCAATTTGATCTCAGGTCGTCGCTTCCGTTGGAAGCCTTCGAACCCCTCATCAAAACCCGAGGCTCACTCGTAGAAGCGCTCTCTCGTATCTCTTTCTCTGAAAACTCAACCGTTGCTCTCGACGTAGTCGGAAGCCTCAACCTAAACAACGGCTCGGATTGGTCAGCCAACGGGAAAGTTTTTTTGAGCAATCTGGCGTATAAAGGTACTGATATCCACTACGTCGCGGGCAACTATAAAATCGATTCCGCAAATATTGAGTTTACCGATGTTGAAGGACTACTCAATGATGACCAGGAAGCGGCCCGCCTTAGATTCAATGGCGTCGCTTCCGAACCAATCTATGTGGACCGAATCATCCACAACCCCGCGACCCGGGACACAACCATAGAAAACCTTCGGGGCAGAGCCTGGCCGACTCCCATTGTCCGGATCTTTGCACCAACGACCGCAAAGCATATCGAGGATAATTACCGCTTCCACAGGCTTCCTCGAATTGACCTCAGCGGAATCATTGCTGGAAAAAAGGAATTTCTCGATCGCAATGTCTTTAGCGCCAAACTCAGGACAGCCGGCCAAACCGACTACCCTTTTCTTGGGTCAAACCTCCCTTTGCAAAATCTAATTGCCGATCTCAGAATACAGGGAACGGGAATCACCGTCCAAAATCTATCCGGCCAAACCTTGAACGGTGGAGTTGCCGGGTCGGTATTTTGTGATGTCACCCCGGGGCAACGAGTGAAATACCGCGGAACCGTTAAATGGGACGACATTTCATTTCAACAACTCTCGCAAGTCTACAGATTTAAGGAAGAAGAGACGGGATCGCTAACCGGAAGCATCGATTTCCGAGGAATCTCCGGAGGAGTTCGGGGCTTTAATGCCGATGGGCTCGTCGTCATCAATCAAGGCAATCTCGTTTCGCTTCCGATCCTGGGGCCGCTCTCCCCCATCATCGCCGGAATTCTTGGCGACAAAAGAATGGGATACGAACGGGCAAAGGACGCGTCGGCTCATTTTAACGTTACCAATGGAGTTCTCGCGACCAATGACTTCATTGCCAACTCCACTAACATCGAACTTACCGGAGAAGGCTGGATCGACATACTGACTGAAAAGCTAAATATGACCATACGTGTGAACGCACGCGGTCTACTGGGCTTCCTTACTCTTCCTCTCGAACCTCTGAAGGGAATCTTCCAATTCAGGGGAACTGGAAGCTACAGCAACCCAAAGTGGCAAAGCTCCCCTTTCACCCGACCAGCCAAGGGCAGGAATGACCCCATTTTCCAGAAGCCGGCAAGAGCTCAAAAAGTTGAAGAATAATCTGGTGCATTTATCAGACAGATTGAGTACAAGTTTGTATGATGCGAACACTCTTTCTGGCGGCCTTCTCGCTGTCACTCATCTCCGCTCCCGTCTCAGCTGAAATCAAGGCGGGACCTGGCCTAGATTACGCAAAACTTGCATTCTACCCAAAACGCTGGAAAGAGAAGAAAATCGACACCATCATGTTTCCCTGGGAGGGAAAGGAAATCGCTTTCCTGACCATAACTGATGGATTTGACCCCAAGGTCATGACGCAATTTGTGGGATCACTTGACCAAGGCTGGTCAACCTATCTCAAATTCACCGGCAAAGCTCCACGGCTCAACAGGCAGGTCAACGGCAAGCCAGTAATTGCCGCAATTCCCGATGGTAATCTTTCATGCGGTGCTGGTTGTGGATACGTCGGTGCCACCGGTATCGAGGCCAATTACTTTTACTCCAGCACTTACAAGAACCTTCAAAAGAATCCGAAGACCATACCCCACCTATACTTCTATGAGATGGGTCGGAACTTTTTCACCTTTGGGCGCAAGCACAGTTGCTACACAACCGGATTTGCTGTTTTCATGCGCTACGTCTGCATAGATACCCTTAACGTCGTGGACAATGATAAGCGAACCCGAGAAACCATTAACAAAGCGATTGAGATCTACTCAAAAGGAGAGCTTAATTTCCTAAAAACATTCACGAATGCCCACGGTCTGTCTGAGAAACAAAACCGCCTCCAAACAAGTCCAACCGATCAACCGGTCATGTATGCCTCCGCCATGCTTCACCTCTGGAAATTGCTCGGGGATGAATGGCTTTCGTCATACTATAAAAACATTCACACTCTCCCCTCTTTTGCAGACAACACCAGAGAGGGTGCCCGGTCACAATCTCTGGGATGGTATCTTGCGGCTTCAGTTGCGGCACAAAAAGATCTTGCCGAAATCTTCGTCAAGGAATGGCGCTTCCCACTTAGCAATGAGGAGAAGCAGACTCTTTCTTACATTAACTGGAAAGAAGAGGGCCTCGATGCTGGAAAGCTAATGGAAAAACTATTCAAAAAATAGGTCCGTTTACTTAGCGGCGTCTTCATAAACTTGATTCACCTCATCCGCGATCATCTTAATTCCAGCTTCCACGGTCTCTGCATCCATGGTGTAGCTTACCCGGATGCATTCGCTTGTATGTTTCCAATCGGAATCCTCAGGCAGCCCAAAGAAAAAGTATTCGCTTGGCACGACCAAGACTCCGCGCTTTTTAAGCCTCTCATACAGCTCTTTTGCCGTGATGGGAAGATCTTCAAACCATAGCCAGAGGAAAAGCGCACCTTCACTCCGATGGATAAAATACGGAACCGAATCATTAAGCTTCCTCGCAAAGAGGCTTTGCGCCATTTGCGAACGCTCTTCGTAAAACGGCTTCACCACTTCTCTGCTCAACCGTAAAATCTCTCCACTCTCCACCAATGGACGAAGAATCTCCTGCCCCATATTCGCATTTGCCAAACCAACGATCGAGGTCATTGATGACACCTGACGGCAAATCTCTTTACTCGCCACAACAATCCCGGTCCGGGTTCCCGGCAAACCGATCTTGGATAGACTCAATGTCAGAATCATTCCTTCATCCCAAACCGGCGTGACCTCGGAAAAGATGATATTGGGAAATGGTGCACCATATGCGTTGTCAATAATAAGAGGGATTCCCTTCGCTCTCGCTATTTCCCGCAGCCTCTCGATCTCATCATCGGTCAATACGTTTCCTGAAGGATTAGTCGGACGGGAAACACAGATCGCCGCAATGTCATCACCGGGGTTAACCGCCTCGAAATCCACCCGATACTTAAACTCGTGAGGCCCCGTTTTTTCAATCCGTGCTGGAAGAGCCTCAAAAACATCAGGCCCCACCGATTGATTCGCGTAGCCGATATATTCAGGAAGCAAAGGCAGGAGCACCTTCTTCTGAGACCCATCTTCGAATCTCCCCGCCAGAGCATTGAACAAAAAGAAAAATGCGGTCTGCCCCCCCATCGTCACCGCAAAATTTTCATGAGTCACCTCCCAGCCAAATTCCTCCTGAAAAAGTCTCGCTAGAGCCATACGAAACACCTCGCTTCCCGCTGGGACGTCGTAATTTCCAATCATCTTCTCCAAACCGCCCGGCTCAGCCATAATCTCTTCCATACGCTGACGCCAAACCGCATCAATCTCTGGAACGTGGGCCGGTTGTCCGCCACCCAACATCTTGACTTCACCACCAGCCAGAGCCTCACCCAAATCATCCATCAACTCTCCGATCCCGCTCCCCTCACAGAGATTCTTCCCAAATTTCGACAGTTCCCAGCTCATGAGCCGAATCATTTTCTCATCGGCACGACTTGTCACTGAAATCCCTCTACTTTAAGCGAAAAATCGCCACACTCACTCCGTAACCTTCACTGAAATGACGAGACCTATCCTGATCGCACTTCTCACGACATCCCTCCACGCCTCAGACTCCTTATTTGTGGAGGCTGAAGCATTTACCAATCGCGGTGGATGGGTTGTTGACTCCCAATTCATCCTAAACATGGGATCTGCATATCTCATGTCCCACGGACTCGGGACGCCGGTTCAAGATGCTGTGACCGAAGTAACCTTCCCCACCACTGGAACCTACCACCTCCACGTGCGAACCAAGGACTGGGTCGCCAAATGGGAAGCACCCGGAGCCCCGGGAAAATTTAAGATCAGCATTGATGGAAACCCAGCAACAACAACCTTCGGAACCGAAGGTGTAAACTGGCATTGGCAGAGCGGCGGCACAGTCGAAATCACCTCACCTAAGACCACTCTCAAGCTTCAGGACCTCACTGGATTCAATGGTCGCTGTGATGCACTCTACTTCACAAAGGACGCCAAAGATATCCCGCCAAACAAAAGCCAGGCCCTTTTCGAATTTCGCAGGAAATCCCTCGGACAGTCAGCTACCCCACCCACCAAGGACGGATATGACCTTGTCGTAGTTGGAGGGGGCTATTCCGGACTCGGAGCTGCCATCTCGGCCGCCCGTCACGGATTAAAAGTCGCCCTCATCCACGACCGGGCTGTTCTCGGCGGCAATGGTTCTTCAGAAGTCCAGGTCTGGGCCATGGGCGGAACCCAACTCGGACAATTCCCTCACCTCGGTGAAATCGTGAATGAGTTCTCCGATTTCTCCCGCGACTCTCCGGGCCTGATCCGCGAATTTGTCGATAAACTAAAAGAAAAGGTTGCTCGCTCCGAAGCTAACATCGATCTCTACCTCAATCACTTTGCCTTCCGTACGAACGCCAAGGACAACCGAATCGAATCCGTCGATACTGTCGATACCACCACAGGTGCATTCACCCGCATCGCAGGATCGTTATTCTGTGATTCAACAGGTCATGGCACCATCGGAGCACAAGCTGGAGCCAATTTCATGATGGCTGAAACAGGGCACATGGGAATGTCCAACATGTGGTCCGTGAAAGACATCGGTGAAAAAGTGGCATGGCCCGATACACCGTGGGCCCTCCCGCTCGGCAAAGGTGACTACCCTTCTCTACACGGTTCACGCGGCCCCTATGAGAAATTTAAAAAAGCCGAATGGTTCTGGGAGGGGGGCTACGACAAACACCCTATCAATGATCTTGAGGAAATTCGTGACTGGAACCTTCGTGCAAACTTTGGAGCCTTCACTCATATTAAGCAATCTGACGACAATGCCAAACTGATGTGGATGGCTTTCATTGGCGGGAACCGCGAGTCTCGGCGGCTTGAGGGTGATATTATCCTCACCGGAGATGATATCGCGGAGAAGAAGGTCTTTCCCGACGCAAGTGTCCCTACTACTTGGTCCATCGACCTTCACTATCCCAAAAAAGAATTTCACAAGGGCGTCGCCAAGGACAACCCCTTCATCTCTATCGCTGTCCACGACCGCAAGGTTGACCGCAAGTCCGGCTACAACATTCCTTACCGCTGTTTCTACTCGAAAAACATCGAAAACCTCTTCATGGCAGGGCGCTGCGTTTCAGTTGATCGCCGTGCCCTCGGCACTACACGCGTCATGCGCACCTGCGGCATGATGGGTGAAGTCGTCGGCAAAGCTGCCTGGATTGCGACCAGCCGAAACACCTCGCCACGTGGAGTTTACCAAAACTACCTCCCCGTCCTGATTGACCTAATGGAACAACCCGGCCGCGCCCGCAGGACGGACCTAAATGCACCACTCACAATACCCCCGATTCCAAAAGAAGGCCTGAGGGTCAAACCAGAGAAGCAGAATATCATTAACCTCAAGGGACTCGTTGTTGATGACGTTAAAGCGAAACTCCAAGGATCATGGAGTAAGGGCGACGGCCTTAAGCCCAACCACGGACTCGGCTATCAGTACGCACCTCACCCCGCTTCGGCAACCTACAACATTCGAGTCAAGGACTCAGGTAAATACGAAGTGAGGGTTCACTGGCTCAACCACAAAAACCGAACAACATCGGCCGAGCTTAGCCTTACTCACGCAAAGGGCACAGAAATTATCACATTGGACCAAACCAAGACACCAGCCGAGAAGACCTACACGTCACTCGGAACTTTCGAGTTTCTCGACGTCATTCCTGCCAAGTTCACAATCACTTCAAAAGCTACCGGCAATCTCCACATCGATGCCGTCCAGCTTCTTAAGTCCAAGTAGTAGACGATAATGTCGGGAGGGACAGAACTTTGGGTTCGGCTCTATCGGCTATTGATCGTTGCTGCAATCTCGTGGCTGATCTTTGAGAAATCGCAATTTAAAAACACATCCGGCGAAGGAGACTTCAGCCTCCTTTTCCCTGAAGCAGCCCGCATCGAAAACGATGAGGTTTTCAATCAAGAAGACCACTCTCTTGGGTATTTCCTGACAACTTCACCTCAGTGTGATCACTTGAAAGGATATTCCGGCCCCACGAATCTCGCTCTTGCACTTGATAAGACCGGGAGGCTCATTAAAGCCCGAATCATCAATTCTTCCGACACTCCTGATCATGTACAATCAGTGATCGACGACTCCGATTTTTGGGACGCCCATCTCGGTCTCAGCGTGGGCTCACCCGGCAACCCAACGATCGACGCCGTAACCGGGTCCACCCTTACAAGCTCCGCTATTTCGAGAAGCATCATCGAGCGACTGGGAGGCCTCACCTCATCTCGACTCTTCCCCACTGACATTCTTGCCGCCGAACTTCCCGAAGCTAACACCATCCAAGAGCATTCAAATTGGCCCGGTGTTTTGTGTATGTACGACACATCTCGTAACATCGTTGGCTACGCTCTTCGGACAGCCCCCTCACAGGAATACCTTCATGGCTACCAGGGACCAACCGACGTCTTGATCGTGCTTGACCGGGAGGCTGAAAAAGTGGCCCGGATTCGCTTCCGAAAAAGTTACGACAACGAGGAATACTACGAACGAATCCTCGATGATCCCGATTGGCTAAAACTCTATAATGGCTTGAGCATTGAGGAGATCCTTGCCACCGACCAAACAAAAATCGAAGGCATCAGCGGAGCGACCCACACCTCCTGGGCAATCGCCGACAGTGTCTCCCGACGCCTCGCAAGATTCGAGTCAGATCGAGAGTCTCCACCTCATGAAATTCCTTGGCGCAATATCGCGCTCGTCGCTCTCACTATCGGCGCCGCCCTCTTTTCCTTTACCCGCCTTCGCGGGAATCCGATTGCACGCATATTCTGGCAAATCATCGTCGTGATCTTCCTTGGCATCCTCCTTGGTGATCTTCTCTCCCAAGCCCTGTTACTCGGCTGGGCCCGCCACGGGCTTCCCTTTTCCGACTCCTGGGGACTTCTCTTCCTGGCCGCCGCAGCCCTCATAACACCTTGGTCGACAGGACATCAACTCTATTGCCATCAGCTTTGCCCCCACGGTTTTTTACAACGATGGCTTGGAAAGCTTCCGGTAAGACCAATCAAGATTCCGCCAAAGCTACATCAACTTCTTTCGATGTTGCCTGCGCTCCTACTCATCATTTTAGTTGCTTCAGTCATTGTCGGAGCCTCGTTAAATCTGCCTGACTGGGAAGGCTTTGATGCCTGGCTTTGGCGGTCAGCAGGATTCGCCACAATCACGGTCGCCGTTGTCGGGCTCATCGCATCAATCTTCAGCCCATTGGCTTACTGCAAGTTTGGCTGCCCTACCGGAGCCCTCTTTAAATTCCTTCGGAAGTCATCCGGAACAAAAGACTTCAGCTTGCGAGATTTAGTCGCCGGTATTCTCTGCCTAGCCGCTCTCCTCGTCTAACTGATGCCAACAAACCTCTATGATGATCTCGATCTCCTTTACCGCGAGATTTGGGGACAATCTCTTCATCATGGGGTTTGGATCACAAGACGGGAGACGATCGATGAAGCCCGGGAGAATCTTATAGAAATCGCCCTCAATCAACTGGAGCCAAAAGGAACGATTGCCGACGTTGGATGTGGATACGGGACCCTTGCGAACCGACTCGTGGAAAGATTCCGCTGCAAGGTTCTTGCAAACACAAACTCAACGAAGCAAGCCGCCCGGATTTCGCCGCGATCGGAAATAAAAATCCTCGAGGGTGATTGGCTTGAACAAAAACTCAAACCGGAATCACTAGATGGAATCATTGCCATCGAGAGTCTTTCGCACTTCGGCTCATTCGAAAAATTTCTAAAGCACACTATTCCTGTGCTCAAACCGGGAGGGCGCATCGTGATCTGCGATTGGTATTCCGAAACCGGCTCCTGCCTCCTTCTTCGACGACTCGCCGCGACCGGAAATATACCACCATGGCGTTCCGCTTTTTCACTTTCTTCCGAAGCCCAAAATTTAAACCTGAGAAAGCTCCATACAATCGACCTCTCGAAAGAGGTCTCGCCCACCTGGTCAGCCCTCTTCCGGCAATCGGTCCTACTCCCATTTCGAGCTCCCGGTCTACTATCCACCTTGTTGAGAAAGATCGTCACCAGACCTTCCCTCCTCGTGATATTCCCTTTGATCCGTTTGGCCTATGAAACCGGAGATTTACAGTATCAGGTAATCTGCTTTGAAAAGTAGTTTACTCTTTGCTCTCGCGATTCGGTTCGGGATCCCTTATCATTGCCGCAGGCCATGAAGAAAGTACATTTCCCCCGCACCATCATCCTAGTGGTCGCGCTCTATCTGGTCTCCGCCATCAGCGCGGCAGTAACCCAGCAAAATTGGGAATTCCTCAAGGTCTATATCCCCTTTTTCGTAATTATCGCAGGCGTCGTTGCCTCGATGCACGCGAGCGTAAATTTCTCAAGCTTCCTCCTTTGGTGCCTTACTCTTTGGGGGGCAATGCACCTTGCCGGCGGCTTGGTTCGCATTCCTGACGGTTGGCCATACGACGGAGAACATCAGGTTCTTTACTCTTGGTGGGTTGCCGGACAATGGCTCAAATATGATCACGTCGTTCACACCTTCGGCTTTGGAACTTGCACTTGGCTTACTTGGGAAGCTCTTCGCGCCAGCGTGCAGAAGAGGCTTGGAAGAAAGCTCTTTCCCTCCATTGGGATGATCGCCCTTTGCATCTTCACCGGAATGGGACTCGGGGCATTGAACGAGATTATTGAATTCCTCGCGGTCCTTGTGATTCCCGAAACCAACGTGGGAGGATACATCAACACCGGTTGGGACCTCGTGGCTAATCTCGTAGGTTGCCTCTTTGCCGGAATCCTCATTCTCTTTCGCGGCTAGCCTTCCCGCAGTGATGACTCTTGAGGTGTCAAATGGAGACGGTCAAAGACTCGACGCCTTTCTGGCTTCAAAGTTACCGGACTTATCCCGATCACGCATTCAAAACCTGATCAAAGAAGGCCATATTCTCCTGAACGATGCCAAGGTCAAAGCCCGGGCTTCCCTAAAAGGAGGAGATTCAATTTCAATCCATATTCCGGAAAAGAAACCAGCAAAGCCTGAGCCTGAGGACATCCCTCTCTCGGTTCTTCACGAGGATGACGACATTATTGTCATCAACAAGGCTGTTGGAATGGTAGTCCATCCTGCTGCCGGAAACGAAGATGGAACTCTCGTTAACGCGCTCCTCCATCACTGTTCAAGCCGACTCGCTACAGAAGGCGGGGATGGACGCCCGGGAATTGTTCACCGACTGGATAAGGACACTTCAGGATGCCTTGTGGCTGCGAAAACCAACTCCGCACTCAGGCATCTAGTCCACCAGTTTTCGGAACGCCAAACCACCAAACTCTATCTTTGCGTAGCACAATCATCGCCAAAGGAAATCCATCAAACCGTATTCAACAACATTGCGCGCCACCCGGTCCATCGACAAAGGATGGACGTCTGCAATCCGGAAACTGGTAAACCGGCAATCACCGACCTCCATTTACTTCATACGGCTGCGGATGGGACGTCACTCATTCTTTGTGCCCTGCACACCGGCAGGACTCACCAAATTCGGGTTCACAACCGTTTCCTAGGGCATCCGCTCCTTGGCGATCCCATTTACAGCAAGCCGGCCCGACAAGTTTTCAAAAGCTCGCGCCTCATGCTTCATGCGTGGCGACTAGGTATCACCCACCCCAAAACCAAAGAGTGGATTCAGACGGAAGCTCCAATCCCAGAAGAATTCCAACCATGGTGCGATGAAGTGCCAGAGCGCCTTGACCAAATTCGGTTGACAAAAGACAAAAAGGAAATTGATGCTCTTTGGTAACGCTCTGCGCTCGATTCGTTATTCTTAAAGTCATTCCCTATCATCCATGACCTCCGGACTGAAACGCCGCTATCTCCGAATCGTAAGAAAAGCCTACCGCTTCTTACGCAGCCCGGGCATGCGTCGACGAATTTGGCTTCAAAAAACGATTTCGCCGATGTTCGAAAGGGGGCTCTGGCACCCTTGCCGCGACTCGGTGGCAAGCGGCCTGGCCGTTGGACTTTTTGTCTCCCAACTGCCGATCCCGGGTCAAATGCTCCTGGCCGGGATTTGGGCTGTCCCCTTCAGGGCAAACATCCCGATCGCACTGGCCGCATGCTGGGTCACAAATCCTCTCACCCAACTTCCCTTCATTCTCTTCCAGGAAAAGTTCGGAGACTTCCTCAGAGAGTCGCTGCGTATTCCAATCCACCCTGTCCTTGAGAAAATCCAGATCCCTATGAGCTTCTTTCCCGGAATGGAGGGAGAATACCTGAATGGTGGCAGCTTCGTCCTTGGATTCCTCGCCGTTGGATTTCTCCTCTTTATTCTGGCATACCCGCTGGTCTACCTCCTTTCAGCTTTAATGCCAAAACTTTTGCCCAAGACCAGATACCAAAGAGCTAGGGCCAAGGTCATTGCACGCCAGCGCAAGGAACAACGCCGCCCAGTAAAAGACTAAGCTTCGGAAAAAGCTTCTTTCTCCCCCTTCGGCTCTTCAGGTCGGAAAGCTGAGAGAAAGAGTAATACTGCAGCCACCGAAATACAGGAATCTGCTACATTAAAGGTTGGAAAGAAACCCTGGCTCTTTGGAACGATCTTCTCGTAACCAGGTAATTTCACACGAATAAAATCCACGACGTAGCCCTTGGATAGTCGTGCCACAAAGGACTTCTCTTCATACTGTTCCAGCCAGAAGCCCTGCAACAAACGATCAGTTAAATTGCCAAGAACGCCTGCGACGAGAAGGGCGGCAGCAATGCGGGCCGGAACATTGGCAAAGGCACCCTTTTTCCAAAAAATGGTAATGATTACCAATGCCAGAATTAAAACCAGAAGGAATACAAACGGAGCCCAAGTCGTGCCATTCCCCAGTCCGAAAGCAACCCCTTGGTTGTGAATCCGCCACCACCAGAGAATGCCTTCAATCACTTCCTCCGGTGCATCGGGAGTGTGGAAATCCGTCGAGAGAGGCTCCCGAAATTTAAAAACAACCCACCATTTCGTAATCTGGTCCAACACAAATAGTGGAAGACTAAGAACGAGGAATATAAGCGGGAGACGTTTCATAAGTGTCTTGGATTACTGTCAAAAACCTTACGAAATCAAGCTCCGCGCATTAGGGAAATTTCAGCCAGACTAATGAAGGAATTCACAAGATCCTCCCTGCTTGCCTCTTTCAAAACAGCCACTGGAACAGCCCTTTCAAGAGTGAACTTCCCGGAGCGGGTCCGTCTGAGTGAACTTAAATGGGCCCCACACCCAAGATCCTGCCCGATATCATGGGCATAAGTTCGGACATAAAACCCCTTCGAACAATCCACTACAAAATCAACTTCGGGCAGCTCAACCTTGTTAATCTGATAGTCTTTCACGTAGATCGCACGAGGCTTCCGTTCGACCACTTTCCCTTTTCGTGCCAACTTATAAAGCGGGACGCCATCCTTCTTGATCGCCGATACCATCGGAGGGATCTGCTCAAAATCACCGGTGTATTTATCAAATGCTGCAGAGAGCTGTTCGGTGGTATATTCAGGCACTTCCTTCTCGTCCTCAATTTCGCCCTCTTTGTCTTGAGTTGAAGTTGTAGCCCCTAGAGTGAGAGTCCCCGTATAGGTTTTATCCTCACTCATCAAAAGGTCCTGGATCTTCGTAGCACGATTAATCACCAACATCAGCAAACCGGTAGCCATCGGATCAAGTGTACCACAATGCCCGATCTTTTTCATATTAAGCTGACGACGGGCGATCGCCACCACGTCGTGAGAAGTCATTCCGGGAGCCTTGTCAATCAAGAGCACACCACTAGGCAGGTCATTGGGATTTTGCATTAAATCAGTCACTATGAAATTTCGGCACGCGCTAACGATTTGCGGAGTTCCGCCAACACCTTCTCCCGAGCATCCTCCAGAGGCCCCCGCATTCGGATTCCGGCTGCAAGCGAATGGCCGCCGCCACCGAAGACCCCGCAAACCTCACTGACATTCACCCGGGCATCCTTTGATCGCATTGAAACACGAACCTTACCACCATCGAGGTCTTCAAAGAAGACCGCAACCACAACCCCTTGCACGGAACGGATGAAATCGATCAATCCTTCAGAATCATCATCCACCAGTCCCAGTTCTTTCTTGGTGGTCATTCGAAGGTCCCACCAGACGAGCAAACCATCTTCGCTCCTGCCGAGAGTGTTGAGGAGACATCGCATCAACTCAACTCTACGATAAGGCTGGTTGTCGTAGGTCAGCTGATTGATCTCTCCAATATTTAATCCCCGCCCTACCAAATCTGCTGCCATTTCGTAAGTCCTCCGAGTCGTTCCGGGATACTGGAAAGATCCAGTATCGGTTGAAACCGCGACATAAATTGAATCCCGAGATATTTCAGAAATCGGAAGCTCCAGAGCTACCAACAGCTCGTAAATAATCTGACCAGTTGCCGGACTGTTTGAATCGATATAATTCAGATCACCATATCCGGGATTCGAAATATGGTGGTCCATATTAATCAAAAGCTTCGCGTTCTTGATTGCTTCAAGGCTCTCCTCACCAATCCGGGAATGGGCTGCGGTATCCAGGGTGAAGGCAACTTCAACATCTAATTCACCTACCTCTCCTGAGACCTCCACCTTTTCAGATCCCGGCAAAAACACCAAGCTTTTGGGGCATCCATCATTGTTCAGATAACGAACGGACTTCCCCATCTGCTCCAAGGCGTGGCCGAGTGCCAAAATCGATCCGATGGCATCTCCATCCGGCCGAACGTGACTGACGACAGCGAACGAATCATGATCTTCGATGGCCCTTCCTATCTCGGAAAATGTAGCGTTCTCTGCCATTATTGTGAGCATGTAAGTTTCCCCACATTGCCAATCGGATCAAGTATTGATCGAAAGAATTGCAGCTCAGAAACCTAGCTTTTGCTCTTGGAGAAGAGCCACTTCCAAACCTTGGGGTCACGGTAGGTCGCCGACCACGAATCGTGCCCCACGTCAGGGTATTTCTTGAAATTCACTTTGGCACCGGCCTCCTTCAATGCATCCACCATAACGACAGAGGACGTCAATGGGACGACCCGGTCGGCGGTTCCATGAAAAACCCAAAATGGCACATCCTTCATCGCCTCGGCTGTCGAGGGGTCACCACCGCCACAAATAGGCATCGCCGCAGCGAAGAATTTGGGACGGCGCGCCACTGCTGCAAAAGACCCAAATCCACCCATCGAGAGTCCAGTCACATAAATTCGCCTGGAGTCAACTTTATTGGCCTTCGCCAATTGGTCCACCACTTCAAAGACCATCGTCATCATCGCCGAAGGTTTTTTCGCCAGTTTGCCTCCTTTCGGCGATCGAAAATCCCCCTTGAGATCCGACCACCAAACACCTTGATTACACTGTGGGGCAATAACCACCGCACTTTGTCCTTCCGCTTCCAACCACTTCAGCAAATCGGGAACTCCATGTTTGAGCTGCGAGCTATTGTCGTTCCCTCTCTCGCCCGCTCCATGCAGAAAAAGAATTAATGCCGGTTGCTCACCCTTCCCCACTTTCGTCCACCGATAGGGTAATGACTTCCCTTCCTTCTTGTGAGTTTGAGCTTTCATTTCGTCAACTGGTCCTGCCCAAGCCAAACACGCGGATGCTACCATCAATACCAATACCTTCATTTCGGTGGACAGCCTAGACAAAACCAAACGGAGTGACAAGCAGGCAGGCGTGTGCTCCGAGGTAACAATCCTACCGCCTAATCACGACCGTAATCGCGAATTTAATTCTATGATGGAATCGCAGGAGATTTGGGATCAGCCTTGGAATAAAAAAATCCCGCGAGCCAAATGTGACTCATGGGATCTTAAAAGTGAAACTCATTGAGTTCCGTGACTTGTTACCCAGCCATCGCAGCTTTCACCTTCTCTTCGATTTCAGCGTAAAGAGCCTCATCTTCCTTGAGAGCGGTCTTGGTGGCATCGCGCCCCTGCCCTAGCTGTGAACCATCATAGCTGAACCAACTTCCGCGCTTCTGGATGATGTCGAATTCCTGGGCGAGATCGATCAAAGAGCCAACCGAAGAAATCCCCTCGTTATACATAATATCGAATTCCGCGTCAGTGAACGGAGGAGCGACTTTGTTCTTCACAATCTTCACCTTGGTCCGACTGCCCTGAACCGTTCCGTCAGTCGCCTTGATCTGGCCAATTCGGCGGATATCAACCCGGATCGACGCAAAGAACTTAAGGGCACGACCACCCGGAGTGGTTTCAGGGCTGCCAAACATCACCCCGATCTTCTCACGGATCTGGTTTGTGAAGATACAAGTTGTGCGAGCTTTGGAAATAAAACTGGTCAGTTTTCGCATCGCAGCACTCATTAAGCGGGCTTGCGTTCCCACCGTAGAATCTCCGATCTCTCCCGAAAGTTCCTGCTTGGTAACCAACGCGGCCACGGAATCCAGAACGACCACATCAATGGAATTGGATCGGACAAGCGTCTCAACGATTTGAAGAGCTTCCTCACCAGAGGAGGGCTGGGAAACCAAAAGGTCATCCAGATTCACCCCGAGACGACGGGCATATTGGGGGTCGAGAGCGTGCTCAACATCAATGAAGGCGGCAAGACCGCCAGCTTTCTGGGCCTGGGCAATCGCCGTCAGGGTCAAAGTGGTCTTACCGGAAGATTCCGGCCCGAAAACCTCAACAATACGGCCTCGTGGAAAGCCGCCCACTCCGAGAGCCCGGTCAATTACGAGATTCCCGGTTGGAATGGCCTCCACGTCCATGCGACGGTCATCACCCAAGCGCATGATGGCAGCCTCACCAAAATCCTTCTGGATCTGAGTGATCGCAAGATCGAGGTTTTTCTTGCGAGCGGCAGCGAGCTTATCGTCTCCTTTGGCAGCAGCGGCGGCGGGAGCTTTCTCTTTCTTCTGGGACATGGCAGTATTTTTAGTGGTAGTAGAACTCATGACAACGTTAGGTGTAAATTAACTTAAGTGGAAGTAATCATGTGAACAGTGTTCATAAAAGCAAAATCTTTGGGGAAATGCTAATTTTTTGCTCTCGGTTCATATTTCATTCCACCAGAAAGGAATTTGCAGCTACTCCTTGCTCATTCAAGAAAGTAGGGATGCCCACTGCCTTGAATACGAGACCGGCAACAATGGAAGTATCGAATTCAAAAGTGATATCATCACCATCACATGCACACACTTCACCCCGAAAATCGGCATACAAATTTTCAGGGTTGTTAGACGAATAGAACAATCCGTTCTTAGTTATACCCCTCAGAGCCGTACTCATCCTCCGGGAGAGTGCAGCTCTTTTTTGTGACCATATGATTACTCACATCTACCCGGCAATAAGCTCCCTAAATCTCACATAGGCAACTGCCCATTCATCGGGATGCGCTGGTTCAAAGCATTTGGTTTGAAAGGACTCTCGAATCAAATCTCGACCTTGACTCAAACTCCGGAGTTCACCCAGAGCGACCCTCTGCATCATAACATTACCCGCTGCCGTTGCCTCATACGGACCAATTACAACCGGCCGATTAATGCTGCTCGCAATACTCTTGTTCAGCTGATCATTTTGGGCACCTCCACCGATGATGTGCAGAACTTCAATTTGATACCCGATCACCTCTTCCAATCTCTCCAAGACGAAACGAATCTTCATCGCCAGACTATCAGTCACGAGTCGAAGTATCTGAGCAGGGTCATCCGGAACCTCCTGTCTGGATTCACGACAGTAGTTACGAATCATATCGGGCATGTCACAACGCCCCGCAAAGCGTTCATCATCAGGGTCAATGAAAGACTGTAATCTCTTTGCACCCGAGGCCATCTCTGCAAGTTCAAGATAACTCCAATCATTCCCCTTCTCCCTCCAGACCCGGCGGCACTCTTGAACCAACCAAAGGCCATTGATGTTTTTCAGGAGTCGTATGGTATCGAAAACCCCAACCTCGTTCGTAAAATTGTATGAACGCGCCAAGGGAGTGATGACAGGATTCTCCAGCTCAACACCTAGCAGAGACCATGTCCCCGAACTCAAATAAGCGAACCTCGAGCCCTTTTCGGCAGGAACCGCAGCGACAGCAGAAGCCGTATCATGGCTCCCCACCGTCACGACTTTGGTATCTGATAATAACCCCGTTTGACTTCTGACCGAGTCGGTGGTCGCACCTAGATCCAATCCCGCATCTACGAATGCCGGAGCAACACTCATCGGAAGCCCCAAAGCCTCAATCAATGGCTGCGACCAGTCTCTTTTGGTTGGATTGTAAAATTGGGTGGTACTGGCATTTGTCCGTTCACAAAATACCTGCCCCGTAAGCCGTTGATTGATCAAATCAGGGACCATGAGGAATTGATCCGCAACAGAAAGCACCGAGTCCGGGTCTTTCACCTCCGCCCGCATCTGCGGAAGAGTATTAATATCCATGAATTGGATCCCGGTCTCTTCAAATATGACCTCTCTAGAAATCCGTTTGGTAAGGTCATCATACATCCCTTTGGTTCGTGGATCACGATAGTGGCGTAAATTCCCCAATAGCCCACCATCTCTATCGATGAAGCCGTAATCGACGCCCCATGTATCTACTCCGATGGACCGAATCCTCCGCGCCCCATACAGCTCAACCGAAAGGCTCAAGCCTTTCACTACACCAGCCCACAGCCCTTCGAAATCCCAGTAAAGACTTCCACCCTTTTCGATGGGTTCATTCTCGAAGCGGTACACCTCTTCCAGAAAGAGCCGCCCTTTCAACATCAGCCCAGCAATGACCCGGCCACTCCCCGCGCCCAGATCAACTGCCAGAAAAACCGAACCTTCGGACATGATCAAACTAAATTGAGCTCGGCCATCGCCTTACCGTGAATCTCCAGAAAGCGATCGCGGGCCGAGTCGACTTTGAGGTCTTCATTCCAGTTGGGAATCATCTCACTCATACGCTCTTTTGCTTCATCAGACTCAAGGAGGTGAGGCAGGCAACGTTGAATACATTCCAGCATGACCTGGGTCGAAACCGAAGCACCCGGTGATGCGCCAAGAAGCGCCGAAATGGTCTTATCCGCACTGGTAAGCACTTCCGTTCCATAATGAACAATCCCCGGTTCTTCGCCTGGTTCCTGCTTGATCGCTTGCACCCGAATTCCGGCATCGATCACCTCCCAATCTTCGGATCTGGCATCGGGATAGAAATTACGGAGTTCCCGCATTCTCGCTTCCTTGGTCTGCAACCCCTGCTCGACCAGATATTTAACGAGATCCAAATTATGCATTCCCACTCTCATCAGCGAGAGGATATTTCCCGGGCGCACTGAGCGGGGTAAATCTAAATGACTCCCTCCATTATTGAGATACTTCCCTGTCCATGCGGCAAATGGTCCGAAGAGCAAATAGCGTTCGCCGTCAATCACCCGAGTATCAAGATGGGGCACCGCCATTGTAGGAGCCGCTCCCAGAGCCTGGCCATAAACCTTGGCCGTATGCTTTTCCACCACTTCGGGATTACGGGTAATCATCCATTGACCACCAATTGGAAATCCGCCATAGCCGTTCACTTCAGGAATACCCGATTTCTGCAGCAGTGGTAGTGAGCCTCCACCAGCCCCCACAAAAACAAAGTTGGCATGAACCTTCTGTTTCTTGCCCGTTTCCTCATCACGGACAGTTACAATCCACCCCTTCTCGAGAGTCTTTTTATAGAGATCCACTACCCGATGGCCGAAGTGAGCCCCGCACCCTTCCTGCTCGTCCAGCCATTCGCAGAAATGCCGAGAGATCTCGCCAAAATTCACATCGGTTCCGCCCTCCATTTGGGTCGCGGCGACCGGCTGCCCCTTGTCACGTCCCTTCATCAGAAGTGGCGCCCAGCTCTCAATCTCCTCGCGATTCGTTGAGTACTTCATCGGCTCGAAGAAATGATGTTCCTTTAATCCTTCATATCGAGCCTTGAGGTAAGGCACCTGCTCCTCGGTATGGACGAGTGAAATATGCGGCAAGGGATTCAAGCATTCACTGGTATCCTTGATGATTCCCCTCCTTGCCGCATACGCCCAAAATTGCAGGGAATGTTCGAAGTCTTCAAAAACCGAGATCGCCTTAGAAACATCGACCGTTCCGTCTTCCTCTTGATTTGGAGTGTAGGACAGCTCGCAAATTCCAGCGTGCCCAGTCCCCGCGTTATTCCAACCATTTGAAGCCTCTTGGGCGGGTTTCTCAGTTACTTCGAAGAGAT
>JBDNAG010000166.1:0-22772 GCA_039768565.1 Akkermansiaceae bacterium | reverse complement strand
TCTGGATTTCCAAAATCGTGGCCACCTAGGAGGTTGGTGGTATTTGAGAAGAGGCGCGAACCCATTGCGTTGCATTGCCCGGTGATGGAGTTTGGCCCTGTCCCGGGTTTGCCAATGTTGCCGGTCATGAGGCAGAGATTGATGATGGCCTGCGCGGTGCGAACTCCTTCATGCGATTGGTTGACGCCCATGGTCCACCACATCGAAACACGCTTCGATGGATCGGCGATGAGCTTGGCGAGGGCTTCGATCCGATGTCTCGCGATTCCGGTTTTTTCGCGAGTGGCGTCTGGCGAGTAGGCTTCGACAAATTCCGAGAATTCCTCGAATCCTTCGGTGTGTTTCTCCAAGAAATCATGGTTCACCGAATCATTGCGGACGAGGCAATGTGCGAGCGCATAGAGAAGGTAGAGATCTCCCTTGGGTTTGATGGCTAGGTGGTCGGTGGCGATTTGCGTGGTTTCGGTGGCGCGGGGGTCGATGACAATGATGTCGGGGTTTCGCTGATTGCGGGCGAGCCGCTGGTAGAGAATGGGGTGGGCGATAGCGAGGTTGGAGCCGATAAGAATAACGACATCGGATTCCTCGAAATCAGCATAAGTATAAGGTGGAGCGTCGAAGCCGAAGGCTTGCTTGTAGGCGACAACCGAAGTGGCCATGCATTGACGGGTGTTGCCGTCGCCGTGTTTCACGCCCATGCCGAATTTGGCAAAGGATCCAAGGAAGGCCATTTCCTCGGTAGCGATTTGGCCTGTGGAGATGAAGGCAACTGATTCCTTGCCGTGCTTCTCCTGCACCTTCTTGAATCTAGTTGTGAAAGTTTCCGCGGCCTCTTGCCACGAGACCTCTTTCCCATGGAGGAGCGGTGTGGTGGCTCGATCGGGAGAATCGAGCACGGCGAGGGCTTCCCAGCCCTTGGGGCAGGCCATCCCGAGGTTGACCGGATAGTCGGGAGAGGGGGTGAGGCCGGTGGCTTCTTCGTCCTTGAGATGGATCTTGAGCTGACAACCGGTGGAGCAGAATCCGCAAACTGAAGTGGTTGTTGCCGTCGTATTCAGGTTGCGGGGTAGCTTGCCCAACCCGAATTCATTGGGGCGAAGAAGAAGTTCGGAAGTGAGAGGGCCGGATCTTTTCTTGAGGAGAGTGTTGGGCCCGGACATTGGATGTCAGGACGCAGGATCTACGCCAGAAAGGATGAATTCGCCTCATGAATGTATCCCTTGGTGGAGCTTCTCTCTTGGCGTTTGAGAATTACCCGATCATAACTCGGACATCTTATGAAATTAGCTCCGTTGATTCTTGCGCTCGTTGGCCCCTTGATTGGTCAGGAGCAAACTCCGCCGAATATCATCTTTCTGATGGCGGATGATCAGAACACGCTTTCGATGGGGTGTTATGGAAATTCCGAGGTCCAGACTCCAAACATGGACCGACTCGCAAATGACGGGATGATTTTTGATCGTCACTACGATACCACTGCAATTTGCATGGGGAGCCGGGCCAATGTCTTCACGGGAATGTATGAGTACAAGACCGGGTGTAATTTCGTTCACGGGGACATGACGGCGGAGATTTGGAGCAAATCTTACCCGGTGCGTTTGCGGGAGGCGGGTTACCTGACGGCTTTTGCGGGGAAATTTGGAATTGTGGTGGATGGCAAAGGGATCTGCCAAGATGAGTTTGATTTCTATGGTGGTGCAAAAGGTCAGACGAGCTTCGTGACAGCGCAGAATCCCTCGATGAAACGCTTTGCCAACAAGTATCCTCATTCGACATTATCTTATGGAGCGTTTGGTAAGGAAGTGATTCGAAAGTCCGTCGAAAAGAAGAAGCCTTTTTGTCTCTCGATTAGCTTCAAAGCTCCCCACCGGCCGACCACTCCTGATCCCCGGTTTGATCATGTCTACGAAGGCAAGAAGTTCACCAAGCCGTCAAACTACGGGCGTCGTTACGGTGAGCACCTGGCGCCGCAAAGCAAGCAGGGGAGGCAGTATCCCCGCTTCGAGGAATGGGGTTACGATAAAAATTACGACAAGGTCATGGCGACTTATTACCAGCAGATTTATGCCATCGATTTTGCGCTAGGAATGATCCGTGATGAGCTGAAATCCCAGGAAATCATCGAAAATACCGTCATCATTTACACCAGCGACAATGGCTTTATTTGCGGCTCCCACGGCTATGGGTCCAAGGTGTTGCCCATGGAGGAATCATCGCGTGTTCCCATGATTATTTTTGACCCCCGTGCCGAGACATCGGGGAAGCAGATTCGCTGTGACCGATTGACAGGGAACATTGATTTCGCGCCGACTATTTTGGAACTCGCCGGATTGGAATCTACCGAAAACATGGATGGTAGGAGCCTTTTGCCATTGCTTAAAAAGCCGAAGGAAGGAGGCCACGAGACCCTGGCTTTGATGAACACTTTTCCACCCGCGCCGACAACTTGCATGAGTATTGTTTCTGGGCCGTTCAAATACACTTACTGGTGGTTTGAAAACGATGAAATGAAGCCAACCGAGGAGCTCTTTCACCTCAAAAACGATCCGGGTGAGTTGACCAATCTCGTTCAAATGCCCGAGCAAAAAAAGCACCTCGAAAACTTGCGCGAAAAGTATGACGCCCAGCTCAAGCACTGGAAGAAAGAGGCAGTCAAAGGGAACGGGTATCAGAAGTATATTACCATGTTTGACCGGTCTCTTCCCATGGCGGACAAGACAGGAGTAATGAACCAGCGAAGGCAGAGAGGGAAAAAATAAGCGCTGTAATCTAATAGTGAGCGCTTAGCGCATGCTCCGGAGTTATCGGGATTCCGGGGATTTTATTGGTGCGGTTTTTGATAAAGGATGGCTCCTCGGGTATGGCTGCGACGCTGTCCAGGATGAGGTCGGGTGAGTAAGCGAAGTTGTCGAGGTCCACACGAGAGGTTCCGCCGGACATGACAAGGATGGTGCGGTAACCCAGTCCAACTCCACCGAGAATATCGGTTTCCATGGTGTCACCAACCATGATGGTTTCTTCACTTTTAAGCCCAAGTTGCTTACGCGCGGCGCGCATCATCACGGGACTTGGTTTGCCGACGGAAAAGGCCTTCTTCCCGGTGGCACTCTCAATCATGGCCGCAATGGCTCCGCAGCCCGGGCGGATGCCGGCATCGGTGGGGCAGTTGGGATCGAGGTTGGTGGCAATCAGACGGGCGCCATTTGACACGAGGCGGACGGCCTTCTCAATGGTCTCGAAATTCATGGTCCGGCCTTCACCGACGATGACGTAGTCCGGATTATCTTCCACAACGGAGTAGCCGTTCTGGTGAAGTGCGTTGAGGAGTCCGCCTTCGCCGATGACGTAAGCGGAACCATTTGGTTTTTGTTGAGCAACAAACCGGGCTGTTGCCATGCTGCAGGTGAAGATGTCACACTCTGTGGCCTCAACTCCCATGCGGCTCAGCTTCATGGCGACATCCCGGCGAGTTCGCTGGCTGTTATTGGTAAGAAAGAGGAAACGGGTCTTTGTTTCACGAAGGCGCATGATGAATTCCTTTGCTCCTGGGATGAGCTCTTTCCCGCGATAAATGACTCCATCCATATCCAGTAGGTAACCATATTTCATAGCTTGCGACGGATTGATTTGCCGTCGCTAAAGTGATGCAGTTATCGAACCATCTGCCATGAATGGAATGCCCGGGGGATGTGACGTGATTTCCTGCTGACAAAGGACCGGATCTAGTTCAAACCGCCGGGCATTTTGGGAGCTTGGACGGTGCGGAAGAAGAGGTGGCGGGAACAGAGCTCGCTGATGAGGAAGATGGTGAGGGCCGCCCACGGGGAAAGGAGAGCTAGGGGGATGACGAAGACCGCGGTGAAAATACGGGAGAAGGTGATCCGGGCGAGTGGGCCGAGCCGGAGGCGGGCGCTGTGTTGGCGGGGGGTCCAGGCTGCTTCTTTTGCCGGAAGGAGGAAGGCGGTTTCGAGCGCAATGAGGGTGAGGATGGTGAAGGCAAAGAATCCCGGGGAAATGAAGAGGGCGGCGGCGGCGGTTGTGGTGAGTAGGAAGTTTGGAAGGCTGGTTTTCAGGTGCCAGAGGATACGCTTGGTATCGTGGTAGATCATGGCACTGGTGAAGATGGCCAGAATCGAGAGGGGAATGAGGGAGAGTTTTGCGGGAGTGACGATGAAGGAAGGGAGGAAGTCCTGGGCGGCGAGGATGAGGGGAATGGGCGCGACGAGGGAGAAGGCGAGAATTTCCCGGGAGAGCCAGGAGGTTTTGAGTCCGAGGAAAAAGCGCCAGGCTTTCAGAGGTTGGCCAAGGTGGAGAGTGGCAGCGGCCATACCAGCGTTGAAGATGAGAGCGCCAACTATGGCTTGTGTCGTACTTGTGATTAGTGAGGCGATGCTGATTCCGAGTCCGATTTGGGTAAGGACGAGCATGAGGGCAAGAGGCCAGTGGGCGGGTTGCGTAACGAGGTTCCTCTGGTCGGCAGGTTTGACATTGGTAGGAATTTCACGGCCGATGTAGCGGGTGGTGGGAAGGGTGATGTCAGGCGTTGGTGCGCCGGGAAGGAATTTGTTTTCGGTGCGGAGAGCGGCGGTGTCGATCTTGATGATAGAAATCGCTTCAGTGGGGCAGGCTTGCACGCAGGCGGGAGCTTCGCCTTCGGCGAGCCGCTGGTGACACATGTCACATTTGCGAACGATACCACGTTTGTGGGAGTATTTTGGGACGTCGTAAGGGCACTTGAGAATGCAATATTCGCAACCGATGCATTGGTCGTCGAGGTGACGGACGATGCCGGTGTCGGGTTCCTTTTCGTAGGCGCCGACGGGGCAGCCGTTCATACATTCTGGTTCGAGGCAATGATGACAGGCGGTGGTGACGGTTTGTTGAAAACCGGGGGTGTCATCGCCGCCTTCGAGAAGGCCAACATCACGCCAGGCCTCATCTTCGTCGAGGCCGTTAAGGGTGTGGCAGGCTACGACGCAGGCCTTACAACCGGTGCATTTGTCCAGTTCGACCTGAAAGGCGTATTGTTCTCCCTTCGCTGGCTTTTCGAGGGGGATGAGATGTTTGTATAGCTCGGTGCGAAGCTCGTGGTTGTCGTGGGATTTTGAAAATCGAGCAACGGGTGTTTGGAGGGTCGATTGCTCGGCGAGGAGTTTGTCGATGAGGTTTTCCATGAAGATGGGTGGTGGCAATTTCACCTGCCATTTCTTGTCTTAACCGGCTTTTCGGATCGATTCCGCAACCATAAGGTTTTCAATTTTTTCACGCCGGGTGAAGTGGGCGAAGGTTTCGCCGTCTTGACGGTTCTTTTGGTAGATTTCCAAAAGGTTCTTGATGAGAGGGGGAATGTCATCAAAGGGGACGCTTTTATAGACTTCACGGGCGATAGCTTGGGTGTCGTCGACCCCGCCTCCGAGGACGATGTTATAACCTTCAACCTTCTCACCGCTTTCTAGTTTCACGGGTGTCCCCATGAGGCCGATATCGCCGATGTAGTGTTGGGCGCAGGAATGGTGACACCCTGTGAGGTGAATGTTGATGGGTTGATCGAGTTCGATCTTCGATTCGAGGTATTGGCCAAGGATGACGGCCTGACCCTTGGTGTTGGCGGCGGCGAATTTGCAACCGGTGTTTCCGGTGCAGGCGATGAGTCCGCCGGAGATGGTGGTCGAGGCATAGGCGAGGCCGGCGGCTTTGATGGCAGCTTGGGCTTCAGTGAGCTTATCATCGGGGATGTGAGGAATGAGGAGATTCTGCCAGGCGGTAAGACGGACATCTCCGGTGCCAAACTTTTCCGCAATATCGGCGATGTCACGGGCGATGGCGGTGGTCATGCGACCGACGGGAATGACGACGCCAAGGTAGTTTTTTCCGTCGGCTTGTTTGTAGGTTCCAATATGACCATGCTTGACCTTGGGCATTGATTTCTCGCAGAGATCTTCGGCGACGTAGCGGAGAGGGAAGGCGAGTTTCTTCTGAACTTCTTCGAGAAATTTGGGCGTGCCCCAATCGTCAATGAGGTATTTGAGTCGGGCCTTTTTGCGGTTGGTGCGATCGCCATTTTCGATAAAGACGCGGAGAATGGCCGAGGCGAGGGCGGTTGATTCGGAAGGAGTGATGAGGAGGCCGGAGTCGGAGGCGAATTGCTTGTGCCCGGTAATGCCGCAGAGCTGGACGCGAAAGTAAACTCCTGCTTTGAGATCTTGGGTGTCTTCCCTGAGGGTGACGGCGTAAAAAGCGATGTCGTTGGTGTCGGCACAGACCGAGATGGCCCCGCCTGAATCATAGGAGATATTGAATTTACGTGGCATCCCGTACAAGTCGCGATTGTTGAGGATGGCGTGGTGCATGGCCTTGGCGTAGGGCATGACGTCAATGAGCTCATCCTTGTCGAAACCGGTGGTGGGAGTGGCAGTGACGTTGCGGACGTTGTCGGCGCCGGAGCCCTTGGAGGTGAGCCCGATATCGACCATTTTATTGAGAATATTGACGGTGTTCTCGGGCTGGATTTCGCGGACCTGAAGATTGCCACGGGTGGTGACATCGAGGTAGCCGCCACCCCAGTCATCGGAGATCTCAGCCATACCCCGAAGCTGGTATGAGCTCATGGCACAGCCTGGAATGCGGGCGCGGAGCATGTAGGCTTCTTGCGCTGGCGTGACATAAAATAAACCGTGAAATTTGAAGCGGAAGATATCGCCATCTGAGGCAAATTCTCCCTTCGCAGCTTTATCGAGAATGGTATCGTAGCAATCGAGGCCATTCTGCTCATGTTTGACAAGCTCTTCGCGGCAGAGATCGTCGAGCGGTGTTCCAAAGACGGATTCCTCGGGTTGGTCGGTGAATTGACCGGCGGCATTTTGTCCGAGAAATGGAGCTTGCTTGAGCCCGGCGACGAAACCATTGAGGTAGCCGGTTTGTTCTTCGTTAAAGGGAGAATATGGGGCCGGATTCATGGACCGTCACTTGAGCGTAATTTGTGCCAAGGGTAGTCAATTATCGAGCCGGTGATTATGAGGCTAATTCATCAAAACTGTGATTTGAGGGTTGATTTTCCCGCGCAAGTGATGAGTTGCTTTGGATAAAGACAAAATCTCCAGCCATTGGGGAATAGTGGAGGTTTAAGGACGGCGCTTTCTGCGACCTAGGCTTCTTCGTAATTTGAGGCCTCGATCATGACACCCGCGAGAGTTGTGTAGGTGATCGTCCATGCTTCTTTTGCCTCGGGCGTGAAATCATCCGCGAGACCTTTCTCAAGAGTGTCGAGCAGAGCTACTCCCACGGTATCGTAGTGGCTTGCTTTGACGCCGTAGCCAATGTGGCGCGCGCCAAGTTTTTGTACAGCTGGAACGAGTTCACCTAGAGTGTCGAGGCCTTTGACAGCGGCCCCGATCATGAGCATGAGCTTTTTGCCCTGTTCCTTCATGTCGCTGTCTTTGAAGAGACGTTTCAGCTCTGGGTCGAGCTCAAAGAGCTTTCCATAGAAAAGCCCGGCGGCAGTTTCGGAGATTGGTTTAACTTTTTCCCACGACTCTTGAACAAGAGTCTTTTGTGCCAGAGTGAGAGGATGGTCGGCAGGGTGATCGGCTGTCATGGTCTTTTCTTTTTTGGGTTCGGTCGGTTTTGGTACATCTGCTTTACCAAAGAGGTTCTTGAATAATGAAATCATCTTGAGAGGTTAGTTTGAGTTGGAAGGTGGTTACTTCGTGGACTCGACCATGAAGCGGACTGCATTTTTGACTTCTTCGTCGCTGAGTGAAGGCGTGCCCCCGCGAGCGGGCATTTCGCCATCCATGCCATCGAAACCGTTGATGGCATGATCGAAGAGGATGGGGAGGCCCTGCTCGATTCGCTTGGACCATTCTTTGGCCCTGCTGAGAGCGGGAGCTCCTTCCTCGCCTTCGTTGTGGCACCCGGAGCATTCGGTAAGGTAAATTTCCCTACCTGCGATGAGCGAGGAGTCCGTGGGCTCCCAATCCCACGGATGGGAAGGAGCCGTTTTGGTATTTGAAGGGGAAGGGTCATTCGCTTCCTCTTCCTGCTGGCAGGAAACGAGAGCGAGGCACACAACGAAGGCGATTTTCATGGGGAGTGGAAGAGGCGTTAGTTCATGGGAATTCGGATCACGATTCCACCCATGACGTCGTTCTTCTTGAACTCGGGATACTCTGGCTTGCGGTTTTCATGGTCGTTGTGGCATTCCCAACAAGCTTGGGCGACGGCTCGGTCCGGGTAGATCCCGACAAAGAATTTTTTCCCTCCAATTTCCTCTTCGCCGGTCCACTTTTGGCCGTAGAGTTCGTTGTTGGGGTCGGAAACGGCGGCGAGCCCTTCTTCGACCTTGGGTGTCTTTTTCTTGGCGTTCTCCATATTGAGAGGCCACTTGGATTGGAGGGAGTAGGTGAAGTCGATGGCCTTGTCATCAATACTGTCGACCTCTTCCGCACCTTCACGGAAGAACTGCGCAGGAAGAAGGAGGGCTTTTTCAGATGCCCATTCTTCATGGGCGGCAATGACTCCATCTTTGTTGACGAGGCGGTTGACGATTTTTTGGGCGTAAACTTTACGGTCAGATTTAAGGACCTGATAGAGGGCCTCTGCAACTTGTTCCGCGGGGTATCCGCCTTCGGTTGCCGTGGTCGCTTCGGGTTCTGATTTGCAGGAATGCAGGGTAAACATTCCGAACGATGCGAGGAGTATGGATCTAGGGTGACGCATGGTATTATTTGGTTTCTGTGGTTTTCTCTTTTTCTTGGGAGAGGCTTTCGAGGTATTTGCGAATTTCCTTCACCTTCTCATCGCCGCGCTTGATGGCGGCGTTGGCGGTCCAGTCAATTCCCGGGTGGTTCCTGGTTGGGGGGTGATTGAAGTTCGCTTCGATAAGGTCGGAATCGGCGAGGGCGTTCATGCTGAATTGCAGCCCGTGGCAATTGTTGCAGACATTGCGTAGCATTTTTTCGTTGGGCCGGAGGTTGGCAGAGTTGTCATGGCTCACGTGGTAGCCGCCGCTTTCGTCTTCGACTCTCGGCATGTGGCAAGTGGCGCAGGAGGCCCCGGTCTCGCCTCTCGAAGCATTCCAAAGGGTGAAGTGTTTTGAGCCTGAATAATTTTTGGTATGATTGTCGTCGTGGCATTGGATGCAGGAATCGTAAGCCGCGAAAGTTTGTGGCTTTTCGGGCTGGTGACACGCGGTGCAGTTCATTCTGAGGTGGGCTGCCGATTCCTTCATGGGGATGCGGGCCTGACTGGATCGCATGGGCGTAAGCTTGCCGAAGGCGAGCCGCATGCCGTGCTTTCCTTGCTTGAATTCGTGCATGTGATTGCTGTGACAGGAAGCGCATGATTCTGCCGAAGCCCACTTGTCCGGGCAGGGTTGGTCTGAAGGTACAGGGCGCTTCTTGAGCTCCGTCAGGAGGTTGGGTTCGCCGTAGTGCTTCAAGAGAAAGCTGGGGGCCAGGTCGGTGTTGTCATGGTAGTTGTGACAGCCGGCGGTGTGGCAGCTGTCGTAGGCAAGGTCCTTGTGGGAGTCCAGGGTCTCGAGTGTGACTTCATGGCAGTGCGCGCAGAAATCTTGGGGGATGGTGACACCCATGGGCGAGGTGACCTTTTGGTTATGCTCGATATGGCAGGTGACACAATTCAAGGCATCGATCTTGCTGGTGAAGATAATGTTCTCGGGGTTCTTGAACTTACGGGTGGGGTGAGAGTCCGAGAACTTGGCGAGGGCCTCGCTGTGGCAATTCATACAGGATTTGGAAGTGACTCCGGAAGAGGTGAAAACGTTCTCTTTTTTCTCGTCGGTGTGACACGCAGCGCATTCCATTTCGATCTGGTGGTGGCCGTCGGTGGTGCGCCCGGGCAGGAGAGCTGTCTTATCCGGTGACATGAAGAAGATCTGGTAGTAGTAGCCACCAATCGCTGCTGAGAGGAGCAGCCAAAGAAGGAAGAACTTGTGATTGATGATCCATTTCAGCATCTGATTAATAGAGATAGACTGAGAGAATATGGAAGGTCAGGAGGATGGGCAGGGGCCAGAAGAGTAGGATGTGTGCTTTCGTGAGGAGCGGGCGGAATCGTCGCGCTTTTTCAGAGGTGTTTTTTGCTTCGAGAGCAGCGAGAATGCCTGAGACGGCACCGAGGAGATTGAGCGCGACGAAGACAAACATGAGCCACCAGTTAAGATTGGCCCCAAAGTGGAATCCGGTGTGTGCCCAAAGCAGGCCGAGCGAGGTGAGGCCGAAGGCGGAGTGAAAAAATCGCCAGTTCGCAAAGCTTCCCCATTTGAACCAAGTGAGGCGTTTCCGCATTGAGATGAGCAAGCCGAATGTGAAGATGGCGGTGAGGGTGTATCCGGAGATTTGCTTGAGGGTGTTGTCCCGCCAGAGTTGATCGATCTGATACCAGAAGGACTCGACTGAAGTCGCCATAGGAGCCGGAGGCGCGGCGAGAGCGTATCCGACGAGAGCCAGAGAAATGATGGAGGCGAGCAGGAGTCCGGTGACATTTTTCTTCCTAGTCGTGGTGGATGGTGTGGCCCCGCAGAGTTGTTCAAGCAGTGGGCGACAGGAGCCGCAAATAGTCGATGCGCCGGTTTTGCTGGCTACGCGATCGGGGTCGTTTTGACACTGGGTAAGACAGGCAATAATCTCCTTCTTCGGTGTGGAAGTGCAGTTGCAAACCATCCGGCTATCGGCCCATTGGGTCGGATCCTCGATCTTTGTGCCAGGGAAAACGATGCCTTCTTCAAGAAAGTAGCGTTCCTGTTTCCCTGAAATTTTGACGTCATCGAGGTAGGCTGCGTGGACGTTGCTGTTCTCCTCCCACGGGCCAATTGCGAGGGCCCCGATAAGGCGGCGCTTTCTGCCGATGAGCAGGGTGCGGTAAATCCCATCACTTGAGAATTCCAAGCGACGGCCCTCCTGGAGCGGATCACCGATGGTTACGACATCGACGCCGAGCATTTTTAGCCGGGTCGAGAGATCGAGCGGAGCAAGTGGTCTTTGTTTCCTGCCCGCGAGCCTCCTGGCGAGATGCTTCGCCATTATATTACCGGGTGCCACAAGTCCGTAGATTCGCCCGTGGAGGAGAGCGCATTCTCCAATTGCAAAAATGGTGGGATCCACGGTCTGGAGATCATCGCTGACGACGATTCCGCCTCGAACTCCAGTTGGCAAATCTGCGGTTTCGGCGAGCTCGCTATTGGGGCTGATTCCTGCGGAGATGAGGACCATATCGGCAGGGATCTTTGTCTTTTCATCCAAAGTGAGGGCGAGAGCGTCTCCGTTGGCTGAGATTTGGGTGTTTTGGATGCCCGTGTGGACTTTGATATTCTGTGCCTTGACTTTTTCTCGAAGGAGATCGCCAGCGGTCTCGGTGAGTTGCTGTGGCATTAGGAAATTGGCCCGTTCGATGATGTCTGTTTCGAGTTCGAGAGACTTCAGAGCTTGGGCCGCTTCAATTCCAAGAAGCCCTCCGCCAATGACAGTTGCGGAAGTTTTTCCCGCTGCAAAGGTGATGATCTTATCGAGATCTTCGAGGGTTCGATAGAGGAATACCGATGGATGATCGGAGCCCGGAATGGGTGGAACGAAGGGACGGGAACCGGTGGCCAGAACGAGGAGGTCATACTCCAGACTCGTGTTGTCGGAGAGATGAAGATTTTTCTTGAGCCGATCAATTTCCTGCACCCGGACTCCGGTCCGGAGGGAGATACGATGTTCTTCGTACCAAGTGAATGGTAGAATTTCCAGACTCTTGTAATCTCTCGTATCGACATAAGACGAGAGGCGAACGCGATTGTAGGCTGGCTTCGATTCTTCGCCGATTACGCTGATTTCCAGATCTTTATGAAGCCCGAGGGCCGCGAGTTCTTCGCAGAATTTTGCGCTGACCATCCCATTTCCCACAATGACCAGCTTGGCTCCCTTGGGAGGCTGTTTGTATTTGAGGGCTCTTCTCGCCTTGGTGAGGCTCTGGAATTTGGACGACATTTGGAGATGCCTAAAAGAAGCAAATAATATTCCACTTTAATTATGGAATATTCATATTTCCCATGAAATGGCGTGCCATGACCTAGTTGGAAACAATGGTGATGCGGAATCCGATATTGTGCGCCCGGCGGTTTGGGTCCCGGCTGTATCGATAAGCGGCGCGACAGCTGGTGGACTTGCGATCCCAGGCTCCTCCACGGATCACGCGACCTTCTCCATTTTCTGGCCCGATTGGATCTTTGGCTAAAGTCGGTAATGCCTCGTACCAATCAAGACACCATTCGTAAACATTGCCATGCATATCCGAGAGCCCCCACGGGTTTGCGGGAAAGGAGGCGACGGGTGTTGTCTTCCCGCGATATTCCCCTGGTTCAGAAAATCCATAAGGCATCTTTCCATAGAAATTGGCATCCTTGCTGGTGAGAGTGCTGCCAGTGCCAAAGACTGTTGTTGTTCCGGCGCGGCAGGCGTATTCCCACTGTGCCTCGGTAGGGAGAGAGTATTTTTTGTCCAGCGGCAGGAGCCTGGCTTCGTGTTCCCTTTTGGTAAGGGCTTTACAGAAATCGGAGGCGTCCTGCCAATTGACAAAGCACATGGGTTGCTTTTCGCCGGTCGCAGATGGTTTGCTGGAAAGCTTGGCTCCGCGTCCGAGAGGACCGCGTTGTTTGTTGATGAGGTCTTCAAATGTCGTGCCCATCAGAGTTATCCATTGTTTCTGTGTGATCTCGGTGGTTGCGATCGAGAATGTCCGGGTAACGATGACCTCTCTTTGTTTTTCATCGTCCTGGTGACCTTTTTCGTTAGGGGGACTTCCCATGGTAAAGGTGCCGGGATTAATCGTTACCATTTTGATTCCAAGCGAGTTTTCGAAGGTGTTGGCACGAAGGGATGACTGGCTCAATGTCAGGAGAATGAAGGTTCTTAAAATCACAGAACCTACCGTAAGCAGGAAAGGGGCCCGTAAAGGTGAGAAGTATTCATCACCATCCGGCCAAAAAAAATTCTCCCGGTTAGGGGAGAATTTTTTCGTTAAAAAAGTGAGCTAAGGATTATCTTAGAACTTGTAGTCTACCTGAACCGAGACTTGGGCGATGTCTTCGAAGAAGTCTTCTCCGACGAAGTAGGCCGCTTTGAGGAGCGCGGTGGTGTTTGGGTTGATTTTCTTCACGAGAACCATGTCAGCCTCGTAACCGTAGTTGGCATCGAGGGAGTCATCCATGTAGTAGTGAAGGAATCCCTTGAAGGTGAGACCGCATGGCAGGCCGGTTTGGGTGATTCCCGAATAGACATCAGTGATGCCTTCATAACCTGAGTTCGCGAAAGGGAGGCCAATCCGGTTGAAGATGAAGGCGTCGGCAAATCCATTGAAGGCATGCACGGTTGCAAGCGGTGTGACGAAGCCATCGCTCAGATACTCCACTCCGACGTTTACTCCGGTCTCTCCAATTTTAGTGGAGTATTTGAGGTGACCATAGACTGCGTCATAGTCTCCGCCTTGGCGGGTTGCGGTGCCATCCTGGTAGGCAAACTCAGCATAGATGCCGTTGTTCTCGATGAAGGCACCAAAGGTATTGGTGTCACCGATGGAAAGAATGGGGCCTGCAGGAGTGGACTCGCCCGGGTCCAGGTCGATAAGGTAGGCATAACCTCCGACTTTACCAATATTGGTTTTCGTCGAGATATCAAACAAGTGAATGTCTCCGTTGAAGTCCCGGAGCGGGTGACGGGCAGGTGCTGTGACTCCAAAGATCCGTTGGACGCGATCGGCATAAACGTAGCTGATCGAGAAATCATCCTTGGCATAGGCAAATTGCGCGGCATCAAAAGTCTGTTCGTTTTGACGCCAGCCGACGTTACCGATAAAGGCCGCGGCATTACGAATGATGCGCTGGCGACCGACGGTAGCGGTGAAGCCGCTCTTGGAATACCTCAAATAAGCTTGGTTAATTTCATAGTTGTTTGGGTCGCCGATGAAAGTATTGCCTGTTTCGAATGGCTTGGTGAGAGGTTGAGCTGCGAGCCCTTGAGGGAGTGGATTGGAGGCATAATCATCGACTAAGGCACGGGTTCCTTCTCCCTCGACAAAGGCAGAAAAACCATGGAAGTCCCCAAGTTTCAATCCGAGACGACCCCGGATGGTGAGGGCGTTGGAAGAATCGAAGGTATCTTCTTCACGGAATTCGTAGCGAGTCCGAAAGTCCCCGGTGAATTTGATTTTCTCCATGAAGTTCGGGCTGCCTGTCGGAGCCGGAATGGCTGTAACGGGCTCGATTGGATCTCCGGCGAGAGAGAGACTTGAACTCAGACCAAGGAGGCCGAGAGCGAGGTAACGTTGGCTTATCATTAGTTTTTTTTTGGTGGGCTGCAGTGCGAGCCGGTTTTGTTTTTTGGGGGAGAGATTCAGGCGACCGAGGTGGCGACTTCCGCGGCAGCGACTTCAAGTTCCTTTCCTTCCTTGTCGACAAAGCCCATGGAATCGCCGTTGGCAAAGGTTCGGGTTCCGCTTTTGATATGAGCTCGTTGTTCGAGGAAGGCGAGCAGGTGCTCGCGGTATTTGAAGAACATGGGGTCCTGGAAAACTTCGGTGCGATTTCGCGGACGCGGGAAATCTATTTCGAGAATCTCACCAACTCCGGCTAGGGGACCATTGGACATCATGACACAACGATCTGCCATAAAAACAGCTTCATCTACATCGTGAGTTACGATCATGGCGGTGAGCTTTTCACGGGCGAGAATGTCGATGATGACGTCTTGCAGTTCCATGCGGGTGAGCGAGTCGAGCCGACCGAAGGGTTCGTCGAGTAAAAGGACCTTGGGTTGCAGGGCAATGGCGCGCGCGATGCCGACGCGTTGTTGCATGCCTCCGGACATTTCCCGCGGAAATTTCTTCATGGCGTCGCTAAGTCCGACGACGGAAAGAGAGTGCTCCACGATCTGTCTGCGTTCGGCCTTGGTGGCGTGCGGGTAGACGTTTTTGACGCCCAACATGACATTCTGGAAGGCGTTCATCCAGGGCATCAGGCAGGGTGCTTGGAATACGACGGAGCGGTCGGGTCCGGGGCCGTCGATCTCCCTATTGCCGACAATGATACCGCCGTCGGAGATTTCGTTGAGACCGGCGAGCATGGTCAGAACTGTTGACTTTCCGCAACCGGAGTGACCGATGAGGGAAATGAATTCGCCTTCCTTAATATTGAGATTAAAATTTTCAACGACCCGAAAATCGTCTCCGTATGGATTGGGATATTCCTTTATAAGATTGGAGATTTCGACAGCACGTTTTGGTTCGAGAACAGTCATATGAAAAGGAGTGTGTGATTAGGCCGAGCGACCAGGTTGCGATTGTTTGTTTTTGAAACGTGGTCCGACGGATGGCAGGGAAAAGTCGTGTGGGCTGATCCGGGGCATCGGAATGATGTGCCCCTGATCGAGTGCTTTCGCTTCCTTGTTAAGATCCATCATGAAGAGGGTGATCTCGGTTTTGAGCCTCATGAATTCGGGGTGATCGTTTAGGGTGCGGCGGTCGCGCGGTCGCTCCATATGGACAATAAAATCATCGGCCAGAGTGGCGGCGGGGCCCATCGTGAGCGGAGTGATGCGGTCGGCCATGAGGACGGCTTCATCGACATCATTGGTAATCATCACGACGGTGCGCTTGTCGTTTTCCCAAATGTTGAGAATTTGGTCCTGAAGTTCGGAGCGGGTGAGGGCATCCAAGGCCGAGAGAGGTTCGTCGAGGAGGAGGACTTCGGGGTCGAGAGCGAGGGTCCGGGCGAGGGAGGCCCGCTGACGCATACCGCCGGAAAGCTCGTGGGGTTTCTTGGTGCCCGCGTGGTCAAGCTTGACCATCTTAACGTAGTGCTCAATGCGGTCTGAGACTTCGGATTTCGAGAGCTTGGGGAAGACCGTTTTGATGGCGAGTTTGACGTTGTCGTTGACCGAGAGCCAGGGGAGGAGGGAGTAGTTTTGAAACATGAGGCCACGGTCGGGACCTGGGCCGGACATCTTGTTGCCGTTCATGAGGACTTCTCCGGTGGTGGGTTCCTGAAGACCTGCAAGGAGGGAAATGAGAGTTGATTTTCCAGCGCCGGAGAAACCAATGACGGCGACGAATTCGTTTTCCCTAACGCTGAGGTTAATGTCCTTGAGGACGTGGGTTCGATTGGATGGAGGTCCGAAGGAAACCGAGCAGTTTTTGAGTTCTAGAGAAGACATGGGGTGATTCGGTTAAATGGCAGTTGGTGAACCTTCGAATGAGACGAGGCGTTGGAAGACGATCATGATGCGATCGAGGAGAAGACCGATGAGGCCAACGACGAAGACGACCACGAAGAGCTTGGCGAAGGAGTCGGAAGCACCGTTGTTGAACTGATCCCAGACGAACTTGCCGATGCCCTCTGAAGAGGAGAGCAGTTCGGCTGCAATGAGCACCATCCAGCCAACTCCGAGGGAGATACGCAGTCCGGCAAAGATGAGAGGAAGTGCGGATGGAATGACGATTTTGAAGAGGCGGGGCCAGAAGCCGAGCTTGAGGACGCGGGCGACGTTGAGGTGGTCCTTATCGATGCTGGCGACTCCGAGTGCGGTATTGGCCAAGGTGGCCCAAAGCGAGCAAAGCGCGACAACAGCAGCGGAGGCAATGAAGGCCGGATTGATGTCGTAACTTGCGAGGATCCAGGCGTCATCCCAGAGCCATTTGACGAAGCCACTGTCTTCGTAGGAAGGGAAGATTGCGCTGGCGATGATGAGGCAGATGGGGAGCCACACGATGGGCGAGACTGGCTTAAAGATTGCGATGAAAGGGGTCATCGCGGCCATGAATGTGGAGTTTAGCCCGCAAAGAATTCCGATGGGGATAGCAATGAGGGAGCCCAAGAGAAAGCCGGCGAAGACACAGAGGACGGAGCGCTGGATTTGATAGCCGAGGGTTTTTGGTCCGGCGTAAATGGAGTTTTTGGTCTTCTCGAGCCGGGATTCTGACTTGGCGATACTTTCGGCTCTTTTGTAGGCGGCCGGACCGGTGAGGGTGAGAAGCTCGCTGGCATCCTTGGCGATGCCTTTTTGAAGTTCAGCGACCTTGAGCTCGCGGTTGTCGGCACTTAGGTGTTCGATGATCTTTTCGAGGAAAATTTTCTCTTCGACGGCAGCGGTTTGATCGAAGCGGGCCTTGGCAACAACATCGGATTTTTCGTCTGTGATTTCCTTGATCTCTTTGGTGAGGACATTGATTTCCTCGCGCTCGCTTTCGGTCTTGGCGGTATGATCTTTGACCTGTGCGAGGAAATTCTCGTAGGCGGGCTTGTTGCCGGGCGTGAGGGTTTGGGACAATTGATTGAGGGCTGTTTTGCGGGCGGTGCTGTCAGCCTTATACTTTGCTTTGAGAGTGTCCTTTTTTTCGGTGAGTGGACCGGATCGTTTGGCGATGTTATCGGTGTGAGCTTTCTCGGCTTTTTCTAGAGCGGTGTTGGCCGAGTCAACCAGAGAGGGCATTTTCTCAAGGCGGGCCTGTGCTTCGGCGAGCTTGGCGCTACGCTCTTCACCGGTGAGATTGTAGGCCTCTTCCTTGGAGTCTTCGTAGAACCCAAAGGTGTTGATTTGCTTGTTGGCCTGCCAGGTTTCGAGGGGACCGGGAACGGAGCCGGATTTGGTCTTGATCGTGGTGGACCCAAAGGCCCAGAAAAATCCAAAAAGGAGCATGGCCAGAATGGGGATGATAATCCACTGGCCGATTTTTTTCATCTGAATAAGTGGCTCTTCCCCGTAAGCGAGGCGGACAACCGGGGAGAGAAAAGTGAGTCCGGAGACATCGATCGCTTTGAGGATCGGGTATTTGATGCGGGAGAAAATGTTCATATTGATGGCGTCGAGAGGTGTGTGGTCTGGGTCTGAAAAGGAGATCCGGAGCGGAATCCGGATCTCCTTGAAAATGGAACGGGCCTATTCCTTGTTTCCGATGGTGTGGCTCTTGAGATATTCAAGAGGTTTGCGGCCATCGAAGCTCACCCCGTCGATGAAATCCGAGGTGGCAGGCTTGAAGCCATCGGTGTCCCAGGGGATATCGCCTTCTTCAATGTGGCCATCGGCAAGAAGCATCTTCGCGGCCTTGAGATAGATCTCGGGCTTGTAGACCTTTTTAGCGACGTCGAGATACCATGACTCGGGCTTGGCTTCGGTGATTTGGCCCCAGCGGCGCATTTGAGTGAGAAACCAAATACCGTCGGAATACCAGGGATAGGTGCACTGGTGCTTGAAGAAGACGTTGAAGTCAGGCATCTCACGCTTGTCAGATTTCTGGAAGAGGAAGAATCCGGTCATCGAGTTTTTGATGACATCAAAGTCTGCGCCAACGTAGTCGGGGCGGGAGAGGATGCGGGCTGCCTCCACTCGGTTGACAAGCTCTCCGTTATCGTTTGTTTCATCGAGCCACTTGCCGGCGCGAATGAGGGCCTTGGTGACGGCGAGCATGGTCTGGGGGTTCTCGTCAGCCCATTCCTTGGAGACGCCGAAGACTTTCTCGGGATTGTTTTTCCAAACGTCGTAGTTGGTGGTGACTGGAACACCGATTCCCATTTTGACAGCGGCTTGGTTCCAGGGTTCACCGACGCAGTATCCCTGAATATTTCCGGCCTCGAGGGTCTTGGGCATCATGGGCGGTGGCGTGACCGAGAGCTCGACCTGCGCATCCGTGCGGCCACCGATGTCTGACTCGGTATACATGCCGGGGTGGATGCCGGCGGCAGCGAGCCAATAGCGGAGTTCATAGTTGTGAGTCGAGGTGGGGAAGACCATGCCGAGTTGCAGTTTTTTTCCATCGTCGAGAAGGCCCTGGACGACAGGCTTGAGCGAGTTGGCAGTGATGGGGTGGGGAGGCGTGGGAGAATCGAGCTTGGCGTCGTTCTGTTGCATCTGTTCCCAGATGTCATTGCTCATGGTGATGCCGTTACCATTGAGGTCCATGGTGTAAGCAGTTACGATATGGGCCTCCGTGCCAAAGCCGATGGTAGCGGCGATAGGCTGGCCGGAGAGCATATGGGCCCCGTCGAGTTCACCAGAGATAACATTATCGAGGAGAGTTTTCCAATTGGGTTGAGCGATGACTTCGACCTGAAGTCCTTCGTTTTCAAAAAAGCCTTTCTCTTTTGCAATTACGATGGGAGCGCAATCGGTGAGCTTGATGAAGCCGAACTTGAGCGAGTCCTTTTCGAGGTCCAGTTCGCCTCCGCCGTCAGCCGGGACGGGGGCCGGGTCGGAGGGAGGTGTGGTGGATGTAGTTGCAGGAGTCGGGGTGTCGGTCGACGGTGAGGGGTCGGCGGACGTTTTTTCTTCAGCGCTGTCTTTGCATGAACACGCGAGCAGCGCGGTCATCGAGAGAAGGATGGTTTTACGAATCATTTTGGTATCGCCCGTTGCGGGCTCCTGCGATTAGCCAGATTCATACCAGCCGCTTACGAAAGTAATCTGATTACTGATGATTTTCATTCATCCTTAATTTTGGCGAAGTCGACCAGTCTCCGTATTTACTACCTGAAATCGGAAAGTTTCTTTTTTGACTGGTCCTTTGGTTGATGAAGCTCGGTAGCTAGTTGGAATGGCGGAATCATCGCAGTGAAAGGACACTTCATGAATTCCTCTAATTTCAGATTCCTGAAGGCTTTGTGATTTGTCACTGGATTAGCGATGGAAAGTAAATTATTTATTAGATCTACTCACAAACTCATGAAGAATTACTCATTATTCCTATTGTTGTTCGCTTTCCTTGAAAATGCGGTTGCAGACCCAATTGCGGGAGTCGATTTTAGCGATGAATTTGGTGTAACCACCAATGTCCCGGAGGATTTGAATCTTAATGACTCAATTACTGTGTCTCCTTGGTCATTCCCCGGAGTTACTGGCGGAGTTATCTTAGGAGATGGAAATGCCAACGCTGGTCGGGATTCCGCTCCTTTTGCCAAGTTCAATGGTCCCACCGGTGATGGTGTCGCACCATCGGTGGGTGATGCCCCTCCTGCAGATGGGATTCATACCTTTTCGGTAGAGATCGGAGGTGATGCCGTCAATCTTACCGATGTTTCTTTCATTTACAGCAAGGCAACAGGCTCGACTAATATTCGTTGGATCGCATTTCGGACGAGCTTGGATGATACCCTAATTTATAGCGAGGTGGGCCTGCCCCGACCGGCGCTAACGACGGTGAATCTCGTGTTGAATAATCCGAAGTATGAAAACCTCGTGAACCAGACTGTTGATTTTTTCTGGTATTGCGGCGGTCAGGGTTCGGGTGACATGGATATTGACTCCATTGTGATTGAGGCTGAACTCAGCGTTGATGTTGACTCTGACGATGATGGGATGGGCGACGCCTTCGAGCAAAGAATCATCGATGCCGACCCCGGGGATGGCTTTCAAACCCTTGGTGACGTGCTTCCGGGGGATGATTTTGACAATGACCTTTCGACAAACCTGAATGAATTTAATGCCAAGACCGACCCGACAGATTCGGATTCCGATGACGACGGATTACAGGACGGAGTTGAAACCAATGATGGAACGTTCAACGATCTTGCCAGCGATACCGGGACCGATCCTCTCAAGGCTGATACTGATGAGGATGGCCTGAGCGATGGGGTGGAGACCAACGACGGAACTTTTGATGATCTCGCCAGTGACACTGGGTCCAACCCACTGGAGGCGGACTCGGACAACGATATGATTCCAGATGGCTACGAGGCGGAAAATGCCCTCGATCCCAATACAAATGATGGAACGGCTGATCCTGATGACGACGGATCGACGAACCTGGAAGAATTCACCAACGGCACTGACCCGGATGATGAGGACTCGGATGATGACAATCTGAAGGATGGGGTTGAAAGCAACACCGGAATCTTTGTTGGTGGCAGCAATACGGGATCAGATCCTTTGAATTCGGATACCGACGGGGACGGGCTTATCGATGGTGTTGAAACTGGCACTGGTACTTTTGTGGACGGCGATGACACCGGCTCGGATCCGAACAATGAAAATACCGATGGCGATAACTTCCGGGACTCCGCCGAGGTTCTGATCCATGGAACCGACCCAAATCAGGCCAACAGTGAACCATCCACGACAATAACCGTTCTCTTTATCGGAGGAAACGCCGAGGGGACTGCGGGTGCCGACCCGGTTGCCGTGACTCTTCTTGAGGACAAGTTTGGCTTTGATAAAGTGACGGTCGATGCTGCGGCCAATATTGCTGCAGGTGGCGAGTTGAGCTTTGATTTACTTGTGATTTCTTCCACTCCGGGCTCGGGAGACATGCGCGGCAAGTTTATCGACTCTCCGGTCCCTTTGATCAACTGGGAAGAAGCCATCGTCGACAATGGAGCGGGTGAGTTTGGAGCGAGCACCGTGATCTTTTCCAAGTCCAACGAGACAAGCCAGATGATTCTTGGTGATCATCCGATTGCGACCGGATTGCCAGAGACAATCACTCTTTACAATGAGGGAACCACCGGAGAGAGCACAAATACTCCTGCTCTTTTTGAAGGACTCACGGCCGTTGGAACCGCAGCTGATGGCACGGCAACGGCTGGGGCCGGAATCGGGAATGACGTCACGGGCAATGCGATGCTGATTGCCATCGAAGCTGGCGATGCGGTTGATCCCGGCAGTGGCACGCTCGATGGAGTGGCTCCGGCCAGACGGGTGATGATGCCGTTTTCGGACAATACACTGACCAATCTTTCTGCGGATGGTATGCAACTCTTCTCGAACGCTCTTGACTGGGCAATTGGGAAGCTCGGAAGCCCGGTTGGGCTTCAGGTCGTGCAATTCACTGTGGAAGAAGTCCCGGGGAATCGGATTGCGACCTTATCCTTCACATCCGCTGAAGGCCAAGAGTACACCGTTCTCACTTCAACCAACCTCGCGGATTTCACCATCAATAATGCTGCGGAATTGATCACGGTGACGGGTCAAGCTGGAACGACAACTTTGGTGATCGATTTTAATGCCAACTTTATTCCCCTGAGTGATTTGCCACGATTCTTTGTGGTCCGTGAAGGTGGCGAACAATAAGAAAGCCTGCTGGAAATCCTCGCCGGAGATGCCTTTGGCGGAGTGATTTTTCAAGATCGATACAACTCAAATTATTCCCAGTCTGCCTCTGCGCAGACCCGTCAGGACTGTTCTTGGCAGAAGGGAGTGGTCCTTTTCGTCTCTTCAATCTCCATCCTTTATTATGATCTCATTTCTCAAATCTCCTGGCAGTAATCTTGTTTTTGGATGTCTTTTTGCTCTCGCGGTTAATGCGGAAGCAGCACCAGTTGCAGGTGTCGACTTCTCAAGTGGCGGTTCATTTAATTCCAGCACCGATGACTTGGTGGCCGGTGATGGAATCACGGTGAGCGGTTGGAGTTTTGCAGGTGGCGGTGGCATCGTCAGTGATAGCAATGCCGACGCAGGCCGGGCCTCGGCACCAGTGGGAAAATTCAATGGTCCGTCGACTACCGGGACTCCTCCGGTGGTTGGGTCAACTCCTCCGACACAGGGGGTGCATTCGTTTACAATTTTGATCGATCCGGGCACCACCATTAATCTCGCGAATGTAAGCTTTGATTTTAGCCGGGCTACCGGAAGTGGAAATCAGCGCTGGTTGGCTTTTCGAACGAGCTTGGACAGTGCTTTGATATACAGTGAAAACGGACCAGCGCGTTCCACTTTGGAGTCGGTCAGTCTTGATTTGACCGATGCAAAGTATCAAGGGCTCTCCAATGAGTCGGTGACATTCTATTGGTA
>JBDNAG010000165.1:0-24197 GCA_039768565.1 Akkermansiaceae bacterium | reverse complement strand
CGCTCGCGTTCGAGAATGGTGTGAGTAATGCCATTTTTGAGTGGATGGCGTCCGGTCATGAGCGCAGAGCGCGTGGGCGAGCAGGTGGGGCTGACGAGAAAGCGGGTGAGGCGGGTGCTTTGGTCGTAGAGTTTGTCGAGGTTTGGAGTCTTGATCCACGGGTGGCCGTGACGACCAACAGGCCCGTAGCCCTGGTCATCAGTCATGACGAGAATGATGTTTGGTTTTTCGGCCGCACCGAGGATGCCGGGGATGAGAAGAGAGAGAATCAGAAGGAGTCTTCGGGTCATGGAGACATCTTACCGGAATAATTGGGTGGATCTTTCCATTCCCTCGGATAGATCGTGGAAATGAAGTTTTATACTTTTGTCACTCTGGGGCTCTCGGTTGCGGCGTTTTCGGCGGACGATGTGAAGGTCTCGGATTGGAGAGCAGAGCTTCTCGAGATGGAGGGGATTGGGATTTCCGTGAAGGCGTTGCAGGGGGCCTTGACTGCTGGACCGGAGGGGACAGTCAAACTTGAGGGGGCACTAAAGAAGCTCGCTTCTCGGGATTTTGATGAAAGAGAGTCCGGACGGAAGGATTTGCTAGATGGTGGAGAGAATGCGCTAAAATGGCTGCTCAACTTTCAGCCTTCCGAGGATCCGGAATTGAGGCGGCGGGTTCTGAATGTGATCGAAGGACTTCAACTGGTATTTCGCAAGGACCGGGAGATGGCGGTGGAGCATGCGGTAAAGTCATTGCTGGTGGAGAGAGCTGAAGGGCGAAGAAAATCTGCCGATACGGGCGGGATGTTTTTTGAATGGTTTGGGGTGGGAAAAGAGGGTCTTAAGAAAGACTATCGTCAGTTTCGTTTTGAGAATTCATCGGGACGATCGGGAAAGGTAGAGGGTGGACGATTAATTTTTGCTGGAATGGGGGGGCAAGATGGAGATCAACGGTTGATTTTGGAATCTAAAAACTGGCCGGGGCAGGCTGAGTTTGGAAATCGTTTCCGTGTTTCTACGACCCTTGGAGGTGAAGATATTTCGTCAGGTGCCTGGCACATGGGGGTTACGATCGGAAGAGTAAGAGTGTTGTTCCATCCGGGAATGCAGGGAGGATCGTTTCGATTCGAGCGGATTGATAATCGCAAATATCTGAACGGAACCAAAGGGATCGGGTTCAAGCCGCTGGGCGATGGCCGGCAGTGGATGTCGATTGATGTGACGAAGATGCCGGATGGCGATGTGCGCCTTGACGTTCTTTTGGAAGAATCCGGAGAGAATGGGAAAATCTTTAAGGATTCGGTCACGGTGGATGCTGGCGATATCGGCGATCTCAGTGAAGTGAGCCTTGATCGGAGTGGGAGGACGGGCGGGAAAGCCTACTTTCGGGATTTCATGATTCGCCTGAATCCGTAAGGATTGCGGAGTGAAAGGTTTCTGGAAGGGCTTGATGATTGGCCCGCTATCGCTGGTGATTTTTCATCTGGGCTTGGCGTATTTGGGCGGGTTGCCACCTTTCTATTATTTGAAATATCACCGTTTGGAGGCCAATTTGGAAGCGATTGAGGGAGTGGAGGTGAAGATCCCATATTTGGTGAGGGGGTGGGTGCTTCCGGATTTGTATGATGGGGCGTTATTGTCTGCAGCGTCCCTGTCCCGCGATGGATTGGTGCGGGTTGGCCCGCAGGTGGCATTTGTAAAAGTGAATCGTAATGTGGTGATGGTTGATCGGGAGAGAGAAGGGAAGTTGGCGTGTGAGGTCTGGAGAAATGAGGGTTAGGATCAGTATTGAACCGAGGTGATGTTTTGTCCACATTGATGTAGAAATCCCAATCGAGTTCTTCCTTGGAAACTCTTTCCGGTATGAAGATTGGAGATGTGGAGATTTCAGCCCCCCGTTTTTCTGCTTTCTCCGAGGAGTTTGTATTGAGTGAGAGGGCGGAGGAATTTATTCAGTTGGCATGGTTAGGTCATTCGCGTTTGTGTTTCTTGGGGTTTTTTCGTGTCTGCTTCGGGCAGAGGAGAAGAAACCGAATTTTGTGTTCTTGTTAGTGGATGATTTGGGTTGGGGCGATTTCGGGTGCTACGGGGCAGAGTTTTATGAGACACCTCATATCGACAAGCTCGCGAAGGATGGGATGCTTTTTACTAATGCTTACTCGGCGTGCACGGTTTGTTCGCCGAGTCGAGCGGCGATCCTGACAGGGAGATACCCGGCGAGATTACATCTCACCGATTGGATTACGGGTCACAAGAGGCCTTTTGCAAAGCTGGCGGTTCCTGACTGGAAGATGAAGATGGATCACGAGCGGGTTCTGTTGCCGGAAGCTCTCAAAGACGCGGGCTATGCCACGGCCTTTCTGGGAAAGTGGCATCTCATGCCGATTGGGCAACCGGACTTCGAGGAGCACTTTCCAACAAGTCATGGGTTTGATGCCAATGTGGGTGGCCGTGAGTGGGGGCAGCCGAAGGGACCTGGGAAATATTTTTCGCCGTTTGGGATGCCGGGGCTCGATGACGGTGAAAAGGGTGATTTTCTGACGGATAAGCTGACAGATGCCGCTATGGAGTTTCTGGACGAAAAGAAAAATGAGCATTTTCTCTTATACTTCTCGTACTATACCGTGCACGGCCCCATAATGTCACCTGAGAAGTTGACAAAGAAGTATCAGGAAAAGGCAAAGAGCTTCGACAACAAGAGGAATGAGAATATGAATCCCAAGCGGGCGGGAATGATTGAGGCCCTGGATCAGAGCGTGGGCCGGATTGTAAACAAGCTGGAGAAGCTGGGATTGGCTGAAAACACGGTTATTATTCTGACCGGGGATAATGGGGGCGATTATGACGATACCACATCGGGTCTTCGAGATCGGAAGGGTTTTTCCCATGAAGGCGGAGTTCGTGAGCCATTGATTGCGAAGTGGCCTGGTAAGATTAAGGCGGGGGCGCGATGCGACGAGCCGGTTATTGGGATGGATTTTTATCCGACTTTTTTGGAGATGGCTGGACTGCCAGCCAGAAAGGGTGAACATCTTGATGGGGTGAGCATTTTGCCACTATTGAAAGACGGAAATTCGGAGCTAGATCGTAAGAAGCTGTATTGGCACTATCCACACTATCATCGCACGAAACCATACGGCGCGATTCGTGATGGTGACTGGAAGTTGATCGAGTTTTTTGAGGATGGCGAACTAGAGTTATTCAACCTCAAGGCTGACCCGTTTGAGAAGAAGAACCTGGCGGCTGTCGACTCAAAGAAGGCTGAGATACTTTTGAAGGATTTGAAGAGCTGGCGTCAGAGGGTGGGGGCGCAGATGATGACTCCGAACCCGGCCTACGATCCAGATCGAGCAATTAGTCGCCGGAAAAAGCCGAAGAAAAAGAAGTGAGCTTTTTTCGGGGGATTGAAAGCTGACTGGTAGGAACCTCGTTTTACTGAGATGGCACAATCATCGACCAATAGACGTCAATTTCTCAAAAAGTCCGGTATCCTTGCGGGTGGAACATTTGGGATGCCTGCTTTTGTGAGCGGACAGAACTTGAATTCCAAGATTCAGGTGGCCTGCATTGGCGTAGGTGGCAAGGGGAGGAGCGATACCATGAATGCTGCCAAGTGTGGTGGCGAGATTGTGGGGCTTTGTGATATTGATGGAGGGAAGCTGGATGAGATGGCGAAGAAGTTTTCCAAGGCCGCCAAATACTCCGATTTCCGCGAGATGTTGACCAAAATGGGAGACAAGGTGGATGCGGTGACGGTTTCCACGCCGGATCACTTGCACGGGGTTGCCGGCATCATGGCGATGCAGATGGGGAAGCACGTTTATTGTCAAAAGCCTTTGACCCAAACGGTTTGGGAATCGCGGATGATGCGGAATTTGACCCGCGAAAACAAGCTGGCGACCCAGATGGGCAACCAGGGAAGCGCTGCGAATGGCTTGCGTCGATCGGTAGAGATCATTCAATCTGGAGTGATCGGCAAGCCGCTCGAATTACATGTGTGGACAAACCGTCCGGTCTGGCCGCAGGGTTTGGAGCGCCCGGAGGGTTCGGATCCTATTCCGGACAATCTTAATTGGGATTGCTTCATCGGGCCGGCAAAGATGCGTCCATACAAGAAAGGCGTTTATCACGATTTCAAATGGCGTGGCTGGAGTGATTTTGGAACAGGTGCTCTCGGAGATATGGCATGCCACACCGTGAATATGCCTTTTCGGGCCCTGAAGCTGGGATATCCAACCCGGATCGAGTGCGAGATGGCTTCGCGGATTTACGATGAGACTTATCCGCTGACTTCCCGGGTCCGCTTTGAATTCCCCGAACGTGAGGGGCTGCCTCCCCTGAAATTCTGGTGGTATGATGGGAACCCCAAGACCAGTTTTGATCCGATCCGGCCGAAGGCCTCGGTGGTTTCCGAGGTGGTTGCTCTTCGCGGTGGCAAGATGCCGCTGAGCGGCGCGGTGATTATTGGTGAGAAGGGCAAGCTGTTCTCGCAAGATGACTACGGTCGGGAGTTCTACGTAAAATTGAACGATGAAAAGGAATACCGTCACGCTAGTAAGCATGAAGCGTGTCAGGGGGTGGAACAGACTATCCCGCGTTCCCCGGGTCACGAGCGGGAGTGGTTTGATATGATGAATGGGGGAGCTCCGGCATATTCTAATTTTGAAATCGCGGCCTATTTGAACGAGGTCATTTTGCTTGGTTGCATCGCTCAGCAGGTTGGTGAAGGTCATCCGATTGATTGGGATGGCCCAAACATGAAGTCTACCAACAGCGTCCTTGCCACGAGCTTAGTAAAGAGAGACTACCGTGAGGGATGGGCTCCAAAGGTCTAGATAGTGCCTTCGTAATCAATCCCAATTACAAAAACATCATATGATCTCCAGCTAAGACACCTTTGATCTGGACCGATAGAAAGTCAAAATGGTCAAGAGGTTGGCTCCTCAGGAGTTCGAAGTTGCGCTATGATCTGCTTCACCCACATACGGGAAGCTGCGCTTCTCTGGTGTCTCGCTGGACTCCTTTCAAGAGCACGCCTTTAGTCACAGCGAATACGAAATTGGCGAAGAGAGCCCGTTGGATGTCCGTTGAACGATAAATGTTGAGGGAGATTTAGCCCTCTTTTTCGTGGCTAACCCAAGGCCGGATTATCGGTTCTTTTTTCCATTGAAAAAAGTGTTCCCTTTTATTTTCCGACCGTTGATCCAAGCACTCTAGAGGGAGGGTGATATTTCAGGCCATAAACCCTGATGACTTTATCCTCCATCGCTGCCTGGAGGCCCAGTCGGACAGCGGGGCGCACCATTTCGCCAAAAATTTCCGTAGCTTGTTCCTCATCGCCTTGTGGGAAGGCTTCTTTTAGTTTTTGGCCTTCTGTGGGGGTTGTCTGCCCGTGGTTTGAGTGTGAAAAATATACATTGGTCGCGGTGCGACAGGTGCTGAAGACCTATGCCATCTTCGAAAGCTGGGGGCGGGAACTCTTCAACCCCAAGGATGATAGTGTGGCCCTTGGTTCCCAAAGGCGGCCAATGAAATTCTCCTCGAGGTTCGATTGTGTTTCGAATCGGCTTCACTTTCGAGGTTCTGACAAAATGACTATTGCGTTGAATGAGTGAGGGTGCTCTTGTTCGTCAATGCCTGTGATGGATATCCCAGACTCTCCGACCTCCGGTTTGGTGCCGGTGGATCGTTTTGAGTCGTCGCGGGAAGCCCAGGAATATGCCTTGGTCGTTTTGGCGATGGGTCTGGATTGCCTGATTACTGTTGAAGAAGGAGGAGGGTATCTCATCTACGGTGAGGAGGCTTTCGAGCATGCGATTCGGGAGGAGTTTCGACTTTATCATGAGGAGCAAGTTTACCGTCCCGCTCCGGCGACCGTACCTATTTTTGGATCGGGAGTTGAACTGGCATTGGTTTGGATTGGGATCCTCCTTTTTTGTTTTACCCGTCAAATCCAGTATCCGGAAGTCGAGGCGAAGTATCTAAGCTCGACGCTTGGGATTGTGACCGAGGGGGAGTGGCATCGGGCTTTTACGTCCTTGTTTCTGCACGGAGACATGCCGCATTTGTTGGGTAATGCCGTCTTCGGTTCCGTTTTTGGTATATTTGTCGCAAATTCGTTTGGCCCGATCAAAGGATGGGGGCTGATTATGTTGAGTGGATTTATTGGAAATTTGCTGAACGTGTTCATTCGATTTCCGCATAGTTACTTTGGCCTGGGTGCTTCGACTGCGGTCTTTGGGGCGCTTGGCTTGTTGGTTGGTTCCGGATTGGACTTGGCGTGGCGTGAGCGATCGTTTCGCAAGGGTGTCAGGGCTTTCACTCCGTTGCTGGCCGGATTGATGATCTTTGGATTGAATGGAATTGGAGGTCCGGGAATCGATACTCTGGCTCATATTACCGGGATGGCCTCCGGAATTGTCCTTGGGTTGCCGGCGGCACATCTCATTGCTAGAAAAGCGGGATAGGCACGTATCCAAGAGATGCGCGTCTTGCTCGTTACCTTCTGTGCCATCAGTTCTCTTTTTGCTTATAAGCCTATTCCTCTCACCGAGGGGCAAAAAGCGCCGGATTTCAGATTGCCAGGTGTCGATGGTAAGGAATACAACCTCAAGGATTTTAGTGGTGGTGATGCTCTTGCGGTCATCTTTACAACCAACCACTGTCCGGATGCCATTGCTTCCCACGGACGCATGATCGCCCTCGTCGAGCATTTTAAAGGTAGGTCGGTCAAGTTTGTCGCCATTAACAGTAATTCTCCGGAAGGACTTCACCTACCGGAACTTGGGTGGACCGTTTACGATGATGGCTTTGAGGACATGAAGCTAATCGCCAAGGATAGCGGCTTCAATTTGCCCTATCTTTATGACGGCGAAACTCAGGAGGTGGCCAAAGCCTATGGTGCGGTGGCAACTCCCCACATTTTCATTTTTGATAAGGATCTCAAACTCCGCTACAACGGCCGGATGGACAACGGCCGCCGCCGGGTGGGGCCAGTTGAAAAAAACGAAGGCCGCGATGCGATTTCAGCGATTCTGGAAGGAAAAAAGATCGAAGTGGTAAAGACTCGCCCGGTGGGATGCACCACGAAGTGGAAGGAAAAAGCTGAGATGGTCGCCGGAGAAGACCGTAAGTGGAAAGCCCAGCCGGTTACTGTAGAAAAGACTAATGCCAAGACGCTTGGAACGTTGGTGGCTAACAAGGGGCGGACCGGGATGCGTCTCATCAATCTTTGGTCGACAAGCTGTGGTCCTTGTGTAGCCGAGTTCCCGGAATTGGTGAAGATCTACCGCCAGTATTCCTGGCAGGAATTTGAATTCATTCCCATCAGTCTGGATTCTGTTGGCGACAAGGACAAGGTAGAGCGCTTCTTAAAAAGAAGTTATTGCGGTCTTTCACCACGGACCAAGCCGCTTTTGGACGAGGAAAAAAGGACGACCAATAACTATCTTTTTGACGGCGATACCGAGGACCTGGCGAAATCCATTGATCCCAAGTGGGACGGAGCTCTCCCTTATACCTTACTTGTCGGGAAAGATGGTGAAATTCTCTTTCGGCACTCCGGCGTGATCGATCCTCTGGCCTTACGAAAGAAGATTGTAGAGCAGATTTGGAAGAAGTCGGGAGAGTAAAAAAGTGGGGTTGGAAAAAAGAATCATTCTTTTATTCCTATTTTCCGAAGCTTGTGGCAAAGGTGCTGACATTCACCCTTGCTATGTCCCAATCGATTGAAGATCTCACCGCCATTCTGAGCGGCACCCCGGAGCTGACTGTTACTGAACCGGAGCCCGGCTTTCCTGTTATCGAAGTGCAAACTCCTGTTTCCGCTGCGACCATCGCTCTTCACGGAGCACAAGTTCTCACTTGGGCCCCAACAGACCATCCGCCTGTTTTATATGTCAGCCCAAAGGCCAAGATGGTCGAGGGAACGCCTCTGCGGGGGGGGATTCCCATCTGCTGGCCATGGTTTGGAAATTATCCCGAGGATCCTGAGAAGCCGTCGCACGGCTTCGCCCGCACCCGCTTCTGGGAGCTGGTTTCCGGTGAGCTCGTTGGTAAGATGGCTTCGCTAGTTTTTAAACTGGTGCCTGATGAAGAAACCAAGGCTCTTTTTCCTTTCGACTTTGAACTGACTGCGACGATCCGGATTGCAGATAAACTTCGAGTGAAGTTGAATATGAAAAACACCGGCGAGGAAATCTACAAAGTCAGCTCAGCACTCCATACCTATCTCTCGCTTGGCGATATCGAGCGAATTCAGCTCGAAGGGGTGAAGGGATCTCACTACATCGACCAACTGAGCGATGACAAGGAGGCTGTTTATCAGGAGAAAAACCTACAGATCAAAGGTGAGGTAGACCGGATCTATCAATCGATGTCTTCGGTCCTGATTCGTGATCTCGATCGCTATCGTTCGGTGTTTATCGATAAGGCCGGTTCACGTTCAACGGTGATTTGGAATCCTTGGAAGGAGAAATGCAAAGCGATAGCCGATCTTCCGGATAAGGCTTTCAAGGAATTCGTCTGTGTGGAGTGCGCCAACGCTGGCACAGACAAGCCGACCTTGCGTCCAAACGGGTCGCATACCCTTGAGACCGTGATCGGGCTTCGTCCTTTGTCCTAAGCCTAAATTCCGGGCAAAAAAGAACCCCGCTGTGGTAGCACCGAAAAACCCCAGCGAGATTGGGTAACTCTAGCCCCGGCGAGCCGGGGTCAGGAGAATGTTATTGGAATTTACGGGCTTTCAATGAACTTTTGAGAGCGGCGAGGTAGGGTTTCACTCCGCCTCCGGCATACCCGGACATTGACTTGAAGACCTTACCCTTCGAATCCATGAGCATGACTGTTGGGTAGCTTCGAAGGCCGTATTTCTTGGCGATCTCCTTGTTCACTTTGGTCTGGTCCTCGGGAAGTTTCTTCTTTCGTGGGTAATCGAGCACGACTACTACAAAATCTTTCTCTACCCCGGAGCTGAAGGACTTCTTTGAAAAGACCTCCTTGTCGAGCTGGATACAGGGAGGGCACCAGTCTGAACCGGTGAATTTGACGAGCAGGGATTTCTTTTCCGCGGCTGCTTTTTTCTTTCCCGCCTCGAAGTCAGTGAGGAAATCTCCGGCTTGTGCGGTAGCAGCAAGAGCAACTGACAGGATGGCGAGGACAAATGTTTTCAAGGGTGTCATCATGTTATTAGGCGTTTCGGAAAGGGGTTTTATTCCAAATTTGTCGAAATATTTTGCGAAGCTGCTATCCGAAGGGCATGAAACAGCGATTGATTGTGGCCACCGGTAATGCTCATAAGGTCGAGGAAATCCGCGCAATCCTTTCGACTTGTGAAGTGTTGGACTTATCTGCGGTGAAGGACCCTCCGGAGGTTGAGGAAACCGGCACGACCTTTCTGGCAAACGCGACACTCAAGGCTGTTGCGATCAGTCGCCTGACCGATGCCTTGGTTCTTTCAGATGATTCGGGATTGGAGGTTGATACCTTGGGCGGTGAACCTGGTGTTTATTCATCCCGATACGCCGGAGAGGATGGCAATGATTCACTGAACAACGAGAAGTTGTTGAATGAATTGGCCGGCCAAAATGATCGCGCCGCCCGCTTTCGTTGTGTCATGGTTTTGGCCCGAAGTGGTGAGGTTCTTGCGCATTCTTCAGGTGCGGTTGAAGGGCGGATCCTTCAACAAAAGCAGGGCGAGGGGGGATTTGGCTACGATTCCTTGTTTGCCCCGGATGGTTACGAGATGTCCTTCGCCGAGCTGGGTGAGGAGGTTAAAAATGGGATGAGCCACCGGTCCCGAGCTCTTGAAGGGGTCGTGGATTGGCTGAGCCAGCGTAGTGAAACCGATTGACATCAATCACCAGCTTGCAAAATTTTGTGATGAAGGTGGTCATAGGGTGTCTAGCGTTGTTGCAATTTTTCGCTGTCGGTTGCGGCGTCGATTCCCGATGGGGACCACGAAGTGAGACAAACCAAAGTTTTCCTGGTTCGCCGGGCGTCGACAGCCGGTGGGGGGATCCGCGCTCAAGTCTGCGCGAACCACGGGAGTGGCAATATCAGCAGTTTCCCGGGCAAGAAGCCCCGCGGAGCGATTGAAAAAATCCCTGAATCAGCGGTTTGAGATTACTTGATCTCCAAAGAGTATTTTCCCGACTGTGTTATAAGGGTTACTTTGCCATCCTTGTTCTCGATCACTTCGACTGCCTCGGCGTCTTCAATTTTTTTGCCGCTTACGGTGACCTCCTGGTCTTTTTCAATTGGTAAGATGACACGTGCGAGAGTTCCCGTCGGAACCACGATCTCTACCTTAATTGCAGATTGAGGGAGTTTTTCCCAGTGAACCGAGATCGTTCCCGAAGGTGAATTGTGATGGGATTTTACCCAGGTTACGGAATCATCAGAAGGGATACGGGGAGCAATGATCGCCTGGTTGAAGCCTGGCACGATGGTGTCGATACCAGCGACGAATGTCATAAGCCATTCCGCGATACCGCTTTCGATATAAGTCTTCTGCTCCTCTTCAGTGAGATTGATCAGCGTCTTGAGTGCGAGATTCTGGTTGCCCGTCAGCGAGAGCACGCCGGGGAGAAAGTGTGCTCCGATTGAGCCGACTTCAGAGCCGTTTTTTTCAACAAGCGCGATTAAGTCAGCCAGGACTCTGGTTTTTTGTTTGGGGTTGAGAACAGCACTGCGGAGGGCCAGTGCGTGACCTGTCTGTGATTTTGTTTTCAGCGAACCATCCTCGTTGATGAACTGATATTCGAAGCTTTTACGGATGCGCGAGGTGTATACCTGAAAGCGAATAGCTTTCTGCGGTTGCTGGGCAGGCAGAGCCAATTCGAGGGCCAGACGGCAGCTAAATCCCAGATAGCAAAGATCAATAAACTCCGCTGAAACGCCTTCGGAGCCTGTTAATCCACCCCATTTTGTTCCCTGAAGAAGTGTGTCCTGGGCCTCGCGCGCAATCATGTGACCTTCATAAGTGGTCCAGCGGGATCGTGTGGTTTGAGCATCCCCGCTCATCCACCAGAGAGGGTGGTTTACAAGAACTCCGGCATCAGAGCCAATTGGCGCAGACTCCTTTGAACCGGGCCGGGTCGGGAAGAATTTCTCTTTGGTTAATCCGGTGTCCATCAAGCGGAGCCACTCGGTGAGGTGTGGGGAGGAATCAAAGTGATAGAGAAATGCGCGGGCGGAGCGATGAACCTCGCTACCGTCTCCCAGCGCGGCTGCATCACCTTCAGCGAATGAGCTAAGACGTTTTTCGAGATTTGCGATACTCTTTGTGTAGAGTTGGTTGAGTTTTTCGGAACTACTTTCAAAACCTGAAATTCGGCCGGGCTTCGGTAGCTTAATTTGACCGCCTACGATAAAGGTCGCGGTCTTGCTCCAATCGCCGGGTTGGTCTTCCGTATCCCAGACACGCACCTTCCAATGAACCTTTTGGCCGTTTTTGAGAGGCTTGCCCTGCCATGGAAGGAGTAGTCTGGCTGCTCCTTTTTGCTTTTTTGTGGCCCAGAGGTCGGCATTTTTCTTATCCAGCTTTTCCGGGCTCGTGGCTGCAAGAATTTCATAAGCGCTCTGGAATTTGCCCTGTTCGTTGGAAGCGAGTATCCAGCTTAATCTTGGCGAGTTTGAAACTCCGACCGGATTGGTTGCGGACTCGGTCCGAAGGCCTTTTACCTGAATGGGCGCGCTAAAAGCACTAAAAGTGGAGCAAACGAGAGCTGTTAGGATAGCTTGTTTCATCGGCTGTAAGAAAACCCGCCAAGCCCCGGTGTGCAAGCAGACAAACGACCCGGGGGGACGCGATGGCTAGTCAAGCTGGCGCCACATTTCCTCAAACTTTCCCGTAAAGCTTCTCACGAGCCCTGGATTGTTGGTGACCACAATATTTTCATCGTTCTCCGTGGCAGCTGACCGGGTCCAATTATAGCTACCGGTAAGAAGAAGATCTTGATCGGCAATGGCAAATTTATGATGCATGTGGGCGGTAGTTCGGTCGAGGCGGCAATCGATGCCCTCCCTGGAGAGGTGGGCAAGATCCGAGCCCAGGTCCATTGATTTGTCATCATCGGAGATGATTCTGATCTTCAGCCCTCGCGCATGGGCTTCTTCCAATTTCCTCACGATTCTGTTGTCGGTAATGGTGAAAACGCAGATGTCGAGGGTGTGGCGGCTTTCGCTAATGAGTCGACGAATCCGGTGAAGGCAATCGTCTCCAGGGCTGAAAAATGCGGATGCCTTGATTTCATTTTCACTCGTATAAAGAAGCTTGATGACTCCTTGAAGCCAATCGAGTGCGGTGATTTGTCCAAACTCATTGATTGCCCCTTGGGCTAGCTTGAAAGCAAGCTGCCGGGTTTGGGCCTGCTCGGTCGAGTTCCCGGCAATCTTCGCGAGGTGTGACTTGAGTTCCTTTTTTTCGGACCGGCTGAGAGCGAAGTCTTCGAGAGACTCCTTCATGAATTTTTCCAACTTTGACATTTGTGGGTTCACTCTAATCAAAGGGGCCCTTGTGGCAATAACGGTCAGGCGATGGTTTGGGTGGATGCTCATCGAGGAGCCTCAGGCCGCTCTTTTTGATTTGTGACTAAGTCTTGGCGTGGAAAAGGGCGACTGGTTGCTCGGCGATGTCATAAGCGCCTTTCCGAACGTCGTAACGCTTCCCTTTTTTGGCGGCGTGGTGGGCTTGGTGTACCTCACCGATCATGACAGTGCGCTAGATGAGTCGACGGTAGGGGCCGGTTGTCTTGTCCGCGTCCGGAGATCCCTCCTCGATGGTAGATGGAGTCGTTGGTTTTGCTTCTTGGCCTGAGAGAAAGCCATTGTAAATAAACGTAAGACCGTATTTTGTTAATTCTCCTCCGACCCCTCGGTCTCTGCATCGAGGGAACCGCCTTCGACGAGAGTGGTGAATTGGCCTATCCATTTCGGAGCTGACTTGTGAGTCAGGTTTTTTTTGAGATGCTCGAGCATTCTGATTGCTGCTCCACGTTGGTCGCCAGATTGAAAGAGGTCGATTTCCATTCCCCAGTTCAAATTTTGGCGACCTTCGACAAGCCATTTTTCAAAGGCCGGCTTGCGATCTCGATCACCACTGGCTTCGTTTGTCCACTTTTCGAGGAGGTTGCCTTCGTGCTCAATCCGTTTAAGCCAGCCTTTGCGGAGAGAGTCGAGTGTTTCGGGAGTACGTAGGGGAGGGAGGATCACGTATTCGTAAAGATCATCGATATCGAGTGGTGACTTGGGCCAGTTTCCAACTTCAGCATTACCGACGGAATAGGCATCGGCAAAGATGCTGCTCAGCGGATTACTTCGGAGAAGTTGACCTTGGCCCTTGAGATCCTCGGCGTCGCGAATGATTGCTTCGAGGACAGAAATTCCCCGGCTTGCGAGACTGGAAATATCTTCGACCTGAGCTGCCTCTAGAGTGAGTACTAACCAATTGAGCTGATGCTGAAGCGCAAGGCGGAATGCGGGGCTGTCGCTGCGATCCTTGTGGCGCTTTTTCCAATCCCTAAACTCGCTGGCTTTTTTAAGCTGATCTTCGTAACGAACCTTTTCAACACAGTTGAGGTAAAGTTCGTGGGCCGCTGCTGAGCTATCCCGAGCTTTTTTAAAAGCTGCCAGAGCAACTCCGTAGCGACCTTTGACGGTGTTGTCCGAGGTGTCCTGGATTTCCTTGAGTTTTTCGAGAAGTAGTTCGCGATCAAGTTCCGAAAGAGGCTTCTCTTGGCCGATCGCGGGCAGGACTAGCGAACAAACGAGAAAGGCAATACGTTTCATGGGTAGGGAAGTGTAGGGGTTAAGATCGTCAGCCGTTGGGCATTAGAAGTAGAAGGATAAACTCCTGGCTGGGATTTGTCGAAATGATAGTTTCGTCTTGACTGGAGGTAGAAAAGTTTTCGTTGGGCGACGAATTCATCATCACCACCTTTTGATTTTGGGATAGAGATGGTTCGGATTCTCGGGCGGATTGTGACACTAATAGGGGGATCTTTTGGATGGTTCTGGACGTGAAGGTTGGTCGTTTTAAGAGTGGCAAAATCATCTTTTCACTTCTTCCGCTGGCTGTTGATTTTCGGGATGGGGTAGCCGGCGCGATGAAGGCGGAGGAGGGCTTTAAGGTTTTCGATTTTCTCGGGAAGGGCGCGGATGATAAGGTGATTTTCGATCTTGGCGGTCGATTCAATTTCTCCGCTCGGCCATTTTTTCCCATCGTCGGTGACCAAGCCTATTTCCTGATCAAATTTCAGCCCGAGTGCTTTGTATTCAGCGTCCGTGATATTTCGGATTATCATTTGGACTTCGTCCTGTCCATCCACCTCCGCACGGGTGCGAATTACCCAAAGACTGTTTTTGAAGGTGTAATCAAGCCTACAAATGTCACTGATATAGAAGAGGGCAATTGCCGCGGGAACTTTTTTGAGGGACAGGTGGCTTGGGAATGGCGCGTCTAGTTCATGTTTTTGAAGCTCCACTGAGAACGCAAAAAGCCGGTCCATTTTGAGTGCGTTTTTTCGAATGATTTCAATTGCTTCGCCGACCGTGTTGTCCTGGCCGAGCTCAAGTTTTAAGAAGACCGGCCCCAAGGATTTATCTTGAGCTCGAACAAGATGTGAAAATAAAAAAAGGACCATGAAAATTCTCATGGTCCTTTATTAAGGGAGGGTCCGGGATTTGACTAGCCGCCAGTTTTAGGGCCGCGTGGCTTCTTTGGTTTAGCCTGCTTTTGGCCGGGGCGTTTTGCTCCGCCTTTCTGTGCCTGGTTCTTTTGCGCTGCCTCGGCTTTTTCGGCCAATCTCTGGCCCCAGCCTTTTTTACCAGCCTTTTTCGAGGTTTTTAATTCGGGCTCGGGTAGCTTCTGCATGAGCCAGGTTTGGCCGATTGAGAATATGTTTTGCGTGGTCCAGTAGAGGGCGAGTGCAGAGGCGAAGTTGTAACAGAAGAAGAAGAAGATGAGCGGCATCAGCATGAAGATTCGTTGCTGCATTTTATCTCCGGTCTTTGGTGTGAGCTGCATCTGAATCACCATGGTGACAGCCATCAGGATGGGGAGGATATTGAGCGGCAGCCCCATGATGTATGTGATGGTGTCCGGCTGTGAGAGGTCATCAACCCAGCCGAGGAAGGGCTGGTTACGGAGCTCAACGGCATATTGAAGCATGCTGTAAAATCCAAAGAAGATGGGGATCTGCACGATCATGGGAAGGCAGCCGCCCATGGGGTTGACCCCGAACTGGCGATAGAGCTTCATCATCTCCTGGTTCATTTTGTTGGGATCGTCCGGATATTTTTCCTTGAGGGCTGCGATCTTTGGCTGAAGCTTGGACATTCGCTTCATGGTGCGCGTTGATTTGGCATGAAGTGGCCACATGAAGGTCCGAATAATCAGAGTCAGAACGACGATGGCCCAGCCCCACGACCAGTCGTTGTTTTCTCCGCCGAAGAGGTTGGAAAGTTGGTTGAGCGTCCAGTTGAGAGGGCGGCTGATCAGTGCGAAAAAGCCGTAGTCCATGACGTGGCCTTTGTCTCCGTCGAGGCTACGAATGAGAGCGTTGTTTTTCGGCCCCATGAAAACATCAAAGACATATTCACGGCTCTGTCCGGCAGGGATGGCTTCGTTGGGAAGAGTGAGGTATGTGTTGAAAGCCTGAGCTGTCTTGTTTCCGCGTGAGTCGGGAAGTTCGACATTTTCTAGTATGGCGCGGAAGGTTCCGGGATAGGGCTTCTCCGGCGTAAGGATGGTTGCGAAGAACTGGTTTTCTACTCCGGTGTAGAGGAGGTTTTCTTGGAAGGTTTCGCGAAACTCGGTGGCGTCTGCTCCGAAGAAGGAACTGAAGTAGCCGGTAGTCTCGGAATCGTAATCACTATTTTCGTTCCAGAAGAAGTTCAGGTAGTTGGAGCGTTCACCTTCGTAGGTAGGTGCGGCCGATCCATTGAAGATGGCAACGTCATTGAGTGAAATTTCCCCGTTGGTTGTATTCTCGAGTCGCAGTTTGAATTGAAGGCGATATTGGCTTCCTGCGGAGTTCTCATCGACAGCTGTCCAGGTTTTGTAGGCGGTCAGATTGTTGGCAAGCGAGCCCTTGTAGGTAATTGAGGTTTCAGATCTGCGGCTCTCGTCGGGATCGTAGTAGCCCTTTTCGAGGCTCTCGCCTGAGATCTTGGTGATGGCGCCGATGCGGTTGAGCCCGAGGTCGTTCATCGTGATCAACCCGTCACCATAGACGGCCTTTTCCTCGAGAAGCTTATTCTGAACAATACCACCTTCCAGATTTGAGAGAGTAAAGATGCTGGTGGCTGTGGCAATCTCGTGGCTTTCCTCGGTGCCGGTGTCTTCGGCCACGGGGCGGGGCTTGACTGTAACAGAAGGGATCTCCTTCTCAGGGACCTGGTCGGTTTCCTGACCTTCCTTTTCCTTTTGCTTTTGCTCTGCGAGTTCGGCCTCCCGTCGTTCTTTGGCTGCTTCGCCGGTGTAGTGGAGGTTGAGAGCCAATAAAATGGCACAGAGTGAGACGACGATCCAAGCTTTACGATCCATGATCAGTTGTGGGTAGTGGGAGAGTTTTTCGAAGAGGTTTGAGAGCCTCCGGTTGATGGGACGGGGTCATAACCGCAGCTGCCCCAAGGATGACAGCGTAAAATCCGACGAATCCCCAGGTAGCTGCCTTTGAGAGAGCCGTGGGATTCGACAGCTTCGAGGAAATAGTGGGAGCAGGAGGGCGTGTAACGGCAACCGGTATTGGGTCCTCCGATTGCGTGTAGAATAGGGCGGATGAGGAGTTGGTAGCCTCGAATGACCAGTCTGATGAGGAATTTCATGATGGCTCCTTAGGCTGTTCCTGCCAAATTTTAAGTCGTTTTGCAGTTTTGATCCAATCAGTTTCGAGTTGCTGGAAGGTGGCTTGGGAGGCACGCCAGCGGGCGATGGTGACAAGTATGACGTCTTTGGGGAGTTGATCGCCATTCTTACGGATAATTTCACGGAACCTTCGCCTGAGAAGATTCCGGGTGACTGCCTTTCCAGCCTTCTTGGAGGTAATGAGGCCAAAGCGTCGGTCCGAAGAAGGCTGTCCCTCGAGTTTTCCGAGAACAAGATACTTTCCGGCGGCAGACTGGCCTTTCTCTCGAACGATTTGAAACTCGCCCCATTGGCGCATGCGCCGCTGACGGGTCAGTTTCATGACCGGAATGGGGCCCTAAAGTAAAAAGGTGGAGTCCCGCCAGAAAAACGGGACAAAACCAACCTACTTTGTGTTGTTCTGCACCGTGTGGCGCTTGAAGTGGATCTCGGCGCCCTTCGGAAGGAGACGCTTACGACCTTTCCGGCGACGGTTCTTGAGGATTCCGCGTCCAGCTTTGGTTGCCATGCGGGCACGGAAACCGTGTTGCTTCTTGCGAGTGCGCTTGGAAGGCTGGTATGTCATTTTCATGGCCGTAGAAAAAAGATAAGTTTTTGGAAAAAATCCGGCTACAGGGAGCGGGGAGGCGGAGACTAGCTGCCGCAAACCGCTTGTCAACCCATCGTGAAGGTTTTTCTAAAAAGATGATAAAATCGTTGAAAATGCCGCAGCTTAGGGTGTTTTAGACTCTGCTCGAAGGGGGATTTGCTTTTGATTGGTTTACTAAGTTGGAAATTGTGGGGTAATTGCCGGTTCCTCCTACCAAATGCTGTGCTACCATCAGACCATGTCGGCCGAAGACACTCTCGCAGTTTGTATGTTGGTTGTGCTCTTAGTAGCGGCCGCTACTGTGATGACCATTCTTTTTTCGATGATGCGGAATGCTGGCAAGAAGGATGAGTTAGCCGAGCTTATGGAGGAAGAGATGCCAGCATCTGAGCCGGAAAGCGAGCTGGCAGGACCAGATGAAGAACCAGGGCAGCCTTGGGAGAAGGATGCTGATTGGTGGCAGGAGTAGCTCAAATTTTTGTTTATTTGCGGTCTGGGGAGCGGAGAACGAGAACCGCAGCACAGTAGGAAATTGCGATTTCGCTCACCAAGCGGGCAACCACCGCACCAAGTTCGGTGAACTATTGGTCATCGTTCCCTTCTTAAGTTTGTCGATGGGATTGAGCCGGATCGAGTAGGTCAGGAGACATGAAACGATGGGCGAAAGCATCCCCATCATTTTTCTGATACCAATCAAGAAAAGGAGGAGGCTTTGTTTCAATCGTCTCCGAGGAGATACTTGGAGGCCTGTTCGACGTCTTTGTCACCACGACCAGAAAGATTAGCTATGATGATGTCCTCCTTGCGCATGGAACCAGCAATCTTGGAAACGTAGGCCATGGCGTGGGAGGATTCGAGAGCGGGGATGATGCCTTCGGTGCAGGAAAGCTCACGGAAAGCTGCGAGAGCTTCATCATCAGTCGCATAGGTATATTCGGCTCGGCCGATATCCTGCAAGTAGGCATGCTCAGGGCCGACGGCGGCGTAGTCGAGACCGGCGGACACGGAGTGGGTAAGCTCGATTTGGCCATCGTCGTTGGCGAGCAGCCACGTCTTTGATCCTTGAAGAACGCCGAGCTTGCCGCCTTGGAATCGTGCGGCGTGTTTCTCTGGCTTGATGCCTTCACCTCCAGCCTCGACTCCCACCATGCGGGTGTCTTCATCGTCGACGAATGGATGGAATAAGCCCATGGCATTCGAGCCGCCGCCAACACATGCAACGAGGAGGTCGGGGAGTCGCCCTTCTTTCTTTAGGACTTGCTCGCGGGCTTCCAGGCCGATGATACGGTGAAAATCGCGCACCATCATGGGAAAAGGGTGGGGGCCCAAAGCTGAGCCGAGAATGTAGTGGGTGTCATCGACAGTGGTGACCCAGTCGCGCATCGACTCGTTGACTGCTTCCTTAAGAGTGGCTTGGCCGGCAGTTACAGGAACAACCTTGGCGCCCATGAGACGCATCCGTGTTACGTTGAGGGCCTGACGCTCCATGTCGACAGCTCCCATGTAGACGGTGCAATCCATACCAAAGCGCGCGCAAACGGTGGCGGTGGCAACACCGTGTTGTCCTGCACCAGTTTCAGCGATAATCCGCTTTTTACCAAGACGCTTTGCGAGGAGGATTTGGCCGATGGCATTATTAATTTTGTGAGCTCCGGTGTGGAGGAGATCCTCGCGCTTGAGGTAAATCTTCGCTCCGCCGAGTCGCTCGGTCCAACGCTCGGCAAAATAAAGTGGGGTCGGACGGCCGCAATAGTTATGGAGAAGATTATCTAGTTCAGCCTGGAACGCGGGATCTGCTTTAGCCTCGTCATAAGCGGCGACAAGATCATCAAGTGGCGTCATGAGGGTCTCGGGAGCGAAACATCCTCCAAATTGACCATAGTGACCGGTAGCGTCAGGGACGGCGGTAGCCTCGTTGCTCATGGCGGCAAGGTAGCCGATGAGTGGAGATTGGCACGCGCAAATTTAGCCGTCTTGCGCGACGGTGCGAAGCTAGGCTGTAAAAGGGCTTCGCGATCTCCATTCCAGAAAGCCTCGAGAATGATGATGTTTTCGTGATCCCTAAATCTAAGCGTGATTTTGTGTGGCGTTTCTGCTGTATTTCCACCGTGGCAAAAATCGCAGTGCTAGGTTCCGGAGCGGGTTCGAACTTCCAAGCCCTCTTGGCTGAGTTGGGTAATGACATAGTGTTGGTGGTTTCCGATCAACCAGATGCCGGGATTCTCAAGAAAGCGAAAGCGTCCGGAATTCCTGCAGTCGTGGAAAAACCCGGTCTGGATCTCAGCGCTCGAATTTTGAAGCGCCTGGAAGGGATCGATCTCGTCTGCTTGGCTGGCTTCATGCGCTTGGTCAAAGAACCGCTCTTGAGTAGCTTTCCCAATAGGATTCTCAATATTCATCCCTCACTTTTGCCAAAGTATCCTGGCAAACTAGCTTGGGAGCAGGCTCTGGCCGATGGAGCTGAAAGAACCGGCTGCACGGTTCATTTTGTTGATGCCGGTATGGATACGGGTGAGGTGATTTTGCGAGCCGAAGTTCCAATCCTTCAGGAGGATACCCCAAAATCCCTGCATACCCGGATTCAACTTGAGGAGTATCGGATTTACCCCAAGGCCGTTAAGATGGTTCTTGAGAGAATCAGGGGCGACGCGTAACGAGTAGACGCATAAATTTGGCCGGCGCAATGTCCTCAAGGGGTATTTGGTAACTCGCACTTTCGTCAGAGTTGAGGCGCACAGGCTGGGTAGGAAGGGGGAGTGATTGCCAGCTCTCAAGGTCGATCGAGGACTGTGGCACCACCTCAAATTCATCAGCTCCGATTTTTAATTTAAAATTAAAAGATCTCGTTCCGATCCGTGGGTGATGGTTGGCCGAAACAAAGTCAGCCAACTTCGAAATTTCTCCCGTGAATGTGAGGGTGTCACTGTTTCCCGGCGATCCGCCGGGTGTGGTGCTGCAGCGCCAGTGGGACGCGAGCGAGAGATCCGGACTTGATTCGGGGCGGACCAAGGTGAGCGAACATCCTTCGCCATCTGCAAATTCGGGCCATGGGTCCTTGTCGTTGAATTCAAAATCAAAAATGACGGAACCATCAGCGGCAGTGAGAGTGAGTTGTTCTCCGGAGTTGGCTAATTTTGTGAGGCCTTCAAATTCCCCTCCGATGTTGAGTCCTATGCCGGGGAAGCTTTCGAAGCTCGTTCGATCCTCGACGATCAAAATTCGTTCGCCAGGCCCGAGTGATGTTTCCGGCGGAAAGGTGAAGGATACACCTGCGGTGAAGGTCACATTGGTGAGTTCGATAGTTTCGGATGGCGAGATGTTTACCAGTTCGATGAATTCGCCCTTGGGATGGTCAGCGGCGGGGTGGTAGTGGAGTTCGCTAATGGCTAAATTGGCTGAGCTTGCCGGGATTCCGACGATGAAATTCGCCTTTCGGATTGCTGACCACTCGCCGCTGTTAGAGAGGACGCGAGCTGAAATGGTAGAGCTTTGGATGGGTGTGATCGGAGTGCTGTAACTGGTGGGGGAGTCGATGGGGTCGCTGCCGTCGAGAGAATAGTAGATCGTTCCGCTTTGTCCCGTCGTGTTCGAAATTACAAGTTGGAATCCATCCGGCGTAACCCCACCTTCGGAGTTGAAGGATGGCGGCGGAAAGAAGTTGGAGTCGATCCAATTAGCCCGCGATTGAAGCCACGATTTCATAGTGCTTACACGTCTGTTCCACGACGAGGCCGAGAGCCCGCTTTGGACAACAGCAAGATCGGTCGTGATTTCGGAAACCTGGGCGTCGATGATGCCTGCGATATTCGCGTTTGAGAGTGGGCCTTCACGGAGCTCAAACCACCGGTCTTCATACTCGCGTTGAAAGTCGGGATCATCAAAGAGTCGACCATACCAAAGCCGGTCCGGCCGAAAGTAGAGGGTGCCGGTTGTCGAGCCCCCGTAGGCACCGTTGTTGAAATCCCACATGGGGCCCATGCGGAGCTTCCGGTCGCCGGAGGAAACCCAGGGGAACATGCTGAGTAAAAGCCCATCGCCTTGCTTGGCTAGAGTCAGCATCTGCATGTAGTCGATGAAGTCGGTGGTATCGACATGCTTCCGATACCCAATTTCTGGATCCCGCCAAATATCATCATCATAAAGAACATCTTCAAAATTACGGAACCAACCTTCGATTGCCGATCTTTGTGCGGAGTTAATCCGGTAACCGTTGGGGTCTTCAAAGTTGATAAAAGCATTGTATTGCCTCGGGATGTCGTCCCCAGAGCCAGAGGTATTGGGGGCGGTCGATTGCAACTGGTTGGGGCCTGAAGTATGGAAAAATTGCGGTGTCGTTGCTCCGTTTTCTGCGGGAAATCCCTCGACAGGAATGGGGTCCATGCGGTTGATGCTATTAATCCACCCTCCGGTTGATCCATCTTCGGAGAGTTCGTCAAATTTGAGGCGCTTGTTATCTTGTTTCGTCTTTTCAAGGAAAACATAAACACCCCTGCGATTTGCCATGCTGAGGTCCCCACCGTTCTCGTTTACAAAGAGATCAACAAAGCGAAACTCCGGAGCCCAGCGTCCGGTTTGGCGACTCAGTTCCCAAATAAAAGTATTGTAGATCATCGTGCGATCATAGGACGGATGCGGGTAGTAAAGAATCCAATCAGATTCCGAGGCCATGCCGAGGATCTTGATAGCCCTGTCTTCGTTAGTGTCTGTTTTCCATGTCTCGACAGAATAAGGCTTGGGGGTCCAGGTGGATGAAAAGGCTCCCCTAACACGTATTCCAATACGCGAGGTTTGACTGGGGACATTCGCAAAGTCTGAGGAATTACTGACGGGATCCCGTTCGAAAATACTAAAAAAGGCAGGCTGTCGTTCTACTTGCCGTAAACCGCCTCCAGTCTGGGTGTTTGTGGTCCATCCTTTGTTTGGAATGATGCCCTTGTTGAAATTTTCGACGACCATGATGGGAAGGTCCGAAGAGTAGGAGGCTACATCAGGGGCCAGCTTAAGGAAGGATCGTGTCCGGACTACCGGAGGATGGCCGGGAAGGTACGAAGCCGCGCGTACTTGTGTCGTAGAGTCGATTTGAATCGGGTCGTTGTAAAGTAAGCCGCTTTCCTCTCCCGGAATGGATCCGTCCAGCGTATATAGGATGGTAGCATCGTCATCAGAGCTGAGGGTTAGGAGGAACGGTTCGCTAAAAACACCGTCATCGTCCGAGAAATTCACTTTCCCAGGAGCAGGGAAAGTGCAATTCGATGCTGCCAGCAGAGTGATGGTGATCTCCGGGTTGAGCGAGTCGTTGGTGGTCAGCGTGAGCGAATCCTGAAAGCAACCATCACCATTATCTTGAAATGAGACTGGAAGGTTGATGGTGCTTCCTGCTGGAATGATGAGTTGGTCCAATGGCGTTGCGAAATGAAGCCCTTCCGAGATTGAAGGGCTGATAATCAGATCGTTGAGTTCGCCCTGATTTTCTATTTGGAGTGAGAGCGTAGCAACTTCGGGGTTTACTCCGAAATCGAGGAGCCTCTTCGTGGTAATGATCGGGTTTGGGTTAATGGGCGTCTCTCCTAGAAATCGAAACTCCCCGATTCCAACACGGTCTCCTCCTCCAAATCCCTCGAACCAATTGTCGGTGATGGTCAGCCGAATGGCATTTCCTGAGATTGTTGTTCCGAGCGGCAGGGTAGTGGAAGAAGATGTCGAAATGCCGGGAGACGTGACGGCGGTGGGTGGTCCGAAGTTTGTCCCTCCATCGCTGGAGAATTCCAGGCGAAATGACTTACCCTCATTTCCGTTGGGGTTGCCGAAGTGGTAGCCCCAATAAACGAGATCGGTAAAGTCGTGAATTCTGTCAAAGGTGAAGACGAAAACCGGAGCAGGTCCAAAGTTAAAGTAATCCGCCGAGCCTCCTCCGGGCGCGTTGGTGGTCCAGGCTGTTGACCCACTGGCTGCGGAGTGGGTGACCGATTGGTAGTTGTCAATCGTGGGGGCTTGCGAAAGCCCGGAGCTGTTGCTGACGTTCTCCGCGGGAAAGAATTGAGTCCCGGTGATCAGGGTTGTCGAAGATGGTGTGAGAATTTCACTCGCAGCCAATATCGATGGAAAAAGGAAGATGAGGAGTCTCATGGATTTCAGTAGATAAAAAAATCCATCCGGAGTGAATTCCGGATGGATGGAAAGTTTCAGACTCAGGAAATCAACTACCTGCGCCGACGAAGAAAAGCCAGCGCTCCTAATCCACTCAGTAGAATGCTGGAAGGCTCGGGAACGACAAATTTGACCTCGCCCAAACCAAGTCGATCGCCTCCGGGAGCGGTTCCTCCAAAGTGGTTGTCATCGATCGTCAGGCGGACGGTGTCAGCCGCGAAAGTGCCGCCCAGAGAGAGGGTGTTGGCGTTTTGAGCCGCGTAGGTGCTGAGAGGGTTAGAGACAGTCACCGGAGCTCCAAATGAACTACCGCCGTCAGAGGAAAATTCGAGAGAAAATTCCCGGGCCTCATTTCCGTTGGCGGATCCGAAGTGATAGCCCCAAAAAACGAAGTCTGTTACTTCGTACACCGCTCCGAGATCAAGAGTAATGACTGCTGGAGTTCCGGGGCTTGTTGCAAGGAAGTAGTCATCAGTTCCGTTTGGAGCGTTTGTAGTCCAAGCATTGCCAGCGCCGGCATTTGCGTGCGTGATGGTGTTGTAATTCTCAAAAGTAGCCGAGCCACTGAGTCCGCTATTGTTGGCAATATTTGCTAGAGAGAAAAACT
>JBDNAG010000164.1:0-20194 GCA_039768565.1 Akkermansiaceae bacterium | reverse complement strand
CTATTCAAAACCACATATTGTGGCTGTCTGCGAATTGCTTGAGGATTCCGATATTCCTATTGTGGTGGATCCGGTTATGGTAGCGTCCACTGGAGATTCCTTAATGATGGGTGACGCATTAGATGCCATGCGCAAAAGGCTTGTTCCATTGGCAACAGTCATCACACCAAACCTTCCAGAAGCTGGAGTTCTCCTTGGAAAAACGGTCGCAAATAGACAGGATCAAGAGTCGGCAGTAAAAGAGTTGTCATCCACCTTTGGAGTTTCGACCTATTTAAAGGGCGGGCATTTGGAAAACAGCCAGTCTTATCGGGATCTTTTCTATGAGGCTGGGAAATTGCACTCATTTGAGCACGATCACCTGAATTTACCCCAGACCCATGGCACTGGATGCACTCTGGCAGCAGCTTTAACTGCTGCAATCGCATCTGGAGCAGGACTAAAAGAGGCTAGCGAAAAAGCTCATGCCTTCACCTATAAGGCACTTTTAGAAGCCCAATCTTGGCCCAGTCCCATGCCAGAAGCTCGAATTTATCATCTCAACCAATGTCAATAGCTCTATGTAATTATTGATAATTGATACTTTTTCGCATCAACCTATCGCATCTTGACCTGAAATTGAACCAGACCCATCAAGGACAATCTTGATCAGTTCATTCCTAATAGATGTCCAACACCAAGAAAAAATATGACTAAAACAATAATCGCAGCTGTGGCGTCTGTCGCAGTTCTAACACCAGCCTTCGCTAATTTTCAGGGCCTTGTCGACCGTCACGAAGATGTTAAGGTGGCGGCCTCCGTCGGAGGTGCTATCGACAGCGTTCTTGCCGTTCCTGGGAAAATGGTCGATGGAGCAGTAAATCTCAATGATACCCTTCCCCCGATGCTCTCGGAAGGGACTCGTGAGTTTGGTATCGCTGGAAATGTCAACTTCTCAGACGACATCGCTTACAACCTAGCCTTAACTTACGGTTATTTCGTTAAGGACCGCTGGGAGATTGGTTTCGGGCTTGGTGTTCAGGGTGTTGAAAGTGATGCAACATGGAGTCTCGGACTTTTCACCGAGTATAACTTTTGCATTTGTGACGGAGACTCCAAGTGGGTCCCTTACATCGGCGCCGGGGCTTACTGGGCAACCCTCAACTCTGATGCTTTTGACTCCGACTCAATCTCCCTTGGTCTCGACCTAGGTATTAAATACTTCCTTCGTGAGAACGTCGCAGTCAGCTTTTCCATCGGAGCTGAGTATGCATTCGACGATGTTTTCCCTGGTGGGGATGACTTTCAGGAGCAGATCAATATCGGAACTCGCTTCTATTTCTAGCGTCTTTAAAATTCATTTGAAGACTTTGACCCCCTTCTGGAAATGGTTGGGGGGGGATTATGCTCCAAGAACGATCGCTAGAGCTATGACCATCAGGATTGCACCTGCGCTTTGCTTTCGTACAAATCGTGGATCGCTTTCACGCCCAATAAGATAAAGAAATATGACAGCCATAAGCCCCCGCGAACTGTAAACAACATTACTAAGGGTTGGTTGCCCGTATTTACTAAAGGCGAGGTTTACCGCCAGAGCTTGTAGCCCCAGTAAAAGACCCGCACCGACCACAAAAGTGGTGATCCGCGGCTTTCTCGCCAGCATTGCTACCTGCTTCCGGCGTTGAAACAAGAGGCCGATTGAAATGATACCGCTACTCCCCATCATTAATATCAGCCAACGCCCGGCTCCGATCTCGCGGCTCTGCCATCCGGTTAGAAAATCATTGATGCCAAAAAACAAGCAGGCTGCCATGGTGAGACCCACTGTTTTACGGTGAGCCCGCCAACCTTCAGCACTTCCTCCCGAAACTAAAAAGACGGCAAATGTTGCCAGGATAACCCCACAAACCAAGTTCCACGAACTGGACTCCAATCCCACCAACATCGAAAAGAAGCCGACTATGACAACCTTCATCCCCAAGGCGGATGAATGCACTGCAATATCGCCCGTCTTTACTGATTGAGTGGAAAACCATTGACCGAAAAAGAAGAGCACGCCATTGCCAATCGCCCATAAGTCTTGTCCCGATATCTCCCAAACATTGATTGGGCCAAAATACGAAAAAAAGATTATCCCGGTTACCAGATTTGCTACCGCGACGATGACTGATAATCCAACACCATGTGCCGTCGCCTTCTGGATATACCAACCTAGAAGAGGATGCAAAACAGCTCCAATCAGAGGTAACCAGACAGCTCCACCTGGGGCCGTCATATGACACAGCATGGAGTATTCATGCCCCGTATAAAATTATCATAAAACCACGCTTGGGGCCGTGTGGATTGGTGTTCTACTTGACTGGTGTGACCTTATCTTTGGTTGGGAAGTCCTTGGACCAATCAATCGTTACGTCTTTTGTAGCTGCCCATTCTGCCCCTCTTAAAAGCGTGTCGTAGAATCCACGGCATTGCATGGAGTAATTGGCGTGGCCGAGTGTAGTGTGGAATACACGTCCTTTACCATAATCGAGAGCCATTAGCATAGGCTCGTCACGCTTTGTTTTTTCACTTGGCGCAGTTGCAAGGACATTCATGTTTTTGGCTGGCCCACGAAGCATATCGTAAAGCTCATCCTTGGCGTGCAACCATTCCTTGGGCATCCCCTTCGTGATTGGATGATCGTCGGCGCGGTTTGTGACTACGAACTCATGCTGAGGTCCGTGGTTTCCACCTTTTCCTTTAGATTCATCAACAACTTCCTTGCCGTCCTTAAAATAAACGTAGGGGCCACTCTTCTCATTTCGACCTCCCCAGCCGCCCAGTCCGATCATCTCGTTATACTCCGGCCACATTGAAAATGCGTTATCTGCGGCGTGAACCACCACAAATCCTCCGCCATTCTTCACGAAATCCACGAAAGAATTGCGGACCTCACCGGGCCACATCTGACCGTTGTAGTTGCTCACGACGACGTCATACTTCGAAAAATCGGGGCGCCATTTATCCCATTCTCCCTCGGTTGCCTTGTTTCCCGGGCTGGTGCTCACGTCAACAGAGAATCGCTCATTACTTTTAAAGATTTTATCTAGAACCGGGGTGGTCTCTTTCCATTTGTGATTATTTTGACCATCGATAATCAACACTTTAACAACCTTCGAATTCTTGGCGTTCTTCTTGTTGGCTGCGAAACCGACGAATACGAAACTGGCGAGAAGTATCAAGGCGATGCCTAGGGTGAAACGTTTCTTCATAGCCCTATACTCATCAAGGTGCCCCCCGATTGCCAAGACGAAAAACTTTCACATTTGCTTTAGTCACCTTAGGATCCCAGTCGTGCAATCTGTTGTTGATCTTCTTCAGGCTCTCGTTCAGATCCCCTCAGTCAATCCGGATGGTGACCCCGGCGTTTCTCCGGGAGGAGAAGAGGAGGTCGCCAAGTTCGTTTTAAACTTCCTTCAACCACTTGGGTTCAGTCCCGTTTTAGAGGAAATCGAGCCAGGGCGCCCCAATTTGATTGCCAGGGCTCCGGGGCCGGAAAATCGGCCTCGCATTCTTCTAGGTCCTCATTTGGACACCGTAGGGGTCTCCGGTATGACGATTGCTCCTTTTTCGGGCTCGATTGGAAGTGGAAAGGTTTACGGACGGGGAGCTTCGGACACAAAGGGTCCCATGGCCGCGATGTTATGGGGGCTTCGCGAAAATGCCCATCTTCTGGCCAAGCTCCCTGTCGCAGTAGACTTCATAGGTTTCATGGGGGAGGAATCAAGCCAACCTGGTTCACGGAATTTTGCGAAAAATCACGCGAAAGACTACGAGTTCGCAATCGCAGGTGAGCCTACTTCTCTCGAAGCTGTCTACTGCACCAAAGGTTGTCTGTGGGCCACGGTGAAAGCGACCGGTAAGGCCATGCACGCCTCGAAACCCCATCTCGGCGAAAACGCTATTTTAAAATTACTAGACGAGATCAAGGGCCTCCAAGGTCCTTTCCTAGAGCATCTCTTCGAAAGTGAACACCCCATCTTAGGACGGTCGACCATGAATGTAGGAATTATTTCGGGGGGAACGCGGGCAAACATCGTAGCCGATCAAGCGACAGCACAAATCGATGTCAGAACAGTCCCTTCATTGGTGAGAGATGAACTGGCAAGCGAGCTATTAAAACGCCATCTCAAGAACGTTGAGTTACTCCACAGCACGGAATCTCCGCCAATGGCTATGCCTAAAGATCATCCTTGGCTCTTGAAACTTCAAAGCATCGACTCAGGGTTAAGGTTGACCGGAGCTCCTTGGTTCTCTGATGCCGCACATTTATCGGCGGCGGGACTACCTTCGATTTGTCTTGGGCCCGGATCAATTAATCAAGCGCACACTGCCGATGAATTCATCAGAATCGCAGATCTTGAAGACGGAGCCATTTGGTTCACTAAAATGATTGCTGGTCTCAGCTCCTAGCATCAAATAATTTTATCAGCGGCAATAGCGATCTCCGAAACAGTCATCGTATCCCCAACCATGATTCTTTTCATACATTGGTGGTTTGTGATGGTGACGGTCATGACGGTCCCTATGGCTTTTCCCAATTGAGTATACCAAGGCGCCGAGAATAATGGCTCCAATTGCCGCACCAGTTGGGGCAACGGTTTGGCGGATTCCATAAGCGTCATAGTTCTTGGTGCAACTCCCCCCCCCGTCATTCCGATCAAAGGTGCAGCGGTGAAGTTTAACAACTTTCTCAAACTATTTACAAGACTTCGGCAGCTGTGATCCTATTCATCAAATCCGCCGAATTTTAGAGCAAAAAACCGGAACCTTCATAAGATTCCGGTTTTTTGTCGTTGGGAATTTCGGCGACTACTCGCCGTCAGCAAGATACCGCTCCGCTTCGATCGCGGCCGCACATCCCTGTCCTGCAGCAGTGATTGCTTGGCGGTAAACGTGATCGGCAACATCACCAGCAGCATAAAGTCCTGGAGTCTTCGTACTTGTGCTGTGGGCATTCTGGAGAACGTATCCATTCTCATCCAAGTCAACAAGGTTGCCGACAAATTGTGAGTTGGGAACGTGGCCAATCGCGACAAAGACGCACTTCACTTCGAGCTCCGAATGTCCACCGGTTTTAAGGTTCTCGAGATTCACCGCACGAACTTCGCCTTCGTCGTCTGTGAGATACTCGGTGATTGCCGAGTCCCAAACAGGTTCAACCTTTTCGTTGGCAAGGACACGGTCGGCCATGATCTTGGATGCCCGCAATTCGTCACGACGGTGCACCAAGTAAACCTTCGATGCAAAACGGGTTAGAAAGTTGGCTTCTTCACAAGCTGAGTCTCCTCCTCCCACCACGGCGACTGGAACATCGCGGTAAAAAGCTCCATCACAGGTTGCACACGAGGTGACACCGTGTCCGACGAGCTTCATCTCATTTTCCAATCCTAGGTAGCGCGGAGCTGCTCCGGTGGCAATGATGACAGTTTTGGAGTGAATTGCCCCAGAATCAGTGACAAGTGTGAAGGTCCCGTCGCTATTTTTGGTGATTTCATCGACCTTTTTATATTCGACCTTGGCTCCGAATTTCTCGGCTTGCTGCTGCATACGCCCCATCAATTCAGGGCCCATGACTCCCTCGGGAAACCCTGGGAAGTTTTCCACCTCGGTGGTGGTAGTCAACTGACCGCCAAGCTGAGTCCCCGAAAGAACGAGAGGCTCCAGATTGGCACGACCTGTGTAAATCGCGGCTGTCCAGCCGGCACAGCCGGTTCCGATAATAACAACGTTTTCCATAATTACTTTTTAAGAGGGTGTTCCGGAGAAGTCATTCCCGGAAAAGTTTTTTTGAGTGGGGATGTTTAGGCAGGCGCCCCAACTACCTCGGGTGGCAAGGTCCCATCATCGTCTTGCTTTTCTTCTTCGGCAGATTCCAAAGTCTTCTCCTTTTTCATGCCGTCAGGAATTTCAGGTGGCTCGGGTGGCTTCGGAGGATCCTTCATCTCACCATGTTCCATGATATCCTTGATGTGCTTGGCATCGAGCGTTTCAAATTCCAGGAGCGCTTCTGAAATCTTGTCCAGCAAAACCCGATTTTCATTAAGGAGTCTCTCTGCCTCCTTATAGGCATGATCGATAAGATCTTTAATTTCATTATCGATCTTTTGAGCAGTGTCCTCGGAATAATTATTGGATTGACTCATCATATCTCGGGCGAGGAATCCACCACCGCCTCCACTGTCGCCATATTCAACCATACCAAGGTCGGTGCTCATCCCCCACTCACAAACCATCTTGCGAGCAAGACTTGTAGCCATACGAATATCACCCATCGCGCCGTTCGTCACATCACCAAAAATGATTTCCTCGGCAACACGCCCACCCATGAGGACGATCAGCTGGGAAAGAAGTTCGTTCTTGCGATAGTTGAATTTGTCTTCGTCCGGAAGAAACATCGTCGAGCCAAGAGAGGGACCCCGAGGAATGATGGTGACCTTGTGAAGAGGATCAGTATGATCCAAAATCTCGTTAAGAATAGCATGGCCGGCCTCGTGATAGGCGGTGTTCTTCTTTTCCTTGTCCGACAAAGCCAAGCTGCGGCGCTCACGTCCCCAGCGTACTTTGTCACGCGCTTCCTCCATTTCGGAGAGAGTCACGGCCTTGATTCCCTTGCGAGCTGCAAGCAAAGCGGCCTCGTTAATCAGGTTAGCTAATTCAGCACCTGAGAATCCCGGGGTCCCGCGGGCGATGACGGCCAAATCGGTTCCAGCCGCCAACTTGATCTTCTTAACGTGAACTCCTAAAATCTGCTCCCGCCCCTTGACGTCTGGAAGAGCCACCGTGACCTGTCGGTCGAAACGACCAGGACGCAGTAGCGCAGGATCTAGAACGTCCGGGCGGTTTGTTGCGGCAATAATAATGACGCCCTCCTGGGTATCGAAGCCATCCATCTCAACAAGAAGTGCGTTCAAGGTCTGTTCGCGCTCATCGTGGCCACCGCCCATGCCGTGGCCACGGTGACGACCAACAGCATCGATTTCGTCAATGAAGACGAGGCAAGGCGCGTGTTTCTTTCCCTGTTCAAACATATCGCGAACCCGGCTGGCTCCAACTCCCACGAACATCTCGACAAAGTCAGAACCGCTAATCGAAAAGAAAGGAACATCGGCCTCTCCAGCAATGGCTCGGGCTAGCAGGGTTTTACCGGTTCCCGGAGGCCCGACCATCAAGACTCCCTTGGGAATTGTTCCCCCAAGAGCCTGAAATTTGCGAGGATCGCGGAGGAAGTCCACGATTTCAAAAAGCTCTTCCTTGGCCTCCTGGATACCTGCGACATCCTTAAATGTCACCTTTTGCTGGTCCATTGTGAGCAGCTTGGCCTTGGATTTGCCGAAGCTCATGGCGCCCCTCCCGGCAGATTTCATTTGGTGGCGGAAAAGGAAGAAAATGAGCACGATCAGAAGAAGGACTGGGAGAAGGCTCATCATGACTTTTCCAAAGGTGTTATCTTCGTTCCGAGAAGGAATCCCCGAATCAATCAGCACCTCGAGTTTTCCGCGGGAGCTGGCACCGAGCTTTACTTGGAATCCCCTGAGTTTTTCCTCATCTGCGAGCTCCTTCAGTCGTTCGGGTGAGAGAGCTACTGGGTTTCCCTGCGTGGCGTAAAGGGTAGCGACATTAGACTTTAGCTCACGGTGGACCTTGAATTTAACGTCCTTACCCAAAGAGAGCCTGTTTGCGGCAAGCAATGCCTTCAGGTCAGCAAAAGTGACTTCTTCAATGTCTGCTGATCCGTTCGGCGCATCGGCAACCCAGTCTAATTTTTCACCGAAGGTCTGATCTAAATCTTCTCCGTCGATATCAACCTGTACAACGGCCTTAACCGGTTTAAGATCATCCCATCTGTCGACTAACACGATTTCTTCTGAATACCGTCCAAGAACCTCGGCGCGGGGTTCTCCGGTGAAAGTGACAAGCTCAAGTTTCCCCCCTTTGTATTTCTCTGAAACAGTCTGGAGGACACGGCCTTCAAGCAAGGCCTCTCGAAATTCGGTATATTTTAACTGATCGCGATCACTGTTGCTGGCCCCGTTAATAGCCACAAATATGATCGCCAAGGCGATGGTAAAAAGGATGATCACTTTCCAGTTCACCCCCTTGTCGGGAGGGTTCTTGGCTGGTTTTTTTGATCCCGGAGATTCTGGTGGCTGTTGCTCGGACATAATAAACTACCGGCGGCCTGAGGGTCCATGTGCCGGCACCGGACGCTAACGCAAGAAAATGGAATGAAAATGCCTTTTTTTGCGGATTTGCGCGACCGGAACCAAGCGCCCCCTTGCCTACCTGATTTCAAGATAACTCCAGTCCGAAATTACTCAACCGCCTCATTCAAAATCCGAATTGTAGAAATCCCATCCGACACCATTTTTCCCCGGGCGAGAGCCTCCTCAATCTTTCCCAGCGATTCGTCCGAAATAAGAGCCGGACTGTGGAATCGATTCCCGTCAATGCTTACAGCCAATCCATTTTCCACAATCACTGTGACTTTCCCAAGGAAGTCTCCCCCAACTTGACTTGAAATTGACAGGCTTCGCTTTAAGAGGTCGTGACGCTTTTTTCCAAACACAGTGACGAAGACTTCCTGATCCCCACTATCAGGTTTCACTTCGATTTGCTGGTTTTCCGGGATCTTTTTAAGAGCTAGGAAGTGAATGAGATCACCATTTTCTCTATGATGAATGACCAAAAGTGGGATTTTTTCGATTGCTGGAAAAGGAGCCTCTCCCACGCTAATGTTCTCATCGTTGTTACAACTCGAAAAGACGAGGGCTGGCAAAAGACTCAAAATGATTGATCTGATCACCCCGATAGATTCCCTGAATTCAGTCTGAAGACAAAGAAAAACCTGCCGGGCCGAAGCCAGACAGGTTTTTAAATGTTTCGAAAAGAAAAATTACTCCGCTGCACCGGAATCTTTGGACTCTTCGGCAGGTGTTTTCTCGGTCTTTGGTGCTTCAGCCTTGGGCTCCCCTGTTTTCGGCTTGGCAGCTTTCTTAGCCACCTTCTTAGCGGCCTTCTTGGCGGCCTTCTTGGCGGCCTTTTTAGCAGTCTTCTTGGCGGCTTTCTTTGCCGGCTTATCTGCTTTTGCTGGCTTCGAGGAAGCTCCGGCTTTGATACGATCGTTTTTCCGCTTCAGGTAAAGTTTTCTGCGGCGGCGCTTCTGACGAGTTTTTAGATTTTGACCCATAGGATTAAGTTCGTGAGGGAGTTAGGCCCCATCGGCCGGATGTTCAAGCGAAAAGGCACGCCATGTCTTGATCTCCTCTCTTCCCTGCCCTTTTCTCTACCCATGCCTGGCCTCATCATCAAACCCCGCTCCCGTATCTTTCACGGCCACGAGTGGGTCTATTCTTCGGAAATTCAGAAAACTTTTGGGAATCCCGAGCCCGGAGATCTCGTGACCCTCAAGGATTTCAAGGATCGTCCGCTTGGCGTTGCGATTTATAACCCGCAATCGCAGATCGTGGCGCGCCGCATCTCGCGACGAAAGCAGAAACTCGATGAGGAATTCTTTCTGAGACGGCTTGGCCAGGCCATTGACTACCGGGAATCCCTTTCAATTGGCCAAGACCTCAGGAGGCTGGTTTGGAGCGAATCAGACGGTCTTCCTGGCATTATCGTGGATCAATACGGCGAACACCTCGTCCTTCAAACCACCACTCTCGCGATGGATCAACGCAAGCAACTGATTGTTAGTTGCTTAATTCAACTGCTCTCACCTAAGTCAATTACTCTTCGAAATGATTCGTCAATGCGTCGCCCGGAAGGGCTCGAGGACGAGATCATGATGATTCACGGTGAACAACCGGCTCCTTTCACAGTTAAACATCATGACTCGATCTTCGAAATCGATCCTGCAAACGGACAGAAAACAGGCCTTTATCTCGATATTATGGATAGCTATCAGAGCGTCGCGCGACTGGCCCCCGGCAAGAAGGTTCTTGATGTCTTCTGTAATCAAGGAGGATTTAGCCTCGCTTGTGCCCTCGCCGGAGCTGAATCGGTGCGTGCTGTCGACATTTCGGAGGACGCGACTGTTGCAACGGCCAAAAACGCCGAATTAACCGGGGTGCAAATCGAGACAGTTACTGCCAATGCTTTCGATTTTCTTAGGAAACACGGCGAAACCTACGATCTCATTATTCTTGATCCTCCATCCTTCACCCGAAATAAAAAAACGGTCAAAGACGCGATGCGGGGCTACAAGGAAATCCATCTCCGGGCTCTTGCGATGTTAAATCAGAGTGGGGTTCTCGCGACTTTTTGCTGCTCACACCACGCAACCCGAGAGCTTTTCCTCGATAGCGTCAAGAGCGCTGCAGTTGATGGTAAACGGACCCTCCGGATGATTGATAGTCATTCGCAACGGCTTGATCACCCTATTATCGCAACATTACCTGAAACGGAGTATCTTAAGGGGTTCACATTCCAGCTCGCTCCGAATCGATAGTTCCACATGAAGCCCCGCATCGCACTCATTGCCCTCATTCTAATTACCTTGATCGGCGGGTATTTCTGGCACTCAAACCAGCCACGACAAAAAATCAGACAGACGGTCGATCAATTTATCGAAGCCGTCGAATATGACAGCACTAAGCTTCGTAAACGTGAGGATGTTCATGAAGCAGTTAAGAGCTCCACCGCGGACACAGTCAGCCTGAAAGTTTCGGAGCTGCCATTTGATCTTGAGGTGCCGAGAAAAATGGCGTTTGAGAGCCTGTGTAGTCGACTCGATCTCCTCCACTCAATGACATCCGAACGGGAATTCGAAACGCTAGAAGAAGAGATTCAATTGATCGGAAATAAAGCCCAGTTGACGCGAATTTCGAAGATTACCATGGCGATGCCTCTTCGTGAGCAAAAGGCCGAATCGTGGGAATTGGTCTTTGATCTCGAGCTTAAGGAGAAATGGAAAATTACCGCGATACGGGCCCGGAGGCATCAGTGATTATTGGTTGGCACCCTCGGCCTGTTCCAGAAGCCACGCTTTGAGGTGAGCGTTTTTCTTCAGGCTGGGATCTTTGCGGAGAAGTTCCTCCGCAACATCCCGGACTTCTCTAATGAGAGAAGTGTCTGCCAAAAACTCCACAAATCGCAGGCCGCTTACTCCGCTCTGCCGGGTTCCCAGGACCTCACCTGGACCCCGCAATCTTAAATCCTCTTCCGCGATCTTAAATCCATCAATTGTTCCGGCGAGAATGTTCAGCTTCTCAAGTGCTTCGGGCTTTTTGCCATCTGTCACCAGAACACAGTAACTCTTGTGCTCGCCACGTCCAATCCGTCCCCGCAGTTGGTGGAGTTGCGCCAGTCCGAATCGTTCGGCATTGAAAATTACCATCACGTTGGCATTGGGCACATCGACACCGACCTCAATTACGGTGGTTGAAACCAAAACTTCTGATTTGCCGTCACGGAAACGGGCCATTACCGACTCCTTTTCTTCAGGCGGCATCTTCCCATGGAGCAACTCAACTTCGAAGTGTTTGAATCTCTTCTGCCACTTTGGGTGCTCTTCCGCAACTGACGCGGCTTTTACTGAATCGCTATCCTCGACAAGTGGATACACCAGATATGCCTGACGACCCTCTTCAAGTTGCTCGATGAGAAATTTAGTCATCTCAGAGACCTTTGGTTTCACGCGAACCCCTGAGATGATTTTACCACGTCCGGCGGGTAATTCGTCCAGGATTGAAACATCAAGATCGCCATAAATCGTCAAAGTCAGAGTCCGGGGAATAGGCGTGGCTGTCATCACCAGAACATCGGGCATTACTCCCCGCTGGATAAGCTTTCCCCGCTGAGCGACCCCGAACTTGTGCTGTTCATCAATCACGATCAATCCTAGGTCATCAAACGCCACTTTATCGTAGAGAAGCGCATGCGTTCCGATGATGATCTGGGCGTTGTTAATCTCCTCTCGTCGATCCGCGGTAGCAAGTCCGACCTTGATTCCAAGTGGCGAGAGCCATTTCGAAAATGTTAGATGATGTTGTTCCGCGAGAATTTGGGTTGGTGCCATCAAGGCCGCCTGACAACCAGAATCAACCGCAAGAAGCATCGCGCACATGGCCACAAAAGTTTTCCCGCTGCCTACGTCTCCCTGTAGCAAACGGTTCATGGGGCGTGTCACTCGCATGTCTACAATTATTTCTTTCACGCTTCGCTTCTGTGCCCCGGTCAAATCGAAGGGTAAGGAATTGTAAAACTCGGTGAGAAGAGCCGTCCGTTTCCCAAGAGCTCGCCCGCTCAAATCAGCATGACGGGCCCGTCGCCAGACAACCCGTAGTTGCTGAAGAAAAAATTCTTCCTTCGCGAAATATCGCATGGCCGCGTCAGACTGGGTTAACTCAGCCGGGAAATGAGCTTCTCGGAAAGCTTCTATTCTAGGGTAAGTCGGATCAACGTCATGGACGGGCACCAGTGAATCAGCCTCCACAATCTCTAGGGTTGCAAAAATGGCCTCCCGTAATCTTCGTTGAGGAATGCCGCTAATGTTTTTGTAGATCGGAACAATCCGTTCTAGATGAACGCCTCGGCTTTCATCCGATACAACCTCGAATTCAGGGTGGTCAATCACGAGCTTAACACCACTCTCCTTCGGTTTTCCATAGAGAACAACTTCGTGACCAGCTGCGATAACCTTTTGGAGAAAAGGCATATTAAACCAACGACACGTGATTCGAGAAAAGCCCCCGCCCGCATGGTCTTCGATCACCGCTTCATAAAATCCCTTCCCGCCGAACCCCTTGCGCTGGGTGTCAATCACCAGTCCGCGCAGACAAACAGCTCCCCCGCCCGCCTGCGTTGGAAAGGCATCGAACCGACGTCGATCCTCATGGCGCTTCGGTAGCCAATCGAGAAGATCACCAACACTCTCAATTCCCCCTACTTTCAACGCTTCAAGATCGCGACCTCGAACGCATTGCAACTCCAAAAGCGAGTCACTCGCCTTCATCTCCACTTCCGGCCGCAGCCCTGACGTTTTGAATGCTGATCTGGACGCTCACCCGACCACGGAAGACATTCCGATCAACCGTGAAAGCAATGTCCCATGGCGGATCAGGCAGATCGTTAGCTCCTCCACCGAAAAAGATCGCGTCCCGCTCGTCGTAACCCTGACGTAGAAACAAGCGAAGGTGATTATTTTTCAAACGTCTTGGCGGCTCGGTGAGCCAAACACGGCGAGCCATGAAAATCGGCTGCGGATTTGAACTCCCAAACGGTTGTAAGAGTTCGTAGCTCGTCAGAAAATCGAGTGATAGTTCCCCAAGCTCAACTTCGGCATCAACATTAACCTTGGCCGATAGATCCTTTTCTCCACAGGTTTCATTCACGAACTTCACAAAGCCCTCACGAAAAGCATCGATTGAATCCTCATGAATGCTTAAGCCGGCGGCCATGTGATGTCCCCCGCCTGCGATCAGATGGTCCCGGCAGGAACCAATAGCTTCAACCAAGGAGATCCCGGCGATACTTCTGCCACTTCCTTTCCCGACTCCTTTCTCGTCGATTGAAATTACAAAAACCGGTTTGTGATACATTCGCATCAAACGAGAGGCAACGATCCCCACGACTCCTGCATGCCAGGATCGGGAACCTAATACGATGACTGGAGCGTTGCTACTTTCCGCCAACATCGCCATCGCTTCCGCGAAGATTGCTTGCTCGAGTTGTTGGCGGTTTCGGTTGAAATTCTCCAACTCGTCTGCAAGATCAAGGGCTTCGTTTGAGCATTCCGTCATCAGAGTTGCGAGGGCTTGCTCTGGTTGATCCATCCGACCGGCAGCATTCAATCTCGGTCCAATCCGGAAGCCGATGTCAGCACTGCTCAGCCTTCCCTCGGTCCCAGTCAGTTTCAAAAGAGCTCGAAGTCCCGGTCTCACCGAGTTCTCGAGCTTCCGTAAGCCATGTCTCACCAAAAGACGGTTTTCGTCCACCAGAGGAACGATATCTGAAATGGTCGCAACCGCCACCAGATCAATTACTGATTTCAGGTCGAAATTTTCAATCGGCCTTTGTTTTAACAACGCATGGGCCAGCTTAAAAACGACCCCTGCTGCGCAAAGATATTCCCGCGGATCACGTGAAGCTTTGGGGTTCACCAATGCAACACAATCAGGCCGCCCGTCTGGACCAATCTCGTGGTGATCTACCACAACGGTTTCGATTCCTTTTGTCTTCAGCGTTGCAATTGCATCGTTTGAGACGGTTCCGCAATCGACCGAAATCATGAGATCCGGCTTTCCGCACTGATTTAGGCAGCGCTCAAGCCCTCGATCGCTCAAGCCATAACCTTCACTGCTCCGGCGAGGAATGAATGAGTATGGCTTTAACCCATAAGCTTCCAAGGTCGTGCGAAGAACCGCAATCGAACTTACTCCATCGACATCGTAGTCCCCATAAATACAAACGCGCTCCTTTTGATCCACGGCATGCAAGATTCGGTCAACTGCGAGGTCGATCTCTGGAATCTCGAAGGGATCGGTCAACTCGGCGAGACGAGGACGCAGAAAACGTTCAACCTCATCATGTTTGATCCCCCGTTGTGCAAGCAAGCGGCCAAGAATCTGAGGCATTCCTTCCGGAACCAGATTCTCCCAATCTTCGGGCGCTTCGCGGATGACCCACTGCACCTGTTTTTCCTCCTGACTCAAAGTTTGCTAGGAGTCACCTTTTAAGAATGTGATGATGTCACTAACTTTGGGGAGCTGAATTCCCCCTTGCGGATCTGCGATCGTAAAAACAACCCGGGAAGTCTTACCATGTGCGACTACATTCATGAGATACGTCCCGGGCTTCAATGGTTTTTTTTTCAGAGTGCTGATCAGCGGTAATGATTTGGCTTTCGGTGCGTAAATCGCAATGACGTGGTTCCCGTCAAGAATCGTTCCGTCTACTTTGCAGGGGTAGGCGCTCGCGATTAAAAAGTCAGCCTCCTTGTCAACCTTAAGAAGATTTTCAGCTTTCACTGGTTTCTCAACGATGGCGAATAAATCACTGGAGTCTTTGATGGTGGCCTCCTGATCCCCAATTCTTACCTTAAATGGGTAAAACAGTGGAGGGTCGTCAGCGCCTGACGCCGATGACCCGAGGATGGCCATCAGGATCCAGAAGCGGATCAAGTTAGTAATCGAATTCATAACGGAAGAGTGACAGCCGATTAGCACCCCCGCAAGCGAAAGACTTCGGACACTCAAATTGAGCGTGGCGAACCGTCCGCCCGCGTTTTCTTGAGTTAGGTGGCAGGACAGACACCCGAAATAGATTAGGCCTGATTTACCGAGGGTAAACATTGTCCATAAAGAGCTCCGGCGGCTGCAGTTACGGAAAAAATCCCAAGAGCAAACGGAATAGAGACTAGGGCCGCCAATCCTGTGAGAACCCCAGCAATAATCAGGACTATTCCGATTAGAGAATTACCGACAGCGACATAGTCCATTCGCTTGATTCCCTCGGCCATATCGACAACGTAGGTCTGCCGCCCTATTCGAACACCTGTATGGGCAGAGCCAAGGAGGAAAAATATAACTGGGAAAAAAATACGATTGGCTATCTCTCCTTCGCCCCAAACTGCGAAAACCACAACAGCCAACAAAAGCACCGAGACCAATAACATCGCCCCCCTCAGTACGGCACGGCTTGATCGATCCGCCCACTTCCCCCAAATCGGCCCGGTCAGCGCTGCTGAGAGTCCTTCAACAACCATGAAGATCCCGAGCCATAGCGCCGCGCCGCCAAGCCGGTCGTGAGCAAGCGCAATAATGAACGGAGTGGAAAGCCCTGATCCAATGGCGAAGGCACGGACGATCAAGAAATTTCTAAAATCCATATCCGTCTTGAGGAGACCAAACTGTTTGAGCACCCCCTCGCTAAGTGAGCCCATTCTTTCGACCTCGCCCTCGGGCTCCGATACTCCCAGATACACAAACGCTGAGATCCACCAAATTGCAGCCGCGGCTCCCAAATAGACTGCGTAACTCCGGATCGATTTCTCTTCATCGACGAAAATCAGCAAAATCGCTGCAAGAACCGCAATCAATCCGCTGATCGACCCCGACCAGCCCGTGAGTTGGCCTCTTTTACTTTTTGGAATCGTCTTTCCCAAAAGATCCTTGGACGTCACCGAACTGACTCCTCTGGCTAGGCTAAAACAGATGAGCAGACAAATAACCGCCAGGCCTGCCGAAACGCCTGTCAACGTTAATGCCACCGCTGCGCAGCCTGCAATCGCTGATCCCTGCAGGGTCGCCCCAAGAGACCATGCCCATTTTCGCTTTGGAAAACGTTTAAGATAATTCCCAAGAAATGGTTGAGGTAAAAGCGCTCCTGACTCTCTCAGGGGAACAATGATCCCGATGCAAATCGCAGGTGCTCCCAACGCTTGAAGCAACCAAGCAAGCGTGGTCTTGGGACTAGCCAATCGGTCGGCAATTTTAATACCGGTGCTTGATAGCAATAGTCTGCAAAAATTGCCCGGAACATCACCTTCTGCTTCACCGGGAGTGGAATCAGTGAGACGAAGGAAGAGTCTTTGGTGAAACGAAGGCTTCGACATTATAGGAATCTCTGAGGGGGACCATAACTTCGTCCTGATTTTTGGAAACTCACAAAAGTGTCCTGATGGATCGACGGACCATACCACGTAGGCTAATTATCACCCGATTTTATGGTTTTGAAACGCACCCAAAGAATTGCTCTCGTCAGCCTGTTTCTCTTCAATCCACTCCAAGGAGAGGAAAAGATCGATTTCGCGCGCGAAGTTCTGCCTATTCTCTCGGACAAATGCTTTGCCTGTCACGGACCCGACACGAAAAAGGCCAAAGATCTTCGGCTGGATAGCTACAAAGCCGCCACCAAAGATCGAAAAGGAATTCGATCCATCGATCCCGACAATTTAGAGGACAGTGAGATCATTTTCCGGATTCACGACAAAGACGATCCCATGCCGCCGGAAGACGATGGCAAAGCATTGACCAAGAAGGAAAAGGAAATCCTTACCCGCTGGGTCAAACAAGGTGGAAAATATGCCTCCCACTGGGCTTTTGTGCCTCCCATCAAAACAGAAAGCGCACCTAAATCGAAAGTCATCGATTACTATGTCGAGGAGGGTCTCAAGTTCCGAAAGCCTTCCATTTCTTTTGCCAAGGAAGCCTCACGGGACATTCTTGCTCGCCGTGCAGCTTTAATCCTCACCGGGCTCCCTCCGGAAAAGGAACTCCTCGATCAATTTCTCGCAGACAAATCATTTTCTGCCTACGGGCGCTTTGTTGATAAACTCCTGGCTTCCCCCAAATACGGTGAGCACCAGGCCCGCTACTGGCTCGATGCGATTCGCTACGGCGACACTCACGGTCTCCACCTCGACAACAAACGTGGTATTTATCCCTACCGCGACTGGGTGGTTCGGTCCTTCAACGAAAATCTTCCAATCAATGATTTTGTTACCTGGCAACTCGCCGGCGACCTTCTTCCTAATCCGACCATAACCCAAAAAATCGCCACGGGTTATGTGAGAATGAACCCTACAACTTCCGAGGGTGGAGCGATAGCCGCTGAATTTCAGGCCAAAAACAACTTCGATCGCACCGAGACATTAGGGACAGTCATGCTCGGGATGACGATGTCATGCTCAAGATGTCACACACACAAGTATGACCCCATCACTCACAAGGAATACTTCAGCCTTCTGGCTTTCTTCAACAGTACCGCCGAAAGCCCGCTTGATGGCAACAAATACGACCACGGCCCTGCTATTAAGGCCCCCGCCACGCCGAAAGAATGGGAAGCGCTTAACACAGGCAAAGCAGACCCCGCCAAGATGTTTACTACGACGACTCTAGTCGCCCAGGAACTCCCTAAACCACGAGAGACAAAAATACTGCAACGAGGCGAATACCACAGCCCCATTGGCGAAGCCCTTCAACCTGATGTTCCCGCGGTAATGGGAAGTTTTCCTGAAGATGCTCCACGTAATCGTCTCGGTCTCGCCCAGTGGCTCACCGCCGACAAACACCCTCTCGTAACCCGTGTTCTGGTAAATCGAATGTGGCAAAGAGTATTTGGATACGGCCTGGTTCGTACACCAGAAGATTTTGGACTTCAGGGAGAACAAGCCACCCATCCTGAATTGCTCGACTGGTTAGCCGTTGAATTTCGTGAACAAGACTGGGACCTGAAACATATCCTTCGTCTCATGGTGACGAGCCAGACCTTTAAGCAGAGCTCGCGGCGTCGCCCGGAGTTGGAAGACCCCCAAAATCGGCTCTTCGCACGCGGTCCGGGTTTCCGGCTAGATGCCGAAGTCATTCGTGACATAGGACTATGGACTAGCGGTCTCCTTGATCCAACCATGGGCGGTGAAGGCGTAAAACCTTATCAGCCGGTTGGACTTTGGAAGGCGCTCATGCACCCTGCCAGTAACACAAAAAACTACGTGCAGGATAAAGGTGACAAACTCTACCGCCGCAGCCTTTACGTTTACTGGAAGCGAACAAGCCCACACCCCATGATGACCCTCTTTGACGCTCCCAACCGTGAATCCAGTTGTGTGAAGCGTTCACGTAGCAGCACAGCGTTACAGTCATTGGCTCTTCTTAATGAAACCCAACGAATTGAAATGGCGCGCAAGCTTGCCGAGCGGTTGATCAAATCATCCCGGGATGACGGTGCCCGTCTAAACCATCTCTATAAGTTACTCGCCTGCCGCGAGTCATTGCCTCGCGAGAGCAAAGCCTGCCTTGATCTCCTATCAACCATGAAGGAGCGCTACGACACAACTCCCGACGAAGCCAAAGCCCTCCTTAGTACTGGAGACGCGCCTATGAATCCGAAACTAGATCCAGCCGAATTAGCAGCATGGACCCAACTTGTCACGACTGTCCTCGCAAGTGATATCGCCCTCTCACTTTTTTAACTTCCAATCTTCATTCCCAATGAATCAAGCATCCGAATTCGACCTCAATATGACCCGCCGCCAACTCTTTGGGCGGAGTGCTCTCGGACTGGGCACTGCGACGATGGCGCAACTGCTTGGCGCAGATCTCTTGGCTCAAACCCCGGATAGCCCCGAAGGTTTGCACCATCCAGCCAAAGCCAAACGTGTTATCTACCTCTTCATGAGCGGTGGCCCCAGTCAGCATGACATGTGGGACTACAAACCGAAAATGAAGGAAATGTTCGGCAAGGATCTTCCCGAACACGTCCGCGACGGGCAGCGAATCACCGGGATGACTTCGCGCCAAAAAAACCTTCCGCTTTGCCCGTCGAAATATGAGTTTAAGAAACACGATAATAACGATCAGGGAGTCTGGGTGAGTGAACTCCTTCCTCATACGGCCAAGGTCGCAAAAGAACTTTGTGTCATCAACAGCACCTTCACCGAAGCCATCAACCACGATCCGGCTGTCACCTACATTCAAACCGGTAGTCAGATCCCCGGTCGCCCGAGCTTCGGGTCCTGGCTTAGCTACGGGCTGGGTCGGATGAATGATGATCTCCCCGGTTACATCGTGATGCACGCAAAGACCAACTTTGGCGAGCAAAGCCTCTTTAGCCGGCTCTGGGGGCCGGGTTTCCTCCCGTCGGAACATCAAGGTGTTCTTCTGAGAAGTCAGGGGGACCCCGTACTTTACCTCAATAACCCAAAGGGTGTTTCCCGAACCGATCGACGAGCTCAACTCGACACCCTCGCGGTCCTCAATCAGGCTCAGCATGATCAATTCGGTGACCCTGAGATTTTAGCCCGAATCAAGCAACACGAGATGGCCTATCGCATGCAGACATCGGTTCCGGAATTGATGGACCTCTCAAACGAAAAAGAAGCAACCTTCAAGCTCTACGGCGAAGATGCCAGAAAGCCGGGGAGCTTCGCCGCCTGCTGCCTTAACGCACGAAGGCTGGCCGAGCGCGGTGTCCGCAATATTCAGATTTTCCATCGTGGATGGGACGCTCATAATAATCTCCCCAAAGAGCACGAATCACAGTGCAAGGATATCGATCAGGCATGCGCCGCACTTATCACCGATCTCAAGGAACGTGGAATGCTCGAAGACACTCTCGTCGTTTGGGGCGGAGAGTTTGGTCGGACTGCTTACTGCCAGGGCAAGCTCACCGAGAATAACTATGGCCGGGACCATCACCCGCGCTGTTTCACGACCTGGATGGCAGGCGGAGG
>JBDNAG010000163.1:0-4019 GCA_039768565.1 Akkermansiaceae bacterium | reverse complement strand
CCCGGCATGACCGAGCGAGGACTTCAAGGAATCATCCTTTCTGAAATGGCTACTCGCGAGGAGGTCGATGGATATTCCTTCAATCCCATTGTCGCCTGCGGTCCTAGCTGCTGGGAGATCCACCACCTCCCCGATCAAACCATCACCCGCCCCGGCGACCTCCTACTCATCGATCATGGAGTTTTCCACCAGGGATACGCATCCGACATGACCCGCGTGGTCTGCCTTGGAAAGCCTTCCTCCGAAATGCGGGAGATCCATCAGATCGTCAACTCAGCTCGTCAGGCCGCCATCGACGCCGCCCGCCCCGGAGCCACCAATCACGATCTCGACCGTATCGCTCGCGACATCATCGAGGCCTCCGGCCACGGAAATACTTTCACCCACGGTCTCGGTCATAGCATCGGACTCCAAACCCATGACCCAGGCCTCAACCTCTCCAAAAACACCCCGGAAGTCCCCCTAAAACCCGGTATGACCCTCACCATCGAACCCGGCATCTATCTCGAGAACAAATTCGGAATCCGAATCGAGGACACCATTTTCATCACTACAGATGGCGCCAAAAACCTAACCTCGCAATCGACCGAAATTATCGAAGTCAGAGGGTGAATCGCTGATCCCGAGGAAGGCGTTGCCACTATCGATAATAGCGGAAGCCTTCCCCACTTCGGTCCCAAAGGTAGCACCCTAAGCATTACGGTAAAAAACCAGGTATCCGCCACAGCCTATTTACCAGTGACCTGACGTAGCACGGCATACTTCCCCTTGTTCCAACCGTGAACGAGGAGCACGAGCTCTTTTTTACCATTAGCTCCGGGGATTTCATGCGGCCACACGTGGTGGATGTTCTTCAGCACCGGGATGCCCAGCTCGCCGGGAATGATGGTGGAAACAAGTTTCTTGCCCGAGTGCGCAAAGATTGCAGCAGTCTTGTTACCAGAAATCGGACTGAGGGCATTGAAGAAAAAGTGTTCTCTGAGATACGAGACGTTACAGATCAGGTTACCCGACGGGATCTCGGCGAGAAGCTTGACGAACTTGCCGTCTTTGGAAAAGTGAACAATCTGATGGGCAGCACGATTAGCCACGTAAATGTCACCTTTGTGGGCAAATATTCCGTGGGCGGTACTGAACTGTCCAGGCTGCTTTCCCCGACCTCCCCAAGCGAGCGTTCCCCAACCCCATTTCCCATCACTTTCAGTAAGAGTCAGGACGAAATCACCCGGTGAATATCCGGTGACTGCGTAGAGAACTCCATCAAGATAAGTGATATCGGTCACCGCAAAATTTGGCTTCTCGCCCGCATAATAGGTTTTTGCAGGCTCAAAAACGAAGGTCTTACCAGTCGGGCAGCCAATCTCTTGAAGCACCTCTCCTTGCAGGTCCGTGATCAATATTCGCTTATCGCTCGGCTGCGCAAGGGCGAGGAGCTTCTTCCCCTTGTGAACGAAGAATACCTGGCCGTGGATCGTTCCTTTGAGCCGCGGATCGCTACCAAGCTTCTTCCACGTTTTCAGATCTTCGCTGATCGAGCACAAGCCGTAGCCCGGGATCCCGGTGTAAATGGTACCACCCGCATCCTCGGTGAATCCACCATGCATGCGCGGCTCAAACGCTTTCGCATCCTCCGGGAAATTCTTGGTTAAGGCCTCGTCCCACTCAAAGATGAAATCACCCTGACCAGTCGTGGCAACAACAGTAGCCGCATCCGACGTGGCGATAGTATGGGTGTGATCCTCGCTTCCATTTTTCACCTCGTGAGCGAGAGCAGGCAAGTTTATGCAGGCTAGGCAAATTGTAGCTGTGGTAAATATTGATGTTTTCATCGGTTCGTTTTTCGTTGGGTTGCTACCCTAAATGAGGTCGGTCTCCACATTGTGAGTCACCCGCTTCTTGGATTCACACCTACCAACTCATCTTGATTGTAGGATTCTGAGTTAAAAAGAGCAAGGAGCCGGCTAAAAGATTGATCACCTGGGGCAATCAGATGTCAATCGTATTACAAAGCCTCCCTTTAAAATTGCCACGGCAAAGAACAAGCTCAATCCCCCTCGAAGCCACTCGCTAAATCCCTGTGAAAATTATCAGCAGCAGCTAGAGCCCGCCGCCTGGATCCGGCTTGTCGGGGGTTGTGGCAAGATACGTGACGAGACTATTGTAGTGATGAATCATGATGCACTTGGTCGCTGCATTCGCCGCAAGAGATTGCTGCAGCTCGCTCACGGCTTGCCGAAAGACCGATGGAGACTTTCCGTGGAAGGAGATCCAACTTTCTGCTCCCTTTAACTCTCCTGTCTCAAGCGCGGGACAGATGCTCTTCCCAATTTTCCCAGCATAGGCGAGCTCCAGTTCCACACACTTCATGACCGCCCTTGAATCCGGCCTGTAAGACATGATGGTAATAGAGTCAGTCAGGTCCTGAACATGCTGGATGAAGGTCTTCTCATTCCCGTCAAAAACCAAGGCAAACTCTTTCTTGTCCCACCAGAAGGGAACATCCACGGTGAGCGCCAAGTGCGGAGCCTCCTTACTCAGGAAGGCTTTCGCTTTCACCAGAAAGGAAAGGTAATCCAGGATAACTTTCTTCCGTCTCTCTCCTCCACTCTTCCATTCCGAAGTCCCGTAAGGTTCCACGTCATATTTCACACCAGAGAGCCGGATGCCCGTGGGCAGTCCTTTGTCGAAAGCGACAACTTCACGTAAATTCTGGAGCGCCCTCTCGTGGTTATGTTCGAAGAACATTTTCCCACTGCCCTGGAGGGCGTTGATTGTAACCCCTTGCTTGCGAGCTGCGATGACCAACTTTGCCAGTGCTTCGGCGTTTTGCAGGGAAGGCCCGGAAGCGCTTTTCTTAATGCCGACATGTTGATCAAGGTGCGTGATCCCTTCCTCGACACAGAAGGCGAGCAGCTTCTTCCTAGATTCTGCGGTATCGAAGGCCTTTTGAGGCCAGACCCACATTCCAAGACCCGGTTTCTGTTTCTCCTCAGCGTCACAAAGTAACGCTCCAAAAAACATCAGTAATAGGATAAACCTCTCTCTCATTGCTTCTTCCTACGTTGCAGGTCTGCCACCCTCTATCGGAAGAGAGCATCCGGTTCAGGTTCACCGTCCCAATGACCAGCCGATTCCAACTTCGGGTGTGACACCACTCCCCATTCAACAACCCGCCCGATCCCTCAGCACTAGCAGCCGTCACACCAACCAAAGTGGCAAAGTCACTTCCCACAGTCGCATCCAAGCCACGTCGCATCGTGATGCTAGAAGCTACGGATATGAGAACTAACTGAAGCAGGGACAGCCAGAGCACAACCACTATCTCCTCTCGCTCCGGCGAAAACTCCACAAGCAGAATATTGACCTCTTTTCATTACTTTCCTTTTTCGGGACCCCAAAAAAAAGACGACACAAATTTCAAAGTTTTGCGCATGTATAAAAGAAGACTGTTACGTCTATCAATTAATCGCAAATCAATATGAAAATCCGATCACCTCATAATCTGTCGAATTTTTTCTTTTTCGCAGGTATCCTTCTCCAATCCAGTCTTGCTCAGCAGACCCCAGATCTTGCATCACAAATAGAAGGTGAGTGGATCATCTACCGAGGTGATAATTTTGAAATTAAAAAGATCTCCAATCAGAAAACCCAAAGTAATTTTTACCGTTGGAATGGAACGCTAAGATCCAAAAAAGATTCGCACTTAAAACTCACCTCCTTAGGGAAGGGTAAAGCACAGTATATAATCCCTAAGGAAGCGCAGTGGCAATATTTGGATGGCGGCAAGAGACCAGAAAGCTTCCGTTGGACAAACCTCTCATTTGACTCTAAGGCTTCAGACTGGAAAACGGGGAAAGCAGGATTTGGATATGCCGATAATGACGATAAAACGATCATTACCGACATGGAGAACAAATATCTGTCCATCTTCATCAGGCGGGAATTCGAGCTCCCAAAGGAAGCTGAACTAAAAGGCCTTGGCTTACTGATCAACTACGACGACGGCTTCATACTGTATG
>JBDNAG010000162.1:0-13252 GCA_039768565.1 Akkermansiaceae bacterium | reverse complement strand
TCCTCAGCTTGTGCTGGGCTAAGGAGCACGATATGACCCTCATGGTCCAGGACCTCACCAATCCCAGACTTGCACAAGTGCCCCACGTCCTTCTCGCCGCATACGCCGGCACCATCTGCGGAGTTGAAAGTAACGCGATGCAGTTCTACCCCGAAGCTTCATCTGAGTTTCTCAAGGTTCATCCTGGGCTTTATCAACGCCGAAATGGTGTTCTTGATCTCAGCACTCTGAGTGGTCCCGGCTTCGGCTACGCCGGTGTTGAGTCTCTCGTCTAACCTACCCCCCAAACAGTTTGGGTTTTGAAGCTGATACTTCTCGGAACCTTCTGTATCTCCGCTGTTCTGTGCTGGTTCAATCGCATCTCCAGAACAGGTTCCCGGTCCCGAAGCTCATCCCATTATTAGATCCAGCAGACTGCTCACTCCGAGTCCATGCTCACCTATCTTAGGCAAATCAAAACTTTTTGCAGTGAGAATCTCCTTCCGGTCGTAATTATGACGCCTCCTAGATTATCTTCACGGCGGGAGCTTTTTGTCTCTCGCAGGGGCTGGATCACATATGAATCACTACAATCATGCCATAACAACTAGTGGTGAGAAGATGGTTGGAGAAATGAAACTCCATTTGTAGGAATACTGGGCGACTGGCCTTTTGGAGCAGTTGGTCTGATCTGACCTAGTTAAACGATAATTCCCTGACCCGGAAATAGGCATTCTTTGGGAGATTGGCAGGCACTTCTCCAATATAGGTTGGAACACTAGCTGTGGTCTCTTCACCGTCTGAATCGATATCGTCATTGAGTTCGAGCCAGCTGCCATCCATGAGGTTGTATGAGAGATCGATGGCATACTCCCTGCCGGGCTTGGATTGCCAGGTGAGGGTGGCACTTGCTTGGTCTTCGCTGATCGAGATGTTGGTGAATGCGAGGTCACTGGAGCCGAAATTTCCTCCCGATCCACCCGGGTTTTTGACGAGCCATTCGTTGAGATCTTCAATTTGTTGATCTGTCAGCGCAGTGGTGTAAGCGATGGCTTGCACAATGTCGAAATCTCCCAAGGCCGGATTGGGTCCATTGGATCCAGGGGTCCCAGTAGCTCCAGCGCGTAAGTCGCCCAGATAGAAGTTGTCAGAGCTGGTGGTGAAGGATGAACCATCTACCGAGAGTACTTTTAGCAAGGTGCCATCTTCATTGAACCATTCATCGATGGTATTTGAGGTGCTCGACATGCGGGCGATGCGGATAAAGGTGGTCTGGTTTGGAAAGACCTGAGTATAGCTATTTGCTCCGAACTGGCCATTGTCCTTTCTGATGGAAGGGTCGCTTGCGAGATTGAAATGGTCTCCCGGATTCGTTTGTTGAGCTGACATAGATCCGATTCCGATTGGTCGGATCTGACTGGGGATCCCCGTGAGAAGATCTGTGTTATAAACGATAATGAGGGTCAGGTCGGAAAGGCCGGTCCCATCGTTGATTTCCTCCACCAAAAGAAGGTCGTCAATGTCGGCACTAAATTTAACAGCAGCCAGATCGTTGTCAGAAAACTGACCTCCGGAAGTAGTGGATGGGACGGGCGCCACAAAGGTTCTGAGATCTGCGATATTCACCTCGCCGACGGGAGTCGCGTGGCGTTCATTGCCGCTGGAGTCCGTCCAGATCCCGTTGGTCGGATTGAAGTTTGTAGAGGCATCTTTCAGCCAGACGCCTAAGCCAGCTGCGATGCTGGGATCATTGGGGGCTAGCTGGGCTACTGTGGTGCCTGATTGAACTAATGCTAGGACAACCAACCGGGCAAAAGTTACCAAGGGCGCAGTAAACTTATCCATGCGGTGAGCTAAAAATTTCCATGGAGTCGCAGCAAGCATAAATAACTAGACGGTGTGAATCAGAGAAAGATGACAGTAAGAGGGTCGGCCCTGTCACCTTTCGCTTTCCCGCTGAGGCAAACCGGATCAAGCTGTGGCGTGGCCGGAGAGAAAAAGAAGCGTGGCAGGCGCAAGCATCAACCGATGGGTCTCGATATTCTTCATGAGGATCGCGACATCGTCGTAGTCAACAAAACCGCCGGGCTTTTGACCATTGGAACTGGGCGCGATGGTGGGCGTACCGCACATGCAGCACTCGATGACTATGTGAAAAAAGGAAACTACAAATCACGTGAGCGTATTTTTGTAGTGCATCGTCTTGATCGTGACACATCCGGCGTCCTTGTTTTTGCCCGAACCGAAAAGGCCAAGCTCATACTGCAGGAAAATTGGCAGAAGGCGGCCAAAACCTATCTGGCGTTTGTCGAGGGGCATCCGGACCCTGCGGAGGGAATGATCGAAAGTTATCTGATCGAGAATGATGCGCGCCGCGTTTTCTCATCGACTGACAAGAGGAAGGGTAAGCTGTCGACGACGGAATACAAAGTGATTAAGACGGTGGGAGAACGGACATTGCTGGAGATTCATTTACTGACTGGGCGTAAAAATCAGATCCGGGTGCACCTTGCCGACAAAGGCTGGCCCATCGTGGGTGATGGAAAATACGGCCGCAAAATTCGCGACAACAAGCGCCTCGCTTTGCATGCTCAGGAGTTGAGCTTTGATCATCCCTATTCGAGAGAGCGCATGACTTTCACCGCACCAGTACCAGCGACCTTTCACAAGATGGCAGCGGCTCCGGCTCCCGAGCCTCCAAAGAAGAAGGACTCTAAGTAATCGACTCGCGGTAAAGGTTTTCAACCTTGTTGCGAGCCCAGGGAGTTTTCCGAAGAAACTTGAGGCAGGACTTCAGAGAAGGGTCATTGGCAAAGCACCGGATCCGAATGCGGTCTGCAAGTTCATCCCAACCGTATTGATCTTCCAGATGAATGAGCATTTGCTCGAGTTTCACTCCGTGAAGAGGATCGTTTGATTGATGCGGCATGACGTTTTAAGGATGAGGCAAAATGGGGTGAAATGATATGAGATAATTCGATCGTGGTCTTTCCTTTTCGGCCGGGATTTTCCGCCTAGGATCCCGCCCATGGCGACCAAGGAAGGAACGAAGGCATCGTGGTCCGATCGTATCCTCGACCCATTTCAACGGAAGACCTCTTCGGGTCGCTACCTCCCGGAGATCGATGGCCTGCGCTGTCTTGCCGTTGTTCTTGTCGTGCTTTTCCATTCGCACGGATTTTTCACAAGCGGTAGCGAGCCTTCCACGGTTACCGAACTTCTCGCAGAGGATCCGGGCACTGCCTTTGCCCATCTTCCACATGCCATGATGGGGAGGGGATGGTTTGGGGTGCAGATTTTCTTTCTGATATCGGGGCTGGTTTTGTCACTTCCTTATGCCGCGCACTATCTCCGGGGTGAGGACAAACCTCTGGTGAAGAAATACTTCAAGCGTCGCTTAATCAGGATAGAAATCCCGTATTTCATTGCCCTGACCTTCTTTTTCATTCTCTCAATCGGCTACTACCAAAACGGCTTTGCGAAGCTTCCCAATTATTTGTCGGGCCTCATCTATGCCCACGGATTGATTTATGACGGGCAACACAATCCGCTTCTTTTTGTGGCGTGGACGTTGGAAATTGAAGTGCAATTCTATCTGATTGTTCCATTCCTGTGCCGTGTCTTTGCCCTGCCAAAAATGATCCGGCGTTCCCTGCTTGTATTCGGGATACTTGCCGTTGATCAATTTTGTGGTGGTGCCTGGCCGGCCTTCACTGACAGCATTTGGCACTACACGGTGATTCGCCAGTTGAATTGGTTTCTGCCCGGCCTCTTGCTCGCGGATCTCTACCTGTCACCGGTGCTGACGAATCTGCGTAAAAAAGGCGGAACAGTTTGGTCTGATGTGATTGGGGTTCCCGTTTGGATCGCGGTTTTTGTCCTCATCGACTATTACTTCAAGGTGAGCCCTCGCCCCTTTGTTCTTCTGCTCGCTTTTTGGTGTGTATTAACGAGCCGATATTTGAGTGTGATCTTCCGGAATCGCTGGGTCACGGCGGTGGGAATGATGTGCTACACAATTTACCTCTTCCACAACTTCTTCATCCACACAATATTTGGACCACATATTTTGGGTTCGGTGGTGACTTATCAGGAAGGCGACTGGCCGCGAAATGCCTTCATTTTGGTTGGCATGGCTGTCGTTATCATCATTGGTTGCGGGTTCATCTATCTTCTCGTGGAGAAGCCTTTCGCGCGCGGGCAACTGCCGTGGACAAAGAAGAAGCAGTCTCCGGAATGCTGATTCCAGGCCATTCGGTTCGAAAGGAGAATCCGAAGGCTGTTTAGGCAAATAATGATAACGCTACCTTCATGAGCGAAGACGCAAAGGGTGAGAACTAGCATCAGAACTACGGAGCCAAGGGCAATGATGAGGTCTTGACGGATGATGTGGCGAGGGAGCTGGTTCAGGTTGAAAAAGTTGGATTATTTGCCAAGTCAAGGGGCATGGTTGCCACCTTTTTGTTTTTGGCATTTTTTCCCTGGTTTTCATAACCGCCGCACTAATTGAGAAGGTCGTTGAGCGAGATGGTTTTTGACAATTTACCGCGATAGTTTCGGAGGCGAAATTGGTATCTACCGTCGTCGATGAGATAGTAATCATCGTCCTCTTCCAGATTGACGCCCAGAAAGATGTTCTTTGTGCTCAGGTCGGCGGGAGTGGTGCTGATGTCGAGCTTTTCGCCTTCAGCATCCGTGTTGTTGATTGTTACGTAATTCCAAACATGATTGCGACCACGCTGGGTGGGGCGGGTTACTCTCTGAATTTCTAGCGCGAGATTTCCCGATGGAATTTTCTTACTTTTGGGGTCGAAGGACACCAACTCACCTAACTAGTTGTGGTCGAGTTGATTCGGATTGGTCAATTTAATCCCACCGAAGGTTAACGTTTTTGCGACCCAAAGAAGGACGAGAGAGATCTGAGATATTTCGATAAAATGCCGGGCCCAAGAGAGATCTTCCAAGAAAACGGAACAGAGCCCCACTGATATTTTACTGGGTCCGCTGGTCAAATGGCCTTTGGTCATGTAAGAGATATCCAGTATTCCCCATGAGCGATTCTAAAGACATTGATTTTGCCCGTATCGAACATGCCGTGCGCGAGATTTTAGGTGCAATTGGCGAAGATCCTGAGCGGGATGGCCTGCTAGATACTCCGGCGCGGGTTGCGCGGATGTACGGTGAGATTTGCAGCGGGTTGCGCGAGGAACCGGCCGATCACCTCGACAAGACGTTCCAGGTGGAGCACGACGAAATTATCGTGGTGCGTGATATTACTTTTTATTCTATTTGCGAACACCATCTTATCCCGTTCTTTGGTAAGGCCCACGTGGCCTATCTGCCCGAGAAGAATGGCCGGATCACCGGATTGTCCAAGTTGGCGAGATTGGTGGATGGTTTTGCCCGTCGTCCCCAAGTGCAGGAACGACTTACTGGTGAGATCGCCGATGCCATTGACGAAAAATTATCGCCACGGGGGACCGCGGTCGTGCTTGAAGCCGAACATCTCTGCATGTCGATGCGTGGAATTCGCAAACCGGGGGCCCGCACTGTAACTTCTTCTATGCGAGGGATTTTTCGTTCTAATTCGGCTTCGCGCGAAGAGGTTCTGAATCTCATTCAGCGTTCTTAGGAAAAGAGTTAGCCGGAATTTTAGGTTGAGTTTGGAAAAATTGGTAATGTTGTGACAACCAAGACTATGCTGCGCTCCACCCTAAGTTGCCGGAATAGCGTTTCCCATTTATCGGGGCGCTTTGATTCTTTTTCGGAACCTATTGACAACCTGTTGACGCTTCGAGTGGTTTGGGATATTCCACCTTCCGAGCCTCCTGAGAGAACCAGTATTCGGTCGTCGTAGAAGGAGTTGTCTCACCGTGATTGGCCGGCAAAATTTCTATTAACTTTTAGAATCAATTTATGAAAAATCATCAGGAAATGCTTATCCCACCTAAGGATGGAATTGAGGGCTTGAAGCAAAATTTTGGTAAGGATGCTACTTCAGGATTTGTGGTTTTCCTCCTCGCTCTTCCGCTCAGCCTCGGAATTGCAGCGGCCTCGGGCTTTCCTCCCATCATGGGAGTTTTAACGGCCATCATTGGTGGCTTGGTTGCGACATTCTTCACCGGATCCCAACTTTCAATTAAGGGGCCGGCGGCGGGGTTGATCGTCATCGTGGCCGATGCCGTGGGTGCTTTTGGTGGGGGAATGGAAGGTTGGCGCCTCGCTCTCGGAGTGATGGTGGTCGCGGGAATTATTCAGATTCTCATGGGAGTTTTGAAATGGGGAAAATTTGTCGATATCTTCCCGCTCTCAGCCGTTCACGGCATGCTGGCAGCGATTGGCTTTATCATTATCGCCAAGCAGATCCCGGTATTGTTGAATGTCGATCCCTTGCTTGCAAAAGGTTTAAGCCCCTTTGCCTTGTTCGCGGCGATTCCATCTTTCTTTGCCTCCCTTGATCCGCAGGTCAGTATTATTGGCGGTGTTAGTCTGGCTATCATGCTGGGCTGGGGCTTTGTGAAGCATCCCCTTTTGAAGGCCATCCCCGCGCCCTTGCTGGTTTTGATCTTCGCTATTCCTGCAAGTTTGATGATGGATCTTGGCGGGAATGCCCCTGATTACACTCTCGTGAAAGTGGGGAAGATCATCGATCAGGTCGGTATCAATGCCACGATGGACGGGGTTTCCCAAACTGGAATTTTTATCAAGTTCGTTATTATGGTTTCGCTGGTCGGAACTCTGGAAAGCTTACTTACGGTCAAGGCCATCGATATGCTTGATCCTTGGAAACGGAAGGCTGATCCCAACAAGGATATTGTCGCCATTGGTATCTCAAACTCACTTGCAGGACTTTTGGGCGGCCTGCCCATGATTTCGGAAGTTGCACGCAGTTCCGCCAACGTTGCCCAAGGTGCCCGCACGCGCTGGGCGAACTTCTTTCACGGACTCTTTCTGCTTCTTTCGGTACTTTTGGCCTTCCAGCTTCTCGAACTGATTCCGAATGCCGCTCTGGCTGCCATGTTGATTGCAGTGGGCATTAAATTGGCACACCCTAAGGAGTTCGCTCACATGCTCAAGGTGGGGCGTGAGCAACTCGCGATCTTTGTGACCACGATTGTTTTCACTCTGGCTAAAGATCTCCTTGTCGGCATCGCTGCCGGGATGGTTCTTAAAGCAATCATTCACGTGAGTCGTGGTGCTTCCCTGAAGTCTCTTTTCCGGGCCGGCGTGGAAGTGGAAGAGGCAAATGACCGCCATGTTCTTCACTTGGGGGACGCTGCTGTTTTCACCAACTATCTCGGGATCAAAGAGAAGCTCGATAAGATTCCCGAGGGAAAAACGGTGGCTTTCGATCTCGCAAAAACAGTCGTAATCGACCACTCGGTCATGGAGAATCTTCATCATTTTGAGGAGGATTACACTCGCGCCGGCGGAACGGTCGAGTTCCTCGGGCTCGATCAAATGAAGGCGGTGTCATCGCATCCCCTCGCCGCTCGCAAGCGCAGTGGAACTTCTGACAACTAAGCTCCGAATCGCTGTCAGATTTTCGGGAGCTCCTCGCGTCTCTTTTTGGGTCCGCGCGGAAAGAACTGCTATGAAGCCGCTTACCACTCTTCGGAGCGGGGAACGAAGCGATTTGCAAGGGTGGCCAGCAAGATGCCGGTGACGAAGCCTCCGATGTGTGCCCCGTGACCAATATTGCTGGGCGGACCCATCAGGCCCATGAAGTCAAAGGCAATTCCGACCACTCCTGCGGCAGCCAACTGACCGGAACTCACGGGCCGGGAAAGCGGCCAGACGTGCGAATCAGGGCGGGGATGGAGGAAGGCCAAGCCGAAGTAAAAGCCTTCCATTCCCATCACTCCACCACTCGCACCCAATCCAGGAATGGAGCTCTCGGGATCGAGTAAGAGCTGACCCACCGATCCCCCAATGGTGGTGAGAAGGAAGGTCGCCACCATCCAGCGCCATCCGCAAAGTTCGCAGACGACGACACCGAAGATCCAGAGAAAGAGCATGTTACCGCCCAGATGGCCTGCATCGGCGTGAAGGAATCCTGCCGTTAGGGTTGTGGCTAATATTGCCAGAGCGCCTTCTGAAAGATTTCCGTTCGAAGCCGCTTCCCAGGCGTCGACGACTTTGACCGGGGTCATCATCCAGGCGTCGAATCCGTGGATCGGATTGAGGATGGAGATGATTGAAATCACTCCGATCAGGACGAGTACCGGGACTCGACGTTCCATGACAGGATCAAGCATGGTCGCAGGGCGGTTCTGGTTGGTTGCGCATAAAGTCGGCGACTTGCGCGAAGAATTCCATCACCGAAGTCCGGATGGAAGGGTCGGCGATGACTTCATCGGCTGCTTCCCCCATGAGCTTCATCCAACGATCACGCTCGGCGATACCGATTTTAAATGGCATGTGGCGTCCCCGGAGTCTTGGATGGCCTCGCTTTACGAGATAGCGTTGATCTGCGCCGAATCGAAAAAGGAGAAAGTCGCGAAGACGCTCTTCCGAACCTTCCCAATCATCGTCCGGATACATCGGGCCAACGAGATCGTCCGACTTCATTTTTTTATAAAAATTAGCAGTCAGTTGGGTGAAACCTTCTTCACCCAATGTTGCATAGATCAATTCTTCGTTCATCGATGTTTGTCTTTGGAGATTGGCGTGCGTTCCTCGAAAATCAAGGATTGCCGCTCTACCCTTGATTCGCCATTGTTCCGGTCTCCCCCCTCAGTTTCCCACATCTTCTGATTTATTTCCTGATCCCATGAGCGAACCAATCCAATTTGATCCACCGGAACCGTCCGAGTTGAGCAATCTTCTAGATGGTTACGAAGTGTCCTCGTTGATTGCGACCGGTGGTATGGGTGCGGTTTACAAGGCGACCCAAATTTCCCTGGATCGGGATGTGGCGATTAAGCTGTTGCCCGAGGAATTTGGCGAGGACCCGTCTTTCCGGGACCAATTTCAGGCCGAGGCTCGTTCGATGGCCAAGCTCAATCATGTCAACCTTATCGGGATCTACGATTTTGGTGAAGCTGATGGCATGCCGTTCATCGTGATGGAACTGGTTGCGGGCAAGTCGCTCTACTATTCCAGTTACGGAAAAGCGATTGATCAGACCACTGCGGCCGAGTTGATCGTAGGAATTTGTCGCGGTCTCTCACACGCGCACGAGGCCAATATCATTCACCGTGACATCAAACCGGCGAATATTCTCCTCGATCCCAATGCCAAACCCAAGATCGGGGACTTTGGTCTCGCAGCAGCCAGCGATACCGAGCATTCAGAGGATGGTCCTGTCTTTGGAACACCAGGCTATGCTGCTCCGGAGATCCTTTCCAATCCAAAGGCGATCGGGGTCCAATCTGACATCTTTGCAGTCGGCGTGATTCTTTACGAACTTCTCACCGGCAAGATGCCCGAGGAGCCTGCGAGCCCTCCTTCTTCAATCGCCAAGTGCGATCGGAGATTTGATCCAATTTTCAAAAAAGCGACCCGCCGTAATCCGGCCTTGCGTTACCAATCGGCCGAAGAAATGGCGGATGATCTCGAGAAGATCCTCTCGAATATTGGCAAGAGCGGACAGCGGAAGGTACGCACGGCGGCTGATGCCAAGACCAAGGCGCCCGCGACTACCTTAAAGCGCCGGATGACCGGCGATGAGGGCTTCGATGACAAAGATTCCGGCAAGCCCAAACTTGTTCCTCTGCCCAAGGGAGAAAATGCCCCCAAATCACGCCTTAAGCCACTGCCAAAGTCGTCTCCTGATGACACGGGGGACAAGCCATCTGCTCCACCGGCGGCTGCAGCGCCAGCAGCCGTTTCCGTCCAGGCCGGCAGCAATTGGCCCATCATTCGGAATCTCATCATTATCGCGATCCTGATCCCGATCATCATTTTTACGTGGGGTCTCTATCAGGATAAGCAGGCCAAAATCAAAAAGGATCGCGATGCCAAGGAGCTGAAAGATAAGAACGATGAGTCAGAGCGTCAGGGCAAGATCGAGCAGACGAAACGCGATGAAGAAAAAAAGGCAATGCTGGCCGAGGAAGAAAAAGCCCGTCAGGCAAAGCTTGAAATTGAGCGAAAGCGCTTGCTTGCGATCGAGAATGCCAAGACGCCCATGGAGCGTCTCGCCGAGTTTCGGACCGCACTCTACAACGGACGCCGTGATCGTTTCCCAGACAATACGATCGATCGCAGCAGCCATTTTCTTTTCATTGTGAAGAGCCCCATGACTTGGACCGAAGCATCGGAATTTGCCGAAGTCCATGGAGCCCATCTCGCCACACCATCCACTCAGGCAGACGTCGATCTCCTTTCCAAGGAAATCAGCGACCTTGATTTACGGCGTGTTTGGATCGGTGGAGGAGCCCAAGGCAAGGGCGGCTGGACTTGGGTCACCGGGGACGAGTGGAAATTTAAAGATCCTGGAACAACCCTCGGCTCTTGTGCATCTCTGAGCAATACTGGCGTGATCCGCGCTCGACCCAATGCTGAAAAGAATCCCTTTGTCATTCAGTGGTCCAAGGACGGACAGAATCCCGGATCCCTCGCCTCACAACTTGAGCGGCTTGTGCCTACGCTTGATTCTCCCAGTCCGGCCTGGCCACCTACTACCGTGGCTCATGAAAATCGTCATTTTCTGCTCGTGCAAAAGCCAGTGTCCTGGAATGAAGCAGATTTGATTGCGAGTTCTGCCGATGGACACCTGGCAGTCTTCTCCAAACCGCTTGAAGAAATCTTCCTGCGCAAATTTTTCGACGCCTCCCTTCTTCCGGAACAGTCCGTTTGGTTGGGTGGTCGAAAGAAGGATGATACCTGGTATTGGACAAATGGTGAGCCTTGGGAAAAAGCCTCTTGGGCTCCGAATTCCCCTAATGGCGGACCTCTCGATCGCTCCCTTCGCTACCTCAAGAGTTCTACTGGAGTCGGTTGGGATGATGCCAGTGCCAAGGCAGGGAATGCTGATGGATTTATCATTGAGTGGAGTACGGATGGAGACAACGTCCCGGCCGTGGTTAACGAGAATCCAAATATAGCCAATGGCCAGCTTGCCAAACTCCGTGGTGTCGGCCGCCGCCTTGTCACCAAGGAGGTTGAAGACTACAACAAATATCTTCTGGGTAATCGTGACTTCTTTGTCTCTGATGTGAATACTTGGTTCCGTTTGCTGTCCAAAAACAATCAGAGAGTTTTCGAGGCCGTGTATCAGTCCTTTGAAGAAAAGATTCCAGATGACGGTGATTTTACTGGAGAAATTGACCTGGGTGGTTTTCCTGCCGAGGTGCTTCAAGATCTCGCCAAGGCTCGTGAGCGCCAGGCGAGAAGGACGAAAGAATTCAACACTAAGTTGGAATCGCTTCGACAGAGCTATCTTAAGAAGTTGTTGGCCTTGCGCCAGACTTTCGAAACTGGAGATTTGAAAACGCAGCTGGGTTTAGTCGATGGAGAAATCGAGGAAGTTGGTCAGGATGGCGCTGCGTTTCGAGCTCACTTTGGCCTCTAAATAATCATTCAGGCCGATAGCTTTTGGATTTATGATGAAAGCGGAGCTTGTCGTTTCAGCTATCGTGGGACGTTTTCTGGGCTACCTCACGGGAGACGGCTTTTGTTTAAACTCTTTGGCTACTGCATCTTCCTTCCTCTTGGTGTTCTGTGTCTCGTTTTTATTAAATTTTCTCCAAACTGCATGATCGTAAACAAGAGAAGCTGGGAAATCGTGGGGTGGGAAAATTTCTCGTGATTGCGGCCTTCTTGTTAGCGACTCTTTTTTCAAGTGGGGGAATTTTTCGTTATCGTCGCTATGAAGTTGAAAGGTTTGTGAGGGAAACGATCCTGATATTGGACGCCCATAAAGATAAATTCGGAGAGTATCCGTCGAAGCTTCAAGAAGTCACTGATCGAAAACCCCCTATTATTTCCGGGATCGCAGGTGGAGCCGTGCCGACTAACACCTCATGAAGTCGTGGGTTACTTTCATAGTTCTCGGGATATTGATCTGCATAGGTAGGACTTTTTGAGCTTCACCAGCAATCGAAAGAGCGCGCGAACGCCGCATTGTGAATAAAGCCGTGAGCAAGTATGGCCTTCCCGAACTCCCGGATGAAGCGATCGTGACCCACGCTTTCACCAGGAGGAATTCCTTATGGAATGATACGGCAAACCACGTCAGCGAGGGCAAAGATTTGGATAGCTGAGGCTGGGGAGAACTTGGCCAAGGAGAAATCGCGATCTCATTTCGGGGAGGTGAGATACGCCCGCCGGGATGACAGGAACATCGAAGTCCGGATCTTTGAATCCTATAAATAAAACTAGAAGCTCCCGTTTCCATTGACCTGAACTGCGCAGGCTTTGTAGCTGGGCTGGCGGGAATGGGGGTCGAAGGCGGGGAAGGTGAGACGGTTGACCTCGGGCTCGTGCATGGGAAGGTAGGTTTCACCGGGTTTGACCGAGCTGGTGAGGTGGGCTTGAGCGGTGATGGTGGCCCGTCTGGAAGAAATGGTGATCTCCTCACGATCCCGGATTCCAAGTTTGGTGGCATCAGCAGGATTGAGATCTAGGAGAAGAGTCCGCGGGTAAAGCTTGTGAAGTACGGCGCTCTTCTGAGTTCGTGACTGGGTGTGCCATTGGGCGCTTGTCCCTCTGCCAGTCAATAGAGTGAAGGGGTATTCGTGGCACGTCGGCTCGGGAAGCGGGGCGGGTGGATCGAAGAGGATCTTCGCCTTTTCCGAGGGTGTGTGAAATTTTCCGTTTTCGAATAGTCTCCGTTCCTTTTGGCAGGAGTCGGAGATTTTGGGCCACTGAATCCCGCCGGATTGATCGAGATCCTGATAGCCTTTGATTCCGGTGAAATCGCAAGGTTGGCCGGCCGAGAGTTTTTGGAGAAGGCCGAATACGGTCTCGGCATCGGTCCACTTTTTGAAGAGATCTCCGACACCCCAGGTGTGGGCGAGGAGTTGAAAAATGCGAAAATCGCTGAGGGCCTGGCCGGGAGCCTTTTTGACCTGTCTCAGAGTTCCGATACGGCGTTCGCTGTTGATGAAGGTACCGTTCTTTTCACCCCACGAGGCTGCCGGAAGAAGTAGGTCGGCGGTCTTCGCGGTTTCGGTGGTGGCATACATGTCCTGCACAACAAGGAATTCAAGTTTCTCACGCAGTTTGGTAAAACGGTCTTGATTGATCCAGCTGTGGGCGGGGTTGGTTGCGATGATCCAGAGGCCCTTGATATCACCGGATTCGATGCCGTCGATAATCTGATCGT
>JBDNAG010000161.1:0-5824 GCA_039768565.1 Akkermansiaceae bacterium | reverse complement strand
GTCCGGCGCGTCCTGAGCTGGCCATGGGATATCCATCGAGGGTGGTGATGATGGAGGCCGGAGTGCCAGGCATGCGTAGGAGAGTTGCGGTGATTAAGCCTCCACTGACAGATCCGACATACATTGCCACGAGCAAGGCGAGGGCGCCCTGGCCACTCATGCTGAAAGTCAGCGGGAGAGTGAGAGAGATCAGCATGGCGCCAGTGAGGCCCGGAATCGAACCAACGGTAATCCCGAGAGCGGTGCCCAACATGACGAGCATGATGAGTGAGGGTTGGGAGAGCACTTCGAAGATCATCGATTAATCAGGGGAGGTCGATGACCAGAAGTTTGGTGAAGATGAAGAAGCAGCCCCATGCGATTGCAATGCCAGTACCGGTGATTTTTACAATGGCGAGAGGGCTGCGAGCTCCCACTGCTACTGCTAAGGCCGGAATGAAGATCATGGTGGCGATTGGATATGGAATCCCAATCCACTGCATTGAGAGGAGATATCCAGACAAAATTGCGAGGGTGAGGGTCGCATGTCGCCAATTAAAAGCGGCTTCGTTGCTTTCATCGTGCTCCTTAAAATACCGGACTATGATCCAAACACTGATGACAAGTATCAAAATCAGCACCGGAATGACTGGGTCGGGTAGTGCTTGATATTGCACCAATGCGACGTCCTGAAATTCTTCTTCTCTGGCTGCGAGATGAATCTGGAGTTCCTTTCCCCGGAGGAAGAATGGTTTGGTTTTGGTCTCGGCAAGCTTACCACGCACGTAGTCGGTTGCCATCGCCGCTTCGAGCATATCAGCGATTCGCTCGATCGCCGCGTCTGGGGTTGATTTGGGTGCCCACCAATAATGCACGTGAGGTATGACAACGTTGTAGCCCAGTTCAAGGGCTGTCGGTACGTTGGACAACGAAGGATGACGATTCGGGGCAAGATAGCCAATGGCGCGAATGCCGCCACCCTTGTAGCCGATGAATTCGGAGAGGGAAAACGGAGTGGCGTCGATGTGTTTTCCGACCAGGTCATGTCGACGTTTTGATCCGCCGCCACTTGGGACCATACGAAATTTCGTTTCACCACCTGCGTTTTCCAATCGACGGCCGGCGAAGTGGGTGGGTGTTCCTGGAGCCATGCCGAACAAAATAGTATCAGGTTTCTCTGCCGCGGCTTTAAGTAAGTCGTCGAGCTTCAGGAAAGGGGAGTCGCCACGCACGCAAATCACGAGGTTGGACTCGGCTGTGGCGGCAATGGGCCGGAAAGCTTCGGGGCCATAGGTGACCCGTCCGGAATATTTCGAAGTGAAGATGCCTTCGTGCAGGTTGAGAATCATGTGGCCGTCGGGAGAGGCATTTCGGACGCGTCGGCTTCCAATCGATCCGCCTGCTCCGGGGACATTAACAGCGACCAGTGGCTTGGAGAGGAGGTTGTTGTCTTCGACAGCTTTTTGAATGATGCGGGTGAAGGTGTCACTATCTCCTCCGGGCCCGAAAGGGACCACGATCTTGACGGGCTTACGTGGGAAATCATCGCCCGCGGAGTCCACCACAGATTCGCGGCACGATATCGTGGCGAAAGCGAGTAGGATTCCTGTCAGGATGGTGCGAAACATCGTTTTCTTAATAGCCGCAAATTGACGAACAGCATCGGCAAGCTAGGGAGGAAGGTATCGTGGGCCAATCTTTAACTGTTGGAGTTGAGAGTCAGGGGAACGGGCCCGGCTATTCTTGGCATTGGGATCTTTTTGACAAGATCCCTTACTTGGTGATTTTCCAATTTTTTGGAGCCACGAATCCTTCTCTCCCTTCTTTGAAATCGGGAATTCTCGCAATCTTTAAGCGCCGGTGCTTTCGCAAACGCTCTAGCATGCTTTTTGCTTTTTTTACGTAAGTTATGGCTAGGTTTTTCGATTCACCAGGGTCGTTCTTGAGGTCGAAGAGCTCCAAGGAAGGGCCGTCATCGAGAACGCTTTCGCCAGCGACGACCAGTTTCCAATCGCCCGCGGTGAGTGACATTTGGTCGGGCTTACCTTGCGCGATGTAACTAAACCAATCCCGCGCGGCCATCTTTGCCTTTCCTTGAAGAAGTCCAAGAATGTCTTGGCCGTCGAGCGGATTGGGATCTTTCGCGGAGAATGAGGCAACGGCTTTCAGCGTCGGATAGATATCGATGTAGCCGGTCAGGGTATCTTCAATACCTCCTCCTTGAATTTTCTTGGGCCAGCGAACTATAGCAGGAGTGCGAATGCCCCCTTCATAGACGGTTCCTTTACCGTCCCTCCAGGAACCGTTATCCGCCCAGCGGGTGATTCCACCATTATCGCTAAAAAAGAGGATGAAGGTGTTGTCCTTGATTCCCTTTTCATCGAGGGCACTGAGGATGGTGCCTATCGCCTGATCCATCGAGTCGACCATTGCGGCGTAGATTTGGCGGGTTTTGTTTTGAATCGAATTGTATTTTTTGAGGTCGGCTTCCTTTGCTTGCAAAGGGTCGTGTGGAGCATTGAAAGGAACATAAAGAAAAAAGGGTTCGTTTACTTTGCTGTCCGCGATGACCTTCGAAGCTTCGCGGCCGATAAGGTCAGTCGAGTAGCCCTTGTCGAGTGAGGTTTCCTCATTTCGATGCCAGTCGAGTTCGCCTTCGCGCTTGTGGGTGAAGTAATCGAACATGCCGTTGTAGTGGCCATAAAATGAGGTGAAGCCCCGGCTGAGGGGGAGGAGAGCTTTCTTGTGATGTCCAATGTGCCACTTGCCGACTGCCGCACGTGTCTTATATCCGGCTTGCCCCAGCATATCAGCGATGGTGTGTTCCGTGGTTGGAAGCCCCCACTTCCGCCAAGGTGTAATAACGGATTCTGCCATTCCATAGCGAATGGGCCAGCGTCCGGTCATAAGTCCGGCCCGAGTTGGCGAGCAAAGTGGCGCGACATGGAAGTTCTCTAGTTGAACGCCTTCCTTTGCGAGTTTGTCTATGTTTGGGGTTAAGATATCGCCGCCATGATAGCCGAGGTCTTTCCAGCCCAGGTCATCGGCTACAATGATGACGATGTTTGGTTTTTCTTTCGGGGCTGCAAGCGCAAAGCATGAGCTGAGCAGGAGCATTGATATGGGGACGAGAATGGGAAACTCCGAGTTCATGTTTTTGAAGACTAGACCTTGGGTCTTGAGGGGCCAATCTTTAACGATCTGGGAGGAGTTTTCTGAAGTGCTGTTTTCGTCCGGGGTCTGGATTAAAGTCGATTTTGGAACGGTAGAGTTACCGGTTCAGTTTTATCGGTTCGAGTTCTTTGACCCCGAGGTGGTCCTGCCCCCTCCAGCTTGAACAACTGAAGCTGGAGTTGGGAAATAAGCCTTTTGCCAAATTTTCGATGATACTTTTCTTCGTGAGAAGTCCTATCTATTGATCGGGTTTTAACGCTCAGTGTCCCTTTTTGGAAAAAATCCATCATTCTGCCTTCCGGGCTGTGAATTCGAGTTAAGGTAGTGGTGATGGCAGAAGACAGCTACCACTATGAACTGAGCGACCGCGAATTGGCGGGGCGAGTATGGTTGCGCTTGCGGCCTTATCGCAAGAGGATCGGATGGGCTCTCGCTCTTCTGGTAGTTGCGGTGCCATTCGTCAACTTTCACCCGTTGGTGTGGGGATTTGTGGCGGATGGTCTTGTCGAGGAGACTCTCACTCCTCGCATTCTCGGGTTATGGCTAGTAGTCATGCTTGTGAGCTATCTCGTGGGGCTTGGAGCAGGGGCGGTGCAAAGTTACTTGCTGGAAAAAACCGGACAGGCTTTTGTTCGGGACATCAGGGCCGAGCTTTTTCTCAAGTTCCAGACCCAGTCGCTTGGGTATCACCGGGATCGAAGCACAGGAGAACTGGTAACTCGAATCACAAGTGATGTGGACGCAATGGAACAATCGGTTTTGCAAGGTCTGACGGCATTGCTCGAAGAGTTTGTCACCTTTGTGGTGGTGGCGGGTATGGTTCTTTGGATCAGCCCGGTCGTGGGAGCAGCTTCCATCATCCCACTCGCTTTCGCTTTTATCTTCATTCGGAAATATAATCGAAAGGTAAAGTCAATTTACGCCGGAGTGCGAAAGAAGCTTGGGAACATTGGATCTTTTGTGCAAGACCGACTAGCTGGCATCGTGGTTACGCAATCATTTGGACGCAGGGACTATGAAACTGGACAGTTTCAGGAAAACGCAGACCATTTCTATGACTCGAGTGTTAAGGCGAGTCGGCTTCGGAATAGCTATTTCCCAATTGTTTCGTTTTTTGGCTTTATCAACAATCTCATCATGTTGGGGCTTGGGGCCTGGCTTATCATGACTGATAGCGGCATGTTCTCGCTTGGGGCTTTGCTTGCTTATCGAGGCTTTTGGTGGCGACTTCAAAGTCCGATACGTACGATTGCCCAAACGAGTGATATTCTCCAGAGAGCGCGGGCTGCAGCAACCCGGATCATGGAGATCCTCGATGAACCGATTTTCATCAAAGATCAGCCAGATGCCAGAGTCTTGAAGAGCGTGAATGGCGCGATTGATTTCCATGAGGTAAGTTTTTCATACCTTCCAGGAAAGCCAATCCTCAGGCGGGTTGGGTTTTCAATCAATGCCGGTGAGTTCGTGGCGGTGGCCGGGGGGAGTGGCTCCGGGAAAAGCACTCTTCTTAATTTAATTCCCCGGTTTTACGACATCGATTCCGGTGCGGTGAGGGTGGATGGTTCGGATATTCAAGCCGTCACCCTTGATTCTCTCCGCCAGCAAATTGGTTATGTTGGCCAGGATCATTATCTCTTCGATGGCACGATCCGGGAGAACTTGATTTACGGTCGGCCGGATGCCTCCGAAGAAGAGATGTTTTGTGCTGCCCGGAAGGCCAATGCCCATGATTTTGTCCGATCCCTGCCAAAGGGATTTGAGACACAAGTTGGCCAGAATGGAGTGAAACTATCTGGTGGTCAGCGTCAGCGACTGAGCTTGGCTCGGGCATTTTTGACTGCGCCAAGGATCCTCTTGCTTGATGAACCCACCGCTTCGGTAGAACCCGAGAGCGAGTCCTTGATCCACGATGCAATTTTGACACGGACCCGGGAGAACGAAGGGACTACCATTCTTGTGACTCATCGGATTGACCTTCTTCGTCAGGCTCCACGTATCCTCTTTTTTGATCAGGGACAACTGGCGGCTGACGGAGATCACCGTGATTTGGTCAAGGGTTGCCCTGCCTACGCTGAGGCCTATCAACGATGGGAGGTCGAAGAGGCAAATTTGAATGCTGTTGTATCGTAAATTATTGTTCGCATTTACCAGCGAGTGACGATGAACTTGGAAGAACTTCCATGGAGGAATCTCCAAGAAAACGATGATCACAAAGAAGATAAAGGTATTCCTTGGGCTGTTGGCATGTGTGTCATCGGGAATGGCGGAGCAAGGTGGCGAATGGAATCGCTTCCGTGGTCCGAATGGCTCGGGTGTTGCAACCGGTTGTCAACCTCCGGTGCGAATTGGGAAGGATCATCAAGCGTGGCGTGTTTCCGCTCCGCTGGGCCTGTCATCCCCCGTGTTATCAAAAAGCCGTATCTTCCTCACCGCGGTGGAGGATGGTGCGTTGTTGACACTTGCGATTGATAAGAAGACCGGGAAGGAGCTTTGGCGGCGATCCGCTCCGGGGAAAGCCTCGGAGAAGGTCCATCGGGCTGCGAGTCAGGCTTCGTCTACGGCCTTGGTCGATGAACGCTGTGTTATTGTCTACTTTGGATCATATGGACTGATCTGTTACGATCACGATGGCAAAGAGCTTTGGGAAAAGGCGATCCCAACTCCAAAGACC
>JBDNAG010000160.1:0-17823 GCA_039768565.1 Akkermansiaceae bacterium | reverse complement strand
TCTACCGCTTTCGCGCAAATCTGTGGTGATAGGATTGTGATGGATGCAAAATGGGCCCCTGATAGGGGGCATTCGTTGCTCTAACCTTCGGTCGCCTCGGGCTAAGGTAACGTGCTATTTCGCTATTTCGAAGGCGCTCGAAACAAGCTTTTCAAAGTCCGCTTTAGTCTCTTTGACGTCTACTTCCTTGCCGAGCATTTTCAAAAAAACATCGCCGGAAGGGTGGGCGATAATAGCTCCGAGGAGCATGTAGCCGGGAGTAGCGGTTTTGTCCCGCTGCATCATGGGGCCGACCATGTAGGTGCCAGTCATGGTGACAATGGTGAGCTTTTGATCGCCAAAGGTTTTCTCCTCCGGTGTGACTTTAGCTTCGCCGTTCTCGAACTGTTTTTTCCAACGCTGAATGTTGGCCTCAACCCCGCCTCCTTGGCCTTCACCGAAGTGGTAGAACTTGAGAAGTGGTCCGTTTTTCTTACCGTGATTCAGAGTGGCTTTGACCATGTGACTTTTGCTCTCTGACACAATCCAAGACTTTCCAGGCGTGAAAGTAAAATTTCCGACCTTGAATGGATCTTGTGCTGAAAGAAGTGAGAGAGAGAGGACCCAGATAATGGCAAACGATTTCATGTGGGTGAGTTAAGCGAAGGTTTGAAAATGTGCCACGGTTATTTTGAGGTTGGGACCAGACTTTTTTCGATCTTGGGAAACCATTCGACGGCTTCTTTGTCGGCGGTATTGATCGTGATGAGGTAGCCATGCTGCTTGATCAGATCGAGTTTGACCCGCGCATACCACATCGTATTCGAGCCATCGTGCTGCAAACGAATGACCTTGCCATCATCTTGCTTTGTTCCCCAACCAAGAGCGTAGTTATTTTTGATGGGAGTGTGGAGTTTATGGTAATTGGCTTGGGTGAGGAGCTTACCTTTTCCATGATGGCCCTTAATTTGATCCTGACAAAAAAGAACCCAGTCGGACAGAGAAAGATGGAGTCCGCCCGCGGGACCATACATGGGTGGATTATCGTGGCTCATTGGTTTGTTTTTCCAATGACCGTGAATCGCCTTTGCGCCTTTTGGTGGCCCAAAGCCCGCGGTTTTGATGGCGAGCGGTTCAAAAAGGTGTTTTTGAATCGCTTCTTCCCAAGTGGTATCGAGAAGCTCTTCGACGGCTGCGCCGGCGATGATGTAGCCAAAATTGGAGTATAGGAACCCTTCGGTTGGCTCCAGAGCCAGCCCAATTTTGGTGACTTCACGACGAGAAAGGACTCTCTGTGTGCTTTCCGGATTGGTTGGAAGTCCGGCGGTGTGGGAGAGAAGTTGGATGATTGTCGTTTTTCGGGCGTCGGCGTGAAATTTCTCTGCAAGATCGGGAAAAATTTCCGCCATTGTGTTCTCCCATTTGAGAATTTTCTTTTCCACGAGGATGGCGATCAAGGTCGCTGTCATTGCTTTGGCATCGGATCCGATATGCCACACGGAGTCTTTTTCTACCGTAATCGCGCTGTCTATGCGTGTTGTCCCGGCGAAGTGAAAAGAGGTAATCTTCCTAGTGTTGAAGGCCACAGCAGCAGCCGCTGGTATCTTCGCTACGGCTCGGGCATCGGCGATGATTTTGGCCGTTTCTCTTGCAGTTACGGAATTTGTAAGGAGAGCCAAGATATAGATTACGCATCTCATCAGCGGCAAACACCTATCAGATTTTCTTAAGTATTACGAATTAGAATAATTCCAAATTTGCTCTTGCCCTGCTAGAATTTATGGATAGCTTCCCGCCGTCGATGATCTCGCTTGCCAACACAAAATCCCTGAAGCCGGAGGATTTCCCCCCGGAGATTGAGGGTTTGCGGATGACCAAGCAACGGCGGGAAGTTCTGGCTGTCATCCTTCGCGACCGCGATCACCCCACTGCGAATGATGTTTTCCTTCGTTCCAAGGACCGGATGCCGACTATCTCGCTCGCGACCGTTTATAACTGCCTCGAAGCGTTGGTCAGCCATAATATTGTGCGCCAAGTGAATCTGGATCGCGAATCGTCGCGCTACTGTCCGAATCTCAGCGATCACTGTCACTTTCAGGACGAAGAGTCCGGTAAAATTCACGACGTTGTTTTTAAAGAAGGAGTCAAACTGGAAGACATCCTTGAACTCCCGAACGGAACTGAAGTCAGCCACCTTGAAATCAGCCTAAAGGGAATCTTCGGCAACAAATAAGATTTACCAAACACCATGAGCCTAATCATCGAAAACCTGCACGCGTCTGTTGACGGAAACGAAATCCTCAAGGGCCTCAATCTGGAAATTCCTGCCGGAGAAGTGCACGCCATCATGGGTCCCAACGGATCCGGAAAATCAACTCTCTCGAAGATCATTGCTGGTCACGATGACTATGAAGTCACCGACGGTCGCGTCCTTCTCGATGGAGTGGATATCGAGGAGCTCGAAGTCGATGAGCGCTCTCGCGCCGGTATTTTCCTGGCGTTTCAGTATCCAGCTGAGGTTCCTGGTGTTTCCAATGCGAACTTTCTTCGCGCGGCTCTTCAGGCCCGTCTTCCCGAGGGTGAGGAAATCGATGCCGTTGCCTTTTACAAAGACATGTATTCCAAGATGGACGAACTTGAAATGAACCGCAAGTTCACCAGCCGCGCCGTCAATGAAGGCTTCTCCGGTGGTGAAAAAAAGCGGAACGAGATCCTCCAAATGATGATGCTCGATCCGCGTTACTGTCTGCTCGATGAGACCGACTCCGGCCTCGACATCGATGCTCTTAAGGTCGTTGCAAAGGGCGTAAACTCCATGCGTTCCGATAACCGCGGATTCTTGGTCATCACTCACTACCAACGCCTCCTTGATTATATCAAGCCCGACCACGTTCACGTTATGGCTGATGGAGAAATTGTAAAATCCGGTGGTGCAGAGCTCGCTCTGGAACTCGAGGAGAGTGGATATGACTTCCTTAAAACCGCCTAACTTAGTTTGCTAATGAATTCTGAAACTGCCACCGTTAAGCAAGTCGCTCTCGAGAAAGACGACGTCGGTAACTTTTCCTTCCCGGAGAGCCACAAGTTCGATGCCGGATATGGTCTTACCAAGGATACTCTGGACTACATCTCGAAGGTCAAAGATGAGCCTTCCTGGGTAAATGAGTTCCGCCACAAGGCGCTCGAAACCTTTCTTTCCAAGCCTATGCCCACCAACTGGGCGACTAAGGATTTGGAAAATATTGATTTCGACAAAATACGCTACTATCTCTCCGATGGTGCAACGCCCAAGCGTTCCTGGGATGATGTTCCTCCTGAGGTTCTGGAGACATTTGACCGTCTCGGCGTGCCGGAACAAGAGCGTGCTTTCCTCGCTGGAGTTGAGGCGCAATACGATTCTGAAGCTGCTTACTCGAATGTGAAGGAAGCTCTCGCCGACGAAGGCGTGATTTTTGTGACTTGCTCGGAAGGCTTAAAAGAGCACGAGGAAATTTTCCGACCGTGGTTTGGAAAAGTGATCCCGACCGGCGACAACAAATTCTCTGCTCTTAATTCAGCGGTCATGTCTGGTGGTTCGTTCATTTACATTCCTCCCGGGGTGAAAGTGAAGCACCCACTTCAGGCCTACTTCCGAATCAACTCCGAGAACTTTGGTCAATTTGAGCGCACGCTCATCATTGCCGATGAAGGTTCTGAGGTGATGTATATGGAAGGTTGTACGGCTCCAAAATTCGAGACCGCGACGCTTCACTCTGCAGTAGTTGAACTGGTCGCTATGAAGGGGGCCAAAATCCAATATATCACGGTTCAGAACTGGTCCTCGAACGTTTTCAACCTCGTGACGAAGCGTGGCCTGGCTCACGAAGATGCCGAGATTCGCTGGATCGATTGCAACATCGGTTCGCGTCTTACCATGAAATATCCCGGCGTCGTGATGAAAGGTGAGCGAGCTAGAGGAGAGGTGATTTCAATCGCACTTGCCAACGATGGGCAGCATCAGGATACCGGTGCTAAGATGATTCATGCCGCGAATAACACGACATCGAACGTGATCTCCAAATCGATTTCGGTCGGTGAAGGGCGTTCGACTTATCGTGGTCAGGTTCACATCCCCAAGCACCTTAAAGGCTGCAAGAACAACACCGAGTGCGATGCCTTGCTCATTAATACCAACAGCCGGACCGATACTTACCCGGCAATTTCGGTGAAAGGAAACCAGCACGTCACTCAACACGAAGCGAGTGTCAGCCAGGTATCCGAAGAGATGCTTTTCTATATGCAGCAGCGTGGGCTTTCCGAGACGCAGGCCATGTCGCTCGCGGTTAATGGTTTCATTAATGACCTCGTCGAAGAATTTCCCATGGAATATTCGGTCGAGCTCAAGCGCTTGATTGACCTCGAGATGGAAGGATCGGTCGGTTAACTCAAAACTGGTCCTGAAATCAGGATCAACCCACTTTCAAACATACTTTAATGTCTGCTACTTTTGCATCTCCCGCTCTCAAGGAATTTGAGGACCTTGACTGGCCGGTTCGCACCGAAGAAAACTGGCGCTTTGGCTCCTGGAAGGAGGCTAATCTTTCCGGGCTTGAAACTGTCGGAGCTGGAACAACCGGCGAACTTCCGGAGCCGTTGGCGGGCTTTACCCGGATCGTATTCGCTAACCGTGATCTCGTTTCAGGTGCGTCCGATTCGGCTAAAATGGTTGAAGGCTCCTTCGGTCCAACATCGCGCCTCGGTTCTCCAAAGCTCGCTGCTCTTCACACTGCCAAGTCGAAGCACACTCTCCACGTCCGGAGCGCCGCTAATCTGTCGCTTGAACTGATCTATTTCGTTTCCGGCGAAGGTTTGTTCCTCCCTGGTGTCGTGATCGAAGCTGAGGCTGGTGCGAACATCCGCATCGTGAAACGCTTCATTTCTGTCGACGATTCTGCTGCAGTGGTGCTCACCGCTGCCGATGTTCGCGCTGCTGAGAATGCCAAGGTTACTTGCTTAGTGACTCAGGAATTGAACCACAATAGCAAGCTGATCCGATTTGCCGACTCGACCTTGCAGGCTTCGTCTCATACCAAACTTGCGGTAATTCATACCGGTGCAAAATGGGTTCGTGAGGAGACCTACTCAACCGTCAGTGGATCGGATGCCAAGTCGGAGATTCTTTCCGTGGCTCTGCCAAATACCGGTCAGGAGTTTGACCAACGGACTTTCCAACACCACGGTGCCCGCGATACCTACTCGGACCTTCTCTTCAAGAATACTCTCTTTGGAAAAGCTACTACGATATTTTCCGGACTTATCTTCGTAGACGAGGGAGCCCACGGAACGGATGCTTACCAAACTTGTCGTAATCTTATGATGACCGACGATTGCGAGGCTCACTCGATGCCTGGCCTCGAAATCAACGCTGACGATGTAAAATGTTCCCACGGAAGCACGTCAGCCCGCGTGAGCGACGAGGAAATTTTTTATCTCATGGCTCGTGGCATTACTGCAAAGGATGCCCGCAGTCTGGTCGCTCAGGGATTCTCAATCGAAGCGATTGAGCGCCTTGAAGACGAACAGCTCGAAACTTTGGCAATCGAAATTGTTGCCCGGAAGTTTGCGACGGTTGACTAGATTGCCCGAATGATTCCTCGTGAAGAGAAGCTGAGCGAGGATGTTTGGGATCGATTACACCAGGAAAGAGAGTGCCTCGTTGACTCGGGGGGAGCGAACAGGATATGTCCTTTTCTCTCTTCTCATCTCGTTTTTCTTTTTTCTTGAGATTGTTTCCGACTACGAGCCTAGAAAATTTGGTGCGATTATTTTTTTCTTGGCCTGGATGCCGCTGACGTTCCTGCATGAATTTGGGCATGCCGTGGCGGCTCGTCTGGTAGGATGGGAGGTCAAAGAATTCGTGGTTGGGTTCGGTCGTATTCTCAAGGAAGTTCAGTTCCGTGAAACGAAGGTAGAATTACGAGCCGTTCCCATTTCTGGCTACATGCTTCCCGGATATACCGAGGCGAGTTGGAGCCGATGGAAAAGTGCCTTTGTGTATTTTGCGGGGCCAGCGAGTGAACTATTGGTGTTCTTTGGAATCTACGCCCTCATGGGGTTCGACAAGTTTTTGAACACGGGTGATGGATTGGTTGAATTATTTTTTCACGGAGTGGCCTTGAGCGCTTTGACGAGTGCCGTCATCAATTTGATTCCGATGAGTGCCATCACGGAGGAAGGTGAAACTCCCAATGATGGACTTGGGATCTTGCTCTCGCTTTTTGGGAGGCGAGGGTAGTTCTCGGCTCGAAAGATTATGGCAGATTGAGTCTGCCTGGCTGTTACCAGCACCCAGTGGGTGACCGATCCGCCGGAACTGTGAATACGATCTGTTCTTTGGGTGATTTCGGTGATCGTGACTACTTCGTAGCCTTCATCAGTGAGCTGGTTGCAGGCGATCGTGGTCTGTTCGGCGAGGCCTGTTGCGTCGATCCAGTGTGGGGATGTTTTGGTTTCCTGGCCGCCAAGGAAGGTCTCTTTTTCGTAGGTGCCGGACGGGGCGTAAACGAAGACGGCTTTGTAGTTCAAGGGTGGACTCCAGAAGAAGCTTACTTCATGGGCGGAGCTTCGTATTGCTCGCGTAACCGGTGGAACTCTTGTGTGAGTTCCTGCTTCACTTTCGCGTAAGCGGGGCTGTCGTGAATGCTCTTCATTTCCTGAGGGTCTTTGACGAGATCAAAGAGCTGCCATTCTTTGGTCTCGGGAAGGTAGAAGAGTTTGTGGGTTTCGGTGCGGACGCCGAAGTGTTGCGGGACGTTGTGCTCCCCTTTTTCGTAGTAGGAATAATAGAGGGATTTACGCCAGTTTTTTGGCTTCCCCTTGAGAACGGGAGTGATGGATTTTCCTTGGATCTCAGCAGGGATTTCAACACCAGCAGCTTCCAGAAAAGTGGGCGCGTAATCGATATTTTGGATCATTTCCTTGGGGCGTGATCCGGGCTTTGTGACGCCGGGCCAACGGATGGCGAAAGGCATCTTGAAGGACTCTTCAAACATCCAGCGTTTGTCGTACCAGCCGTGTTCGCCAAGGTAGAAGCCCTGATCGGACGCGTAGACGACGATGGTGTTTTCAGCGAGGCCGTTCTTGTCGAGGTAGTCCAACATACGGCCCACGCTTTCATCGACAGCTTTCACGGTCGCGAGGTAGTTCTTCATGTAGCGCTGGTATTTCCAGCGCACGATGTCCTTATGGCTCATGGTGGGCACCTTTTCGATGAAGACCTTATTTTCGGGACCGAAGTGGGCGTCCCATTCTTTCTTCTGGGGCTCGCTCATGCGTCGGTATTCCACCATTCCATATCGGTCGGAACCGGGGAGCTTGACTTCGTTTCTTTCGTCTTTGCGGACTTTTGCGTCGTAGGTCCAGTCGAAATGGCGATCGATTTCCATCTCGTTTTTAGCGAGAGTTCCGCTGCGGTTTTTGTATTCGTCAAAGAGAGTGGGGGGCTCCGGGATTATGACTCCATCAAAGGCTTTAAGATGACGGAGAGCAGGAGCAAAAGTGCGGTGGGGCGCCTTGTGTTGGCACATGAGAAAAAAGGGCTTTTCCTTGTCTCGCTTGTCGAGCCACTTGATGGCCTTGTCAGTGGTGATGTCGGTGCAGTATCCGCTAGATTGCTTTTTGCTTCCGTCCATCTGAAGAAAGACTGGGTTGTAGTAATTGCCCTGGCCGGGAAGGATTTCCCAGTAGTCAAAGCCAACGGGATTTGAAACGAGGTGCCATTTGCCAATGACAGCGGTGTTATAGCCCGCACCATTAAGAGCCTTGGAGAGAGTCCACTGCGATTGATCGAGGCCCTTGCCTGAATTTCGGAGGAAGCCGTTTTTGTGGCTGTGTTTCCCGGTCATGATGGTTGCCCGGGATGGTCCGCAGATGGAATTTCCACAAAAGGAATTTTTGAAGATGGCTCCGCTGGCAGCGAGGCGGTCGATGTTGGGCGTGGGAGCAACTTTGGCTAGATCACCACCATAGGCGGAAATGGAGCGAAGGGCGTGATCGTCCGAAAAGAGGAAGAGGATGTTAGGTTGTTTGGCTGTGGTAAGAGAGACACAGGCAAGAGCCAGGAAGGGGAGCAGTTTCATGGTGTGATATTGATTTCTTTTGGGAGATTCACATGACAATCGTAAAACGCCAAGTCGCTTTGAATGTTTCAGGGGAAGGTTCTTTCGAAAGAATGGGGTGGCATAAACCTGTATGATAGCTTCATGAAATCCCTCCTGGTCGCTGCGGCTACTGTCTTGATGGCACTTTTGTGGTCAAGTGAGGGTGGCGCTGAGGCTCCCGATCTGGTTCGCGTTCTCATCATCGACGGTCGGAATAATCATGATTGGATTTCCACAACCGAGTCACTGCGGGCGACCTTGCATGCTACTGGGCGATTTGAGGTAAGTGTGGCGACTGCTCCGGGTTCTGGAATTCCGAATGCCCCGCGACGGCCCAGGGGTGATGACCCAAAAGTGCTCGCGGATTTCGAGGAGGCCCAGAAACGGCATAAAGCGCTCTTGAAAAATCAAGAGGCCTGGAACGAATGGAAGATTGATTTTTCGAAATACGACACCGTCATTCTGAATTACAATGGTCCGCGTTGGCCCAGGGGAATTGAGGAAGGGTTTACCAAATTTGTGCGCGAGGGCGGAGGAGTTCTCGCCATTCACGCGGCCAATAATTGCTTCACCGATTGGCCGGAGTATAACGAGATGATTGGGTTGGGTTGGCGGAAGCCGGGCTTTGGCAAAATGGTCACAGTCGATCCCAAGACCGGGAAGGCGGTGGCGAGTGAATCGGATCAAGGCACCGGCCACGGATCAAAGCATCCCTTTAGAGTGACCGTAAGAGCATCGGAGCATCCGGTGATGAAAGGGCTGCCCAAGGTTTGGCTCCATGCCAGGGATGAGCTTTATCACCGCTTGCGGGGATCGGTTGAGAACTTGACCGTTTTGTCATCGGCCTATTCGGACCCAAAGACCGGAGGAACTGGCAATCATGAACCGATCACGCATGAACAGACTTTTGGAAAGGGCCGGGTCATTGTGACAACGATGGGGCATTTTTGGCCCGGGGATTTTGCGCGTAGTTCCCTGCATTGCGTCGGGTTTCAGACCATCGTGGCACGCGCGACCGAGTATGTTGCAAGTGGTAAGGTGACCCTGCCGGTGCCTAAGAATTTCCCCGGAGTGGAAGAGGAAGAGATCGCGGCCCCACATAAACTTGGATCACCACAAGTTGTGCCGGCGACAGATTGGAAGACGGTGAAAGAGGAGAATAAATTTAATCAACTGACGGTGGCAGAGTCGCTTGATGCCTTTGAACTTACACCCGGGTTTAAGATTGAAAATGTCGTAGCCGAGCCAGATGTCGAAGAGCCGGTTGTGGCGGTCTGGGATGGTAATGGCGCCATGTATGTCGCGGAGATGAGGAGTTACATGCAGGATGTTGAAGGCACCGGGACCAAGACGCTGAAGAATGGTCGGGTGAAGCGCTTGGAGGACACAAACGGCGACGGGAAGTATGATCGGGTTACGGTCTTTGCGGATGGTCTGAATTTACCTCGTATGATTCTCCCTCTCGATGATCGCATCGCGATTGTTGAAACCGATTCGACTTCGGTCTACTCTTATCGGGACACCGACGGAGATGGCATTTCCGATGAGAAAGACCTGCTCTGGAAGGGGAAGGAGATCCCGCCGACGAAGTCGGTGGAGCATCAGGACTCGGGCCTCATTTGGAACCTCGATAACACCATTTATGTTTCTTACAATCACACCAAGTATCGCTTCACCGATGGCATCTGGCGTGGTCTGAATGCGCAGAATATTTGGGCGCAATGGGGACTGGATCACGACGAGACTGGTCAGATCTTTTACTCTACCAATTCCGATCCTTTCTTCTCGAGCCAAATGCCTCGCGAGTATTGGGGGCTTATCGATCATCGTGGTGGCCCTCGTCCCCGGGATTCTGAACCGGTGGCCTTCGGAAAGCCCTACGACTTGTCGTTTCTCGAGATGAAGAATCTTTGCCCGACGAAGGATCGGGGTGGTGAAAATACGCCACGACGGGGGATGACCTCGGCGGGAGGGCAGAGTGTTTACAAGGCGAACAAGCTTCCGGTGGAGTTTCTGAATAGTTTCTTCATCACCGATCCTACCGCCCATGTGGTTCGGCACGGGTTAGTGACAGATCGAGATGGTCGTCGCTTTCTGACTCATCCACATGGGCAGGAGGAATTTCTGATTTCTCCCGATATTTATTTCCGTCCGGTCAATACACATATCGGTCCAGATGGTGCGATTTATATCGTCGATATGGCGCGGGGAATTATTCAAGATGCCCCCTGGTTGAGTCCCGGGCCCCGTGAATTCATTCGGGAAGCGGGTCTGGATCGGGTGATTCAACGGGGTCGAATCTGGCGAGTTTCACATCAAGATCATCCGCTCACTTTCGAGAAGCCACGCATGCTTGAGGAAAGTACTGCGTCGCTGGTGCGGCATCTCAGCCATCCCAATTCGTGGTGGCGCATGATGGCACAGAAGCTCATCATTCTGCGAAAAGACCGCGACTCGGTGATTCCGCTTCTTGGAGATCAAATTCGATACTCGCAAAATGCGCTTGCTCGTCTTCACGCCCTTTGGACCCTCCACGGAATGGGGGCTGAAAAGGAGGTGCTATCCTTCGCTTTGAAGGATCGTGACTGGCGGGTCCGTGCGGCTGCGGTTCGCATGCATGAAGCTCAAACCAAAGAGGGTGACCACTCGGCGCTCGTTGCCTTGGTCGATGACAAGCATCCCGAAGTGGCCAAGCAGCTCATTCTCTCGCTGGGTTGGTCAAAGGACCCTGCTGTTTTTGATCTCATTGGGCGGGCGATCGAAAACCACCCGGCTCATCTTGGAGTCATGCTTGCGGGAACGGTAGCGCTTTGGAAACAAGAGACGCCCACGGTGAAGCGGCTCCGTTCGGGTGAGGCATTTCAAAAGCTCAAAGATCCTGCTAATGCAGCCACGAATTGGAAGAAGGCGCTGGCGCAATGGAATCGGGGGCTGACCTTTCCGAAGGGCATGCCGAAGGATGAGGCCCGTAAGATTGAAGGGGGCGAATTGCTCTATTTTCAAAACTGCGTGAGTTGTCACGGAGCTGACGGGAAAGGAACAAGGATCCCCGGGATGAAAAGTGCGCTGGCTCCGTCTCTCGCCGACTCCAAGCGCGTCCACGGACCTCTTTCCGGCCTGATGCCAGTGATGGCAAATGGCCTCATTGGCCCGATCGATGGTGTCACTTATCAGGCAAACTACATGGCTCCGGCCCATGTGCTCGGGATTACCCGGGACGATCGACTTGCCGAATTACTTTCATACCTGCGGTTTGCATGGGGAGGCAATACTACATTGATTGAACCCGATGAGGTCAAGGAGTGGAGGCGAAAGCTCAAGGATCGTGAGATTCCGTGGACGGATAGTGAGTTGAAAAAAGCTGCGGACTAGGACAAAGAATTTTAGAAGCCTTGAAGTGACGGAATCAAAATATTGCTTTAGAATTCGCCCATGGTGAAGGACGAGCCTCAATATGATGTGATCTTAAAGATGGTTCTTTGGGATGAGAGTCGGGAGGCGATTTTTCGGAGACTTGAGGTCAACAAGGTGATCGGAGAGCGGGCTGATACGATTTATCAGGCGGCGCGTGCCGAACGACTTCGCACCATTCGTGCCGATGGTCAGAAAGCGTTTGGACTTGGGTTACTGGGCCTTCTGATCTCGGTGGGTATTTACTTCGGGTTCCGGCTGGATGAACTTCAGGTGATGCGCTTTGAAGAGGGATTCCACTCCCTGCCCCTCCTTCCGTGGTTGCTGGGATTCATTGCAGCAATCTTGCTCGCTTTCGGAATTTGGAAGGTGGTTCAGGGCTCAATTGAAATCCTCTTCGCTTCGATGAAGAAGGGCTCTATCGCCGATCGCTAACGCGAGGCGACGCGGATCACGGCGATAAATCCGGGTGGGCGCGTTTCCTGAAAGGGAAGGCCTTTGGAATTCACCGGTTCAACATCGGGGTTGCGCAGGATGAGGTAGTTTCCTTCGGCCAACATGTAGGATGAATTGATCTCGTCGTCGCCAAAGACTGGTTTTTCCATACGATTTTCGCTGATGATAATGGAGACTTTACGACCAAGCCAATCAGTGGCATCGGTAGTGATCGGCTTACCGTAATTGATAAATCCGAGGAAGGCTTTGCGATTTAATTCGAACTCTAAATCAACGAATCCACCTGGGCTTTTCTGCCCGGTGAATGAAGTCGGGGTGTCGACCTGAGTGGTGATGAAGGACTTTGGAGTGGTGGGTGTCACTGGAAATACTCCGCTTCCAGCGACTATGCTACCTGTATTTGGAAATTGAGAAGGAGTCCACTCGGTTGGATAGACGAAGTCTTTTTTGTTGGTCAGTTTTTTTGTTTGTCCTGGTTGGCCGGTGATGACGGCAGAGAAGTTCGGCTGGCGGTTCAACCTGCCAAGCAGGTCGGCAGCCTGCTGCGGGGTCATTAGCTCTCCCCGTTGATTCCCAAAGTCATGCTTGGCGGGGACATCGGAGATACGAATCTCGTAGGTGATGACTCATCTGAAGGCCTTAGCAGACTGATAGGCGTCTTCAACGAGTTTTACGGACTTAAGGTAGTTGTCGATGGTGCTTTCAAATTCGCCTTCGGATAGGAGAGTGTCGATGAAGTGGCGCTGGGTATTGTAAACGCAGTCGCCGGCAAAGTTTTCCTTTGAAGGTTGGTAATCGTGCAGGGTGCTTGGTTCTCCGAGTTTTTTGATTCGAATGGAGCCATCAAGAGCGAGCTCAAGGTGTCCTTTTGACCCTTCGATACGGACCGTGCCAAAGGTGTATCGTGGGTTCTCTGCTTCGGATTCGTTGTAGCGGTTGGCATCGAGAAGCGAGGTCACTCCATTCTCATGTTGGCAGAGAAGGATCGCGGAATCTTCGCCCTTGATGACGGGGTTTCGACGCGCGATGCGAGCGTGAATGTGATCCACTTCGCCAAAGAGGAAGCGGAAGGTGTCGAGGAAGTGAACGCCGGTTTCGAAGATGAAGAGGCGTTCGTATTCCCGGAAGAAGGGTTGGCGGGCGAGGTAGGCATCATCGCCCCAGCCATCGCCAAGCCGGGTGTGGACGTTGCAGTGGAAGATGTCGCCGATGGTGTTGGCATCGAGGAGCTTTTTGATTTCGCGATACCAAGGTTGCCAGCGCCAGTTCTCGTGAACCATGCAGCGGACTCCGGAAGCTTTGATGACTTCGACGAGTTGGAGGGTTTCGTCCCAGGTGGGGGCGAGGGGTTTTTGGCAGATAATGGTGACTCCAAGTTCGGCGGCAATTTGGCAGAGTTCAAGGTGAGTTTCGGGAGGCGTGATGATGTCGACGAAGTCAGGCTTCTCAAGCTCCAGCATCGCGCGGAATTGATCGCCGGAGTAACTCTTGGGAATGCAAAATTCCGAGGCGAAATCTTCGGCCTTCCCGATGCTCCGGTTGCAATTGGCGACAATTTTAACTTCTGGAATCCGGGTCCAGGCTTCGTACTGAAATCTTGAGAAGTAACCGGCGCCGATGATGACTCCCTTGAATGTGTGCATGGTTTTGAGTGTTTAAACTTTAGATGATGGTCGCAAGTTTTCCTACCGCGAGAGTGAGGGCGTCTTCCTCCCCCACGTTGCCGGGAAAGATGACATAGGCGAGGCCGGGATGGAGGGTTTCATTGCCGATGGTCCAAACTGGAACGCCGGGAAGAATCTGGCCGAGAACCTGGGCCTGTTTGACACCGAGGGCATCGGTTGCGATGTCGGACGAAGTGATGCCGCCTTTGGCAATCAGGAAGGACGGTCTGATTTTGACTCCTTGCACGATATTGATCAGAGTTTGCGAGACAGTTTTGGCGATGGCGAGATTGTCTTCGCCGTCGAGGCGTTTGCGGGAGGTGAAGAGGACAACGCTTTGACCAGAAGTTAGAGCAGTCTGGACATCGGAAATTGTGCGCCCGAGATTGAAAGTGGAATTGAGAATGTCCGGGACGCTGAGCTTGATTGCGGTAAGTGCGGGTGCGTTTTTGAGAAGGTGGTTCAGTTGGTCGGTTGTCTTTGGTACGTGTGACCCGACGACGATGAGGCCACCGTTCGGGTTGGGCTCCAGATCTTGCAACTGCCATGGCTCAAGCGGAGGGCGGGAGGGGATTCCGGCAAGTGATTGCACGAAGGAAGCGGCCGAGCGAACGATAAAGCGGCGGGTGCATTTAAGCAGGGCGAGCGAGATAACATTGAGGTCGCTTAGCGAAGTGGCATTGACGATGCAGGTTGATCCGTCCGGCAGATCGGCGAGCTTGGTGGTGATGTCTCCGGAGCGAAGGTCGGCGAGGGAGAGGGATTGAACATCGATGGGGCCATCGGACTTTTCGGCGAGGTAGTCCGGGAGGAAAGAATGCGAAAATGGAAAAGTGTTGTCGTTGGCGAATGGGGTGAGGTGGGCCGGAGTGGCCGTGTCGCCTTCGACTACGTACTGGGTGTCGTTTACGGTGAGGCGTCCACCGGCTTCGAAAAAGGGGATGAACAGGGTGGGAGCTTGGGGGATATCGAGAGATTTGCGAAGGGTGTCGGTTTCGAGTGGGAAGTGGCCCCGAAGGGTGGAGTCCGAACGAGAGATGACGATGATATCATTTTCAAATTCCTTGAGTGCTTCTCCAAGGCGCCGATGGAGATCGGTGGTTTGCTTCTGATTGAGTGATCGGGAATTGGTGAGAAGAAACAGAACCGGAGGAGCCTCATCGATGGCGTCCTTAATGATATCAGGGCTCAGGTCGGTGAGGACAGGAACGTCGAAGACGGTTTGAGTGCCGGTGGGATCATCGTCGAGAACAACGATGGTCTTTTTGGATTCGATGAGGAGATTGTGAATCTCCGGAGTGAGGTCGTCGGGAAATTCAGCGGGCAGTCCGGAGAGAAGTTCAGCTTTGGTCATGAGAGTAAGATTTGAAAAGAAGCAAGGTGGTGGCGAGCAGGTGAAGGAAGCAGTGCATCACCATGCTACCCGAGTGGTTCTGTCGAAGCGAAGGCCCGGCAGGGTGCGCCATCTCCTTTTAGGATTTTTAAGGGGAGTGCGGCAAAGAAGCAGCGGTCGACTGGAATCTGGTCGAGGTTTATCAATCCCTCGACGATGGTGACACCTCCTCCGAGGAGGATTTCGTGAATACGGGTGACTTCTTCAAGGTTGGCGACGTCGGCAACTGAAGGAGGTTCAACGCCGAGGATCTTAACGCGATGATCGACGCACCAATGGGCCAGTTCTTCCGAAATCCGGGGAAGGCCTGATTTGAAATCCGTCTGTCCGAACCGGTGAGACCAATTTGTATTGAGGAGAAGATGGTGCCCGGGAGAGAAGGAATGGGCGAGGGCCCCGAGATGTTCGATGGTGAGGAGTTCGGCGGGCTGGGTGTCTGGCAGGCGAACGATGTCGGCGATGCCCGTGCAGGTCTCCAGCGGGGTTTCGTCGATATATTTTTCGTCACATTCGAAATGCCAGGGTGCGTCCATGTGGGTGCCGCAGTGGGAGTAAAGATGGAGCATTTTGGCGTTCCAACCATCGCGGGACACGGTGCGGTGTTGTTCAAGAGAGACCTCGGGGATTTCTTCTGAGAGGGTGCGGGTTAGGTCGACAAGCATGGATGGAAGAGGTGATTGAAAAATTCGCCTGATTAGTTGAGATCGCGAACCTGATTATCGAAGCCAATGACTTTGATCGTCGGAGTGCGGCCGCCGAATTCGAGATAGAATTGTTTCATGTCAAGAGCTTCGAGTTCGTCGAGTGTGGACTGGCTGATGTCTTCTTCGAGACGAGGTTCGAAGAGAAATTCCTCGGAAAAGTTGTGGTGCCCCGGACGATAGGTTTGGGAAAAGTAGCCGCTGAGCTGGATGGGGGAGGTGGTGAGTCCGGTGATTGTGGTGAGCTCCCATTTTTGGAGGGGGGCGGTGTAGCCGGCCGAGATACCGGTGGGCCCGGGAGGCCAGTGGAAATTGATTTCGATCATAGTGCCGGATCGGGTTTGAGCATTTCGAGTTTGAAGGCTTGATCCGGGCGGGAGCGGTTGGTCGGTGACGCTTGGGGTAAGGACTACGAATTGTGAGGTTGTGGTGGTGAAACCATCTCTGAATGAACGGGTCAGTTGGGGGGCCGCGAAAGTGGCGTGGAATTCGCTGCGAAAATCGCTGATGATACGGATAGGTTGTGATGAGAGGGTGGAGGCGGAAGGCATTTTGAAGCGAAACTCGAGGTCAGAATTTCCACCTTTAAAGTTGGTTTCAGTCCAGGAGTCGACCGCGTAGTCACTTCCGAAGAAATCCTGGATCGCAAACGCGGCGTTATGCCACGATGAGATGCTGCCGCTCTTTCGTCGGACTGCTCCGGAGTCGTGGTGTTGCCAATTGGATTGGGTTAGGAAGCTCTGCGATCGCTCCTTTTCGATGAAGCTACTCGCAGTTTCGGTGGCGAATCGGAGCTTTAAGTTATGGTTGGAAAAAAGGTCGGCGGCTTCTCCTTGAAAGACTTCTAGGGTGGCGGGGCGATTCACAAGAGCAGGAATGTTGGACCCGGATGGTTCGACTTCAGGGATCCGTCGAACTTGTTTGATAACGAGAGAGTTGTCAGTGAGCTTCTTGAACTCAAATTCCAATTCGAAGCGGTCAAGTTTGGTCGTAGCTTGATAGGCGAGGGCAATTTCGAGGGCGAGGGAATTGAGGTCGCCATATTCTTCCTCCCAGCCCATGACCGAAAACTGGCCGAGCGGAAGGAGGCTCGAACGTTCCTGGAAAAAGTGGCTGCAGTCACCCCCGGTGGTATTTTTGTAGCAGTTTGATTGAACAACTTCGGGGATACTTTTTCCATCGGGGTTGGTGACTGAGTTGGCACCGAGTTGGGTGACAATATCACTGAAAAGAAAAGAGCTTTGACCGGAGGTTTGGAAGCGGCCGGAGATGACCCCGTTTGCTGCTTCGGTTTCATCAGGAAAGGAATGGTGAACGAGAACAGCCATGCCAACTTGCGATTCGTCGACGTCACGGCGGAGCCGTTCGAGGTAGGCATTGAGGTTGTAGAAACTCGCATAGACTTTACGTAGCGCACGGAAAACGCCCCTCTCATTTTCCTTTGTGGCGTCGCAGTGAGAAGGGCCTTCGTCATCGCCATCTAGGTCGTCTTGCAGGCAACCGCTATAGCTGTCGTAAAGGCCGGCACCGACGAATTGGTCGGAGTCTTCGACGTTTGTGGAGCTTCGAAAGCGAAGTTTTTTGAAGGGATCAAATCCGGCGGATTGAAGAGAGGAAAGGATGGCGGATTTTTGTGAGGCTGAAAAATCGGCTTCGTCTTTGACGAGGTCCCGAATCGCTTTGAGGTCGGCATCGAGAGCGGCAATGTTCGGAGGCCAGGTGTGAGAGTTGAGACGGTTGTCTATTAGAGTTTTGAGTGGGGTTCCGCCGATGGATTGGGTGAGGTAGTCTTCCCAAAGGTCGAACGTAATTGCGAGCGCTTGGGGGGAGGACTCGGGAATCGTTTTTCGGAGGAGACTGAAGTTGGCTGCCTTTCCTCCGATGTGTGCAATATTCGCGAGTTCCGCAGATGCGACGTTCATGGTGTAGCTCCCAAACTCTCCACGAGGAAGCAGCTCGAGAGATGGTGTGCTTTTTAGATCAAGGAGAGCTGAGAAATAGGCGGGCGAAACGTCTTCGGCTTCAAAGACATCGACCACGCATTCTCCGGAGAATTCAGAGGCCGCCCGGAGGATGATGTT
>JBDNAG010000159.1:0-50451 GCA_039768565.1 Akkermansiaceae bacterium | reverse complement strand
CTTCCCATTCCGCCGCCCCCCTTACATCGTTCCCCTACATGGCATTCTCCAGACAACTCCACTCCGTCATCGACGCCTTTGGCAAGCAGGGCTGGCATTGCGAACCGGTCGAAAACCGTGAGGTCGTCACGTCAGCTTTTGAAGCCCATCACACTCATGTCCACCTCCACGCCCAGGCATTCCCAAATATGAATGCTCTCGCTATCGTTGCCGAGTCGCCCATGTCATTCGACGAAGAACGAATGCTACTTGCGCTGGAACTCATCATGCGGGCGAACAAGCAATTGACCCTCGGCAACTTCGAATATGATTTTGACCGTAATCTCGTCGTCTTTCGAATCACTAACCTCTTCGACAAAGAAGTTTACGATGGCGATATCATCTCATCCATGGTCCACTGCACCATCGCCGAGCTAGATCGGATCATCCCCCTCGCAGGAGTCATCAACCGGACCTCCGATGACCTCCTCGATGACCTTTCCGTCCCACTTCTCCTTGAGCGTGAAGACCTTCTTCCACCTATTCCGGAAGGGGCCGACGGTGAAGAAGAGGAGCTTTAGAAAGCACCTCCTTCCAACGACGAAAAGTCGCCAGACTGGATGACAGTGAAATTAATCAAGTCCATGTCTTGACGGGCTCCCTTTCACATCTTAATTCACCGTTGCGAATCAAACGGTTCCAACCCACTATCATGTCTGTCTTGATTGGAAAAAAAGCCCCGACCTTCACCGCTAAAGCGGTGCAAGGTGAAAACATCATCGAGTCCTTTTCGCTCGATCAGTACCTTGGCAAAAAGTATGTCGTCCTATTCTTTTACCCAAAGGATTTCACCTTTGTCTGTCCAACCGAACTCCACCGTTTTCAGGAAGAGATCGCTGAATTTGAAGAACGCAACGTTGCCGTCGTTGGCTGCTCGACTGATTCTGAGTTCTCACACTTGGCCTGGCTCAACACTCCAAAAAATAAAGGCGGTATTCAGGGAATCTCCTACCCACTGGTTGCCGATATTAACAAGACCATCTCAGAGGCCTACGACGTCCTCGCTGGTGAAGAAATGATCGACGAAGAAGGAAACATCGCTGTCGAAGGCGAACTCGTCGCCTACCGTGGACTTTTCCTCATCGATCTTGATGGTAAAGTTCGCCATCAGGTTGTTAATGACATGCCTCTTGGTCGCTCCGTCAAGGAATGCATCCGGACCATCGATGCCCTTCAGCATTTTGAAGAGCATGGCGAGGTCTGCCCAATGGATTGGCAAAAAGGTGAAGACGCCATGACCGCTGACCAACAGGGAGTTGCTGACTACCTGGGAAGTAAGTAACTTTTCCTTAAAAAAAACTCCGGTTTGCAGATGCAAGCCGGAGTTTTTTGGTTTTATGAAAAAAGGTTCATTTATACTCCACCGAGAGGGTCGGAACCATGCTGATTAGGTCCGAGTGTTCCTCGTAAACAACCGCATTCAACAAAAGCCCAAATTCCTCCCACGAGTGGAATAAAGCTAATAAGAATCATCCATCCACTCTTTCCCCGGTCGTGCCATCGCTTGGCTTGAATCGCAAACATGATATATAGAAACGGGATGTATAGGATGACTATGGAGATCATAATACCTGCGGGAGCTTCTTCCGAAACCTCGGTATCAGCGCCCCCAAAGCCATCAGTCGCTAGCTCTGTAGCAGTAGGTTCCGAAGCAGCATCAACGCTAAACACAGCTCCGACCGCTACAATAAGAACAATAAAGACAAGATAAACAGCGATGCTGGTAAGCCAGAATTTCGCCCTATTGATACGGCCATCAAAAGAGAAGAGCAGGCTCTTAATCGACATTGGTTGCGGAGGCCCTGCGGGCACGGCACCCTGTGATTGGGGCGCTGAATAAGGATTTTCGTTCATAATGATAGTAGTTGGACCTCGCAAAGTTATCGGCAAAGATCCAAAGGTAAAGGTTTCCTTCGCAAGCTACTTTTCGAAAACAGTCAAAATTCTGAGGGAACCTTTTGCGTTTGCTCCAGTTCAACCGTATCACTCCAACCATGGCGACTAAGAAAGAAACTTCCTCCAAAATCACCCCTTGGGCCAAGTCGATGCCCAAAAAGCAATTTGACTTCATGCGTGAGATCCTTGCGGCCCCAAGTCCAATCGGACTCGAGGGAGCCATGAGCTATGGCGTGATCAAACCAGTCTTTGACAAGATCAAGCCGAAGCATTGGGAGATCCACCAATTCAAGGGAAACGCAGGCCTCGTTCTCGACACTCACCCCGGAGATCCTCGCAAGCCATCAGTCATGTTAATCGGTCATGCTGACAAAATCCGCCTGCAAGTTCGTAGCATCGGCAGCGACGGGAAGATTTGGGTAAACAGTGACTCTTTCCTTCCCTGCACCCTTATCGGCCACGAGGTCAAACTCTTCTCCCAAAACCCCAAGAAACCCGGTCAATACCAGGTAATCGAAGGCGGCACCATCGAGGCTCTCGGAGCCATTCACTTCTCCGAGCCCGCTCAGAGAACCGGAGACAAAGGAATCAAAGGGGACATGCTTTTCCTTGAGCTCCAAATACACGGCGAAAAATGTAAGGAACGCGTCGAAGCCCTCGGCATCCGCCCCGGCGACCCTATCATTTTGAATCGCCCGATCCGCAAGGGTTTCACGGATGACACCTTTTACGGAGCCTACCTCGATAACGGCCTTGGTTGTTTCATGGTTACAGAATTGGCCAAGCTCCTCGCCAAGAAGCCGCTTAAGAACATTCGTGTTCTCCACACCATCGCAACTCACGAAGAAATCGGACGTATGGGAGCCACAGCCATCGCTGGCGAAATGAAGCCCGACATTCTCATCGGAGCCGACGTCAACCACGACTACGATGCCGCTCCCGGCCTCTCTGCCAAGCGCATGAACAATTTAACCATGGGCAAGGGCTTCAGCCTGACTAACGGATCAATCACAAGCGCTTTCGTAAACAGCATCATCGAGAAAGCCTGCCAAAAGTCCAATATCCCGTACCAAATCGACTTTGCCGGCCGGGATACCGGAACCGACGCCATGGCGGCCTCCCTTGCCGGAGTCGACAGTGCCGCGACATCTATCGGCTTTCCAATTCGCAACATGCACACCATATCCGAAACTGGTCACACCCTCGATGTCCTCGCTGCCATTCACGGAATGGAAGCCACTCTGCGTGAAATGGACAAAATGAACCGAGGCAAAGGGCTCAGCCGCAAAGACCTCCTCAACGAACACCCCCGTCTCGACGAAGCTAAAGAAGCATAGTCTCCGGGCCTGCTAACCGGACAGAAGTCAAAGCTCGGTAATCGACAACCAATCACCGGACTCGACAACTTCATAGTCCCCGACCCCCTTCAGCCACTCATATATCCAAACCGTCGTGGGCTTTCCGCCCAGTGACACTTCGGCGCGGATCCGATGGTATTCCCCATTGCGATCATCCTCCAATCCGGCCCCCTCGAACTCGTCCAACTCTTTGAGTAGTTCCGGCCCGATTTGATAGACCTCACCCTTAACATGGGTCTCTCCTTTCAAAACCAGTCCCGGATACCAATCGATCCTCACCAGTGTGCCCTGGACATTGGCAGCACCCAACCACTTGGCATCCTTCATCCGCCAGTCGTTCGAAGCTCCTTTTCGGAGCGCTCCGTAAACGAAAAGGAGATCACTCATCGCTGGACTCCAGGATCTTCGCAATCTCGACTTTTAACGATTCAATCCCTTCGCCCTCCATTGCGGAGATTGGAACAATAGGAACTTTGGGAAAGCGATTCTTGAAAATCGCCAGGTTCTCCTCAGCGCCCTCAAGATCCATCTTGTTTGCCACCACCATCCAAGGGAACTTGGCAAGATCCTCGTCATAAAGTTTGATTTCGGTCCGCAGCGTTTGGATATCTTCAATCGGATCGCGCAATTCACTCCCAGGAATATCCACCACGAAGAGCAAAACCCTGCAGCGGGTGATGTGGCGTAAAAATTCGTGCCCTAATCCCCGATTGTCATGAGCTCCCTCGATCAACCCCGGAATATCAGCGACGGTGCAACGTTGCTGACCATCGAGAGTCACCACTCCAATCTGGGGAGTGAGAGTCGTGAATGGATAAGACGCCACTTTGGGCTGCTTCGCTGAAATTTTGCCGAGGAGAGTCGATTTGCCTGCGTTCGGAAATCCCACCAAGCCAACATCGGCGATCCTCCGAAGCTCGAAGTAAAATACTCCTTCATCTCCTTCGGTTCCAAGCTCCCGCTCCTGCGGCACCTGATTCGTGGCACTTCGAAAATGAAAGTTCCCCCGTCCGCCCTTGCCTGGCTCAAGTAGAACAAATTCCTGACCCTCTTCGGTTAGGTCGCAAACCGGGACAAGATCAACGCCGTCCTCGCTACGCTCCATTGCCACCGCTTCCTGAACATCGACAGCCGGGCTCCGGTAAATCACCGTCCCGGGGGGAACACGCCCAATTTTGGTTTTTCCGTCCCGTCCATGTCGCTTCCAACTTTGCCCGTGAGCACCATCTTCCGCATACAATTTGGGATCGTAGTGAAAGTTCCGCAAGTTGTCGGTATTGCCATCAACCACCAACTTCACCTTTCCGCCATTTCCGCCATCGCCACCATCGGGCCCACCACGAGGGACAAATTTTTCCTTCCGAAAACTCACTGCTCCATGCCCGCCATTTCCAGCACGGCAGTGAACCCGAATATGGTCGACAAATGATTTATCTCTCTTCATGCGGTAATCTTTCCAAAAGTGTTCATCAAGGAAACTTCGAGTGCGAGAGCCTCCACGACATTTGTTTCCAACAGCCGTCGCAGCTCCTCCATGGCCGCAACCCGCCGTAATAGCACGTCTAAACCTTCATCCTCCACCGCTTTTTCCATCACCTCTGTGAATTCGGGAAACTCAAGCCCTTCGCCTCCGGCCTTCAATCGGAGCAAATCACCGACCCAAGCATGGATCGTTTCGATCATCAAGGCACGCTCTCCTAGGTAGTCCGCCGAAGCTTGAGCAAGATACATCTTCTCACGATCATCCATCCACTTGGAATCAACAATCTTTTGGTACTTCACCTTATCTTCCTTGAGTAAAGCCGCGTATCCCCTCTCAATCTCAACTTTGCGCTCACGAAGCAGATTTTCGAGACCAGCTTTTACCGCAAGCCCTGTTTCCAAGGCGCCAATCCCCTCCCTGGTCACACTTTCCAAAAGCGGTAGGATTCGCTGAACCTGTTCCGGCTTCTTGGCGCCCGGTGTCGCAGCCAAGGCAATATGAACGCAGCGCGACCAAATCGTGGCGAGCAACTTCTCGGGCTCGCTCGAAAGCAGAAGCAAGAGGCTTTCCCGCGGGGGCTCCTCCAGCGTTTTCAGAAAAGCATTGGCCGCAGAATCCCCCATCCTATCGGCATCAACAATCACACCAATCTTCCACGTCCCTTCGGGAGATGATTGATTCATCATCTTCTCTAGAGCTCGAATGTCATCCACCGCAATTCGCCGGGATTTTGATCTGGGACGCACCACGCGGATGTATTCCCCCTCCTGTTCGTCCAACGAAGGAGCCACGACCTCCACGGGCTCCCCCCAAAGATCATCTCCATCATCCTGCTTGCCGTTCAGAAGATGAGCCATTTTAGCGGCCAGTTCTTCCTTCCCGCTTCCTTTCATACCAGTCACCAAAAAGGCATGGGCAAGCCGTCCACGCTCGTGGGCCGCCGATATGAGGTCAAATGCTTTGGCAACCGTGAACGCCATGCCTGAATGGTATCTGCCCCCCACGTCACGGGCAAGATTATGTCGACTTCGGAATCTCGGTGCATTCTTTCCTCAATCTGCCAACCTCTCACTATGTTGAGACTCGTTTCACTTCTAACAATCGCTCTATTCCTTCAAGTAAAGGCACATCGGGATCCCATTAGGCTTACTCACGGCCCGATGCTTGGGAAACCCACCAGTAGCTCAGTCGCCGTTTGGGGCCGGACCTCGGAACCCGGTGAATTTGTTGTCAAATTTGGAACAAATCCATCTCAATTGACCCAATCGAGCCTTCCGGCAAAAACCAAAATTGATCGCGACAATACCGGGGTCGCGAACCTGGTCGGGCTGAACGGAGACACCCGCTACCACTACCAAATTTATGTGAAGGACAATCCTCACGGTCTTCCCGGAACTTTTCTTACCCTCCCCTCGGCCGAAGAAAGTAAAAACCCCGAACACAATCCAAAAGGCCTCTTCAACTTTCGTTTTGAAGTTGGTTCATGCGCAAATCAAAACCCACTCCACGGAATAGGACACCGCTCTCCGGTTTACGAAAACCTCAACCGCAATTGGGCTGACAAGACCCACTTCCACATCATGAATGGCGATTGGCTCTACGAGGAACTACGCACCTACCCTCCCGAAGCCTGGCGTCTGGTTCAAGGGCAGGAAACGCTACCACCTACCGTGCAGACGATGCCCTCCATTGTTGGCGTTTGGGAAAACTACAAGCTCTACCTGAGCCGGGGTAATGAACTTTCCGAGTGGCATCGCAACGTTCCCAGCTATTTCACCTTCGATGATCACGAACTGGTGAACGATATCTGGGGCTCCGCCGAAATTGGCAAGCGCCATCGCCGCACCGTTTTTCGCGATATCGGAACGCGGGCTTGGTTCGACTACCTTGGCTGGGCCAACCCAGTCGAACACCCCGAAAGAGTCCACGCGGCCAAGGGAAAAATGACTGCCGGCAGCAACCTCCTGATCGACACCTCGACCGACTTCACCAAGCTTCCGCTTGAAAAGATGGGCACGCTTCACGTCCACTGGGGCACCCCGGAAGCCGGAGTGAACGACCTTAAATTTGACAACGACGATGGGCATAAAAACTCCTATGTGTATCAGATCACCAAAGTCGTCGATGCCCACACCCTGGAGCTCCACATGCCAGCTAAAATCACCGACGAAGTCACCTACTCAATCGGACGCAGCTCCTATGGAAAATTCCGCGTGGCCAATTGCGAATTCTTCCTCCTTGATACCCGTGGCTCGCGTGACATGCACGACGTTACCGACCGTAGCAAGGAAGGCGTCTCCATGCTTGGAAAAACCCAGCGCGAATGGCTTCTTAAATCGATGAAGGAAAGCGATGCTGACTTCTTTTTTCTCACCTCCACCGTTCCTTTCATGATTCCCCACAGCGGTGCAGGTGGCTTTGAAGCCGCAGGGAACAAGGAAGAAGCCTGGACTGGATTCCTGAGCGAACGCGAACAGTTAATCCACGAGTGGGACAAACTTGGGAAGAAGGTCTTCGTGATGACCGGCGACCTCCACAACAGCTTCGCAATCAAGATCACCGACAACGTTTGGGAGTTCTGCTGTGGCCCGCACAACAGTGTGAACCACGTTCCAAAAAACGACGAGATGGATCGTCCGGCCACGGGAATCTTCGATTGGGGTCCGCGCAAATGTGACATCCGCTGGAGTTCTTACATTCTCCCCGATCTCGAAAGGCTCCAACGACTTTACCCCTACTTCTGCGTCGTCCAAGTAAACAACGTCTTCAACATGCCTCAGAAGCTGGGTGACAAGCGCTTGGTCGCCTATCCCCATCCTCAAATCATCTTCCAATACTACAATGGCCGCACCGGAGAACTCGCCTACGCCGAGACAATCTCTTTGGATCGCTAGGCACTACTCAGCAATCGCCTTGAGACGGAGGAAAGCCTCACCGCTTTCGATCGGTAGCGGATGCCGGTAGGTGGAGGTCACCGAGCCATCTTGAGACACCAACTCGGGAAGGACTAAAACTCCGTCATCCATCCAATCAGAGAGATCATCACTCACTTGAGCTATTATGCGGACAGCCCTCTCGCCAGATGCTCGAGTGACTGTCACGGTGAGATAATTCTCGCCTTCGATCTGTCTAATCTCGCTCGCAAGTTCGCCTGGCACACTCGTCGAATCAAGCGGGAGGAATCCCAGTGCGAACTCGAAGAAATTACTCCAGCCATCGCCATCCGGATCAGCATCCTTTCCCGAGATTTCAACGTCCAGCAGGTTAGATTCAGAAAAGACCCCGGCTTGCCATGAAGCGAAATCCAAACGTCCCCCGGGCGAACCACCTTCGGAACCCGAGGCTCTCCAGTTGGTGGCGTCACCATGATCGCCTCCACGGTCGATAACCTGAATGGAATATCCATCAAGCGCAGATAAATCAGGCCACGGAGCAGAATCATTGTAGGCGAACTCATGGATCACCGCGTCTTCTTGCCCGATCAACCGAATCTGCTCCCCTCCATTGGAAAGTTGGCCAGAATATTCGCCGGCAATCAGATCATCAAAATCGGTGCCGTAACGAAAACGGAAAGCATCGACACTTTTCACTAATAACAGCTTCTTTCCCGGGCCAAGAACTCGAATGTCCGAATCCGAAAAATCAAAGATGACGCCATCGGTCAGGCGAACCAAACCGAGATCCACCGTCTCCTGAGAAAAATTTTCTAGGCGAATGAATTCGAAGAAATCGCCATCATCAAATCCCGCATCGATCTCGGCTTGATTTGCTCCGATTGGGTTATAGAGAATCTCCGAAAAGGCCAAGTTTTGGGAACTGGCAGGGATTGCATCGACCGTGAAACTTGCCGAAGTCACCGCACTCCATTCGCCATTCTCAAAGCTGCGAGCCTTCACCATGAGCGGCTCATTCAAGAAAATCGGCAGGTTGCCACTTGCCGCGCGCTTGCCGCGCAAACCTACGTCCAAAGCCATATCACTATTACCCGTAGAATTATGCAGTTCGATGGCGATGATGTTTGAGCCGCTAATCAAAAGGGCCGGATCAATGGGATAGGCCCGGTAATCAGATTCATTCCCATCGTCTGTGTCAGAAGTTGGCGTACTTGAATACTCAGATGGCGAAGGAATATTGGAACCACGAAACGCCTCCACACCATTCACAAAAATCACGATTCCCCCGTCAACCAAGAGTTTTGCCTCCAACGACAAGTAGGCCGCAGGGTCATCGATCTCGAAGATTTTTCGAAAGTAGCTAGTCGGTTGTCTGGGACGAGAACTATTCACCTCGGTCGCAATTTGAACCGTCACTCCTCCGCTCGAAATCCCACCATAGCCGAGAGGAGCTGGACCACTCTCCCAAAGACCGTCATCGTAGTTCAACAAGCGCCATGCTACACCTAAATCACCCTCTGTGGCATTATGATTCCAACTGGATCCTTCTTCGACCAACACCTCATCCTGCAAACCTCCGGATTGTGAAATCGCATCAGGATTCGGGGTTCCTCCGGGCAACCTTGGGTCAGTGCCATCAGTGGTATAATAGAGCGTCGCATTCTCATTGGTGATCAGCAATGGATATCCCTCGGACACCGTGCCCCCAAATTGGCTAAAGGCAGGCGGTGCGATCTCCGGCCACAAATCGTTATCTCGAAACTCCTCACGAATCGGACCAAAAAGATAACGGCGTCGGCCAATCGACGGATTGATCCAGCGAAGAAAATCGCCCCTGTCCACGGATTGATTTCCAATCAACCTCAACAAATCCTCGAACTCCCCTTCCAACCCGTCAAAGCGTTGCCGGATATGTGAATTCAATTGATCCCGGTCATCCAAAATTCCGCCATTAAAAAGATGCCTCTGAATTTGATCAGCAAACAACAAACGGAATTCCTCCCACCGGTTGAGTCCCCGCCAGAGATCCCGCAATTCTCCAAGCGTTCCTGTTTGACCTGTTTGACCGTTGGAAGTTCCTAAAATATAAGTGCGGATCATTTCCTGTGAAACCGGACGGTTTCCGGCATTATTCATCGCGCCCTCGGCATCCCAGACATACAGCCGGTATCGGCCCTCAGCTGATCGCTCCTTTGCTGCCACCCAATTATTATGAGGCCAATCCCAAGTCGCTCCGTAAATATTCAGGAGGTAGTAGTTCGCCATATTTTCAACATCCGCAACTTCAAGAACTCTCTCCCAGTTCTGCGTGCTGACTGCTGCGTTCAAGCGGCTAATCATATCGTTCCAGTCAGTCTTATCGCCCTCTGCAATATTATCGTTTCCCTCAAACTGAAGAACATCCCACTGGGCGTCATCATCATTGCTGTGAAGCGAACGCAAGAATGGTTCACGCAGTCGCTCGACCATATTGTAGTAGCCTTTAAGGTCTCCATTCACGTAGAGGCTGTTGATGACTCCAAGGCTGGCTCCATTCCCCATATCGGAACTGAGGCGCCGGAACAACTCATCGATAATGAAGGGGTTGCGGATGTCATTTTTTCCGGCTCGAATCCGGAATCTCTCGTAACCACTAAAAGTCCGCGCGGGGCCATTCAAAGGCAGGTCGACCGAAGGGTTTCCATAATCGTCACGGAAGTAGAGATTAAAAGAAGGCTTCTGGACTGACTGGTCGGGCCAAGGAGATGAGGCAGTCTGAGTCAACTGCATCCGTGGGCGGGACCAGGAACTCGCAGCAATTCTCAACCCCACGTCGGTTCGAAATCCGGGAGTGCCATCCTGAAAATAGTATTCGGCATGAATCGGCCGCTCATAGGCACGGCCGCGATTAATCACGTTATTGTAATCAAAAACGCCGGAGGGCTGCCATTGATTGTTTGGGAAGGATCCCCCGTTAATTCCCAGCACCCCGAAAGGATCATAAAGAGCGCGTTGGGGATCACCGGCGTAGACCAATGATGGACTGGTCCTGACCCGGGCATCCTGGTTGATTAAAAAAGTATGAGTCTTGATGTTCGAAGCAATGAATCCGTCCCGAAATGATCGCGCCCGGATGACGTGTCCCCGCCGCGAATTAATTGGGTTGAGAGCAAGCGGCAGAGCGTAATCACTGCCATTCTCGAGCGTCGGCTCGGTTCCATTGGTCGTGTAACGAATTGTCACTCCTGGAGTCATCGAAGTGAGCGTCACTGCGATCGCGCTATCATAAAATCCACCCTTTTGACTAAAGTCGGGAGCATCAGCTTTTGCTATAAACCCAGCTCCGGAATTGGGCTGCTCCGGGCTTGGAGTCTCAAAGTAACGCCATTGTCCATCACCAGTGAGACCGTAGCTATAATTCGGAAACTGTCGCGGATACTCCGGTGTAATCTCAGAAACCGGATTTCCAGCAGCATCATAGAGCCCCAGATACTCTCCTCCCGAACTTAACTTGAAATTCGCATGCAAAAAGCCCGCACCTGGAATCACCTCGTCAGGATCATCGGCCAAGACCACCAAGTATCCCCCCGCCGGGATCGTCGTTCCAGCGGGAAAACTCCACTTAAGAGGCTCCATCAAATCATCGCTTAGACTCCATCCTTCTAGGTCCACGGCTTCATCACCATTGTTGTGGAGTTCAATCCAATCCGAAGGATCTTCCAAAGGAGTCGCGAGATCGACCAAACCTGCAGTCGGCTCACGTAATCCCGGCAGGTATGTCATTGCGCCTCCCGATGAGAAAAGCTGCGGATCTGCACCCGACGGCTCATTAATCTGCAGCGACATATCAAGCCGCATATTACTAGTCAGGGTGCTGTTATTGACCTGAACTGCGATCACGTTTTCGCCTTCAACCAGCAATTCCGAAGCAAATGGTAGAGTGATTGATTCGTTACTCGTTCCCAAAGTGCTTCCCCGGTGGGACAACTGATCGTGATAAACGTGAGCCTTGACCGCCCCCATATTTCGCCGGGCCACTTCCACCCCGTTGATCCACGCGATAAATCCATCGTTATAGTTGATACCCAAAACCATCGGAGCCGACGAGGAGGCCTCGGAAAGTGAGACCTCAAAAGTCTTCCGCACATAGAATGAGGGGGAAACATTTCGCAAATCAGCTCCCAAATCCGTGGAAATGCTTCCTAGCGAATACCCAACGGGAAGGTTGCCCGACTCCCATCTCGAGTCATCAAACGACATTGTCCACCACGCCGGCCCTGCTCCTGCATAGGCTTGATCGTTTTCATCCCATCGTAAATTACGAGGGGTGTGGGTGGCAGCGATTTCGTTAATGACAACGTCACCACTTGCGAATCCTGACAAAACGGCCCCCAAGATGATTGTGAGTGTGCGGCTCATATGGGAATATGATGCCCCGTAATTGATCGTGTGACAGCACGAAAATCCAAAAGTCTGTCACGGAATAAAGCTACAACAGAACCCCGGCCAATGCCGCGCTCATCAAATTCGCAAGAGTTGCCGCAAAAACCGCCTTTAAGCCAAGTTGGGCAATCTCCTTTCTCCGGCCCGGAGCCATTACGCCCAGCCCGCCGAGTAAGATCGCAATCGAAGACAGATTCGCAAAGCCACAGAGCGCAAAAGTTACAATCCCCTGGGTCTTTATACTGAGCCCCTCTTTCATGTTTTCGAAGTTCCCGAAGGCGATGAACTCATTTACCACAACTTTTTGACCAATCAGACTGCCAGCCTGTTGGATTTCACCACCATTCACGCCAATGAGATAGGCCACCGGCGCAAAAATCCACCCAAGCAACTTCTCCAGACTGAAATTGGGATCTCCAAACCAGCCTCCTATTTCTCCAAAAAAGAGATTCACCACCGCAATTAAACCCACAAATGCGAGTAACATCGCCCCCACATTCAAAGCTAGCTTTAGCCCGCTTGATGCTCCCAGCGCCGCCGCGTCGATGACATTAGCCGGCTTATCGTCCCCTTCCGCCAACTCCACCTTGTCGTCATTCACTTCCTCCGTCTCCGGCATAATGAGTTTCGCAAAAAGCAAACCACCCGGAGCCGCCATGAAGCACGCAGCGATGAGATGGTCCATTCTTGCCCCCATTCCGGCATAACCAGCCAAAACCGAACCCGCGATACTGGCCAGACCGCCGACCATCACCGCGAACAATTCCGAACTCGTCATTTTAGCAAGGTAAGGACGAATCACCAACGGAGCCTCGGTCTGGCCGACAAAAATATTTGCTGCCGCCGAAAAAGATTCAGCCCGGCTCGTTCCCAGCACCTTTCTCAACCCGCCGCCAACCAGAAGGATAATCAGCTGCATCACCCTCAGATGGTAAAGCACCGCAATCAAAGAGGAGAAAAAGATAATCACCGGAAGCACCTTGAAAGCAAAAACCCAGCCCACTCCGCCCCCCCCGTCGGACAGCTGACCAAAGACAAACGAAATCCCCTTCTCGCCCGCCCCGATGAGATCGGCCACCCTCAGCGTCAACCATTGCAGAGCATTCACGCCCCAGGGTGTCGCCAACACAAATACCGCGAAAACCACCTGAATCGCAAACGCCCCGCCCACGGTCCGCCATGAAATCACCTTGCGATTCGACGAACACAAATATCCAAGGCCAAGAAGGAAAACCACTCCAACGATGCTCATGCGGAGAGCCTAGTGAAGCGGGTTTGAAAGCGCCAGCTTAGGGTTTCCGGGATGACACAAGACCATCCTTGCCAGTCTCGTCGATCTAGGGTAACTCCCTCGCAGTCATGCCAGTCGCGACCCCAGAACAGTACGCCCAGATGCTCGATGCCGCCCAGAAGGGTGGATATGCCTATCCCGCCATCAACATCACCTCTCTCACCACCGCAAACGGAGCACTCAAAGCTTTCGCTGAAGCAAAGTCCGACGGCATTATCCAAGTCTCGACCGGAGGCGGCCAATTCGCAGCCGGCACCGCAGTAGGTGACGCCGCATTTGGAGCGATCGTCCTCGCCGAAGCCGTCCACACTCTCGCTGAAAAATACGATGTTCTCGTTGCCCTTCACACCGACCACTGTCACCCCGATAAGGTTGACTCATTCCTCCGCCCTCTCCTCGACGCTTCCCGCAAGCGCATCGCCGAAGGCAAAGGCCCTCTTTTCCAGTCCCACATGTTTGACGGGTCGGTCGTCGACCTCGACGAAAACATGAAAATCTCGGCCGAGCTCCTCAAGGAGTGTGTTGAGCTCAACATTATTCTCGAAATCGAAGCTGGTTGTGTGGGTGGCGAAGAAGACGGACACGACACCTCCGGCCTTCCCGCCGAGAAACTTTACACTTCACCTGAGGACATGATGCAGGTTTATGAAACTCTCAGCCCAATCGGCCGTTTCATGTTTGCCGCTACCTTTGGTAACGTTCACGGCGCTTACAAGCCCGGAGCCGTGAAGCTCAAGCCAACCATTCTACGCGACGGGCAAAAAGTCGTCATGGATAAGTATGGCGAAGATGCTGAAATGGACCTCGTTTTCCACGGTGGTTCCGGCACCTCCCCCGAAGACCTTCAGGAGACCCTTGATTACGGCGTCATCAAGATGAACATCGATACCGACACCCAGTACGCCTTCTCACGCCCCATCGTAACCCACATGTGCGAAAACATCGAAGGCATGCTTAAAATCGACGGAGAAGTCGGAAACAAAAAGTGCTACGACCCCCGCAGCTACCTCAAGAAAGCCGAGCAGTCTCTCTGCGACCGCATGAAGCAGGCTTGCGACGAGCTTCGCTCAACCGGAAATAGCATCTACTCAGCCTAGAGCCTTTCCAACTCCACCTTTCAAAGGGCCCGCTAGCGAGCGGGCCCTTTTCAATTCATCCCATCCAATCTTCCCAATGACCGACTCAAAAGAAGCACCTGCACCCGCCGCTAAAAAACAGGACAATCCACTGACTGACATCATCGTTAACGTCATTCTCCCGGTCCTCATTCTCAGTCATTGCAGCAAAGATGGAGACAAGACCTGGCACCTGGGCCCATATATGGCGATGGGTCTTGCGATCGCCATCCCGCTGGCCTACGGAATCTGGCACTTCGTTCAGCACAAGAAGCTCAACACCTTTTCAGCCGTCGGCGTTTTTAACGTCCTCCTCACCGGGCTCATTACCATCTACCTTTTTTCAGGTGATGATCCCGAGACCCGCAAGAATGCCCCCCTTCTCTTTGGGATTAAAGAAGCTGTTCAACCCCTGATTCTGGGATCTCTTTTCTTAATCACCCATCGATCCGCCACACCGCTTTTTAACGCCTTCGTCTACAACGACGCCCTCTTTGATCACGGCCGCATTAACAAAAAGGTAAAGGAGAACGACAATGAAGTCGAGCTGAGCAAACTCCTCTGGTCTTCCACCATTCTCTTCTTCGGCTCGTTCTGCCTGTCAGCAGCCATGAACCTTGGGCTTGCCTACTACTTCCTCCATGATCTCGATCCCACCTCAGAAAATTGGAAGGAACTGTACAACGAAGACGTCGGCCGCATCACCGGTTGGGGTTTCCTTGTCATTGGTGTCCCCCTTCTCGTTGTCGGCGGTTTCATCCTCGCCCGCATGATCAAGGGGCTCAAGGCACTTACCGGACTTGAGACCGAAAAAATCCTGCAAGCCCGCTAGCGGAGCTTCACCAATGACTCGGAGGAAGTCAGCCAGGTTGAGAGCATTGCTGCTAGCAGCGAGAAGGCTCCTACCCCTGAAATGACCTCGCCCGTTGTGGCAAATTCATGCCATGAGTGAAGGGCTCCAAAAACTACGAAGAGAGCAATCCCCCCGAAAACCAACTGCCCTTGCTTCGAAAGATTACGAACGACCAGCGATGCGGGAATGGCAGCAATGAGCATTCCGCTTCCCAGATAAGTCACAAAGTTCAGTCCCGCGATTAACCCGATGATGGCAAGTAAGACGCCCCCGATAAAAAGCACGGACACCAACAAGCCATCCCACTTTTCCCTCGTGGATAGAGCAAGCCGTGCAAAGCGATCCTTAAGCAGAAGTCCACTCCCAATGCCCGGGGCAAGAAAGCTTCCAAAGCAGAATCCAAAATAGAGCACCACCATTGCCACTCCGAGCAAGGGATGCACCTTGGCAAGTAACTCCCGCCCCAAACGATAGCCGAGATACAACCCAATGAAGAGAACCCATTGGCTCTTTCCCTCCATCCGTTGAATCATAAAAACCCATTTGAGATAGAGTCGGTAAAACAGGGAACGGCTTTTGAATGCCTCAACCAAGCCCGAGCGAGCATATTCATTATTTGGCTGAATCCGGAGAGCCTCACGAAACAACTCTTCCGCTTTGGCTCTTTCGCCACGCTGCAACTGGGTCCATCCAGCATTACTCAAGGCCACCGGATTTTCAGCATTACGAGAAAGCTGTTCCATCGTTCCCCGATCCGCTGAATCAAGATCACCTTGAACACGGGACAAAACATTCTTCAGGTTGAGCGCCGAGTTATAATCAGGATCAATTTCGAGCGCCTTGTCACAGGCCTCTTTGGCATCCTTCCATTTCCGCAATCCACTCAGCGCCGAAGCGCGGGCATACCATTGATAGGAGTCCGGATCGAAGACCAGGGCTTCATCCGCAACCTTCAGGGCCTCCTTGTCGCGATCCAAATCCACCAAGATCAAAGCCTTGGTCGACAGATAGTCCGGGTCGGTTGGCTCGATCCCAAGAGCACCATTGATCGCCTCCAAAGCTTTTTCATCTCCCTCCGGCATCGCGGAATACGTCAAAGCGATTTGAAAATGAACAAAGGCATTTTCCGGATCCTGAGCCAAAAGGAGATGCAGCTCGGCGAGCGCATCATCATAGCGATGAATGTTGCGGAGCGAAATTGCCTTCTCGATAGATGCCATGGCCGAACGTTGCAAACGGAAGAAAGATTTGGCCAGCGCGAAAACATCGCGCTTGATGCTTGTCAGCACGTCTTCACGGGGCTCTCATTCTTCCATGGATTTGAACAGCTTGCGCGCCGCTCTGGAGGCATCGCCCGACAACATCCCCCTCCTCCTCATGGTCGCCACGGCTTTGGAAGACGAATTCGAACTTGAGGAATCCCGAACAATGCTCGACCGGGTCTTAAAACTCGAACCAGGACACGCACACGCACAGGTCTCCATCGCCCGGCTGATCGACCTTGAAGGCCGAACATCCGAAGCAATCCTCCGTCTCGAAGCACTCCTCTCAAAAGAAAGCAACTGTGCTCCTGCCTGGATGCTACGGGCCCGACTTGCCTTTAAGGAAGGAGACGTTAAGGAATCGCGAAGCTTCTATGAAAGGGCCGTGGCCATCGACCCCTCGCTGGCCGACGAATCCCTCCTTGAGCAAATTGTGAAAGCAGGTGGAACCGGCAGCAATGAGGGCAATCGAACTCGAATGACTGCCTCCGGAGATTTCATTGAGGAAGATGATGACTGCGGGAATCCATTCAGCGGTTTGGATGCTACAGCTGCTCGAGATCTCGAGATGGAATTTCGGATCGCAGCCGATAAGAAATTTGAAGACGTTGGAGGGATGGAAGCGGTCAAGGATGACATCCGCATGAAGATCATTCATCCGCTCAAAAATCCGGACCTCTTTAAAGCCTACGGAAAAACGGCCGGCGGAGGTGTCCTTCTCTATGGTCCTCCGGGCTGCGGCAAAACCCTGCTCAGCCAGGCCACTGCTGGTGAAATAAAAGCCAATTTTTTCTCAGTCGGACTGCATCAGGTCCTCGATATGTATATTGGAGAGAGCGAACAAAAACTTCACCGCATCTTCGAACTCGCGAGAAAGGCTGCCCCTGCTGTCTTATTCTTCGATGAGATTGACGCGCTCGCCGCCGACCGGCGTGACCTTCGTGGTTCAGCCGGCCGAACCCTCATCAATCAGTTTCTGACCGAGATCGGCAACGAAGCCGAAAACGAAGGCGTTCTGATCCTCGGAGCAACCAACGCACCCTGGCACCTCGACAGCGCCTTTCTCCGTCCGGGTAGATTTGACCGACTCATCTTCGTCCCACCTCCAGACCAGGTGGCCCGCGAGGAAATCCTCCGGATTCACGCCAAAGAAAAACCTGTCGTTTCTCTCGAAGAAACAGCAGTCGCCAAAAAATGTGATGGCTTCTCTGGAGCTGATATCCGCGCCGTCTTTGACCGTGCGGTCGAATCAAAACTGGAGGAGGCCATGAAGAAGGGAAAGATCATTCCTGTCTCGGGCAAGGATTTGGTTAAATCAGCAAAACAAGTGAAGCCCTCCACCCGCAAGTGGTTTGAAAGCGCAAAGAACTACGCTCTTTATGCCAACCAAAGTGGCTTTTACGATGACGTTCTCAATTACCTCGGCATCAAAAAGTAAAATCGATTCACTCAACCTTTCTCAAAGTTAGAAGGCGAAATTCCATCGCTTCTTCTCCGGAAATCTTCAGCGCCTTCAAGACAAGATCCCCCTCACCTGCGCTTAAATTGATCCGGCCAACCTTCAGACGCTTCCAGTCTTTGGTGTATGATTCACTTCGCGGCGAGCGATCCTCTCTCGCTCCCAATTTAGGAACATCATGGGACACAGGAATGACAAATTTCAGGTCGCTCCCATTAAACGAGAGTTGATACTTTGTCCCGGCACTCTTGGCCGCATAGAAAATCTCCACCTCAAAGAGTCCGGACGCGCCTGCTTCAGCTTTCCACGTAATCCGGTCATTAGTTGATTTCCAATCTTCGAAATAGGAATCGTTTGGAAAACGATTGGAGCGCTTCAATCCTCCTGCCGCCATCGCATCCCGAGCAGGAAGTTGGGTCATCTTTGAACCCGGATGCGCAATGATAAAGGACCGGTTATCCTTCTCACTTCCATAGTCAGAAAGTATCTCTTTTTTGTAATTAGCCAGGGCCGTATTCAATTCCCGTGAAATCTTCTCATTCTTGATTGGCTTGAGCTGATTGGGATCTTTAACCATATCGAAGAGCTTTCCCTTTTCGCCCAGACGATGGGTTTGCGAACGCACCCCGAACTTATTCTTCCACTGACTGACGAGGATTCGGTCCTCCCACCCGGCACCCGAGTTATCCAGAAGAGGAGCAAGACTCTTACCATCAAGCTTCTTGTCAGCCTTCTTCTTGATTCCGGCGAGTCCGCAAAGCGTCGGAAGCAAATCCCTGGCTGATGCGATCCGGTCCACACGCAAGCCCTTCTTGATGCCACCCGGCCATTTAATGAAAAGCGGGCTCCGACATCCTCCCTCTTCAACCGATCCTTTTCGTCCCTTCATTCCTCCATTCCAACGTTTCCCGTTTGGTCCATTATCATGAAACCACACGACGATCGTGTTTTCTGAGATTTTGAGCTGCTCCAACTTTGCGAGAACCCGACCGACATTAAAATCCAAATTCTCGCACATCGCCAAAGCACACCGGAGATGCTTGTCCCCATTCTTCATCGTAAGCTCTTTTTCAGAAAATCGTTTCCAGTATTCATCGGGGACCTGCATTGGGGAGTGCGGAGTATTATAAGGGAGGTAGCTGAAGAACGGCTTCCCGGCTTCCTTCGACTTCTCGATAAACTTCATCGCTTGAGTCGTGAAATCATCGATACAAAACCCCTCCCCCTTCACGATTTCTCCGTTCCGTTCCAGCATCGGCGAAAAATAATTTCCCCAGTGACCACTGCAGAATCCGTAAAACTCATCGAAACCCCGCCCATTCGGATGATACGGAAATTGCATTCCGTTGTGCCACTTTCCGAATGCTCCCGTCGCATAGCCTGATTTTTGAAAAAGATCGGCGATCGTCGTTTCATCGAGATCCATCCGCTCACCACCTGCTGAGGTGGAATAGACATTCGAGCGCGGATGGTATCGCCCGGTCAGGAATTCGGCACGGGTTGGAGAACATACCGGACACACATAAAATTGGTCAAAACTCACACCATCGCGTGCCAAAGAATCGATATTTGGAGTTTTCAGATCCTTATTTCCCGAATGACTCAAATCCCCCCACCCCTGATCGTCGGAAAGAAATACAACGACATTTGGGCGCGGGTCGGCACTGAGGCCCATGGCCAGGGAAACAAAGAAGGCCAATGATCGAAACCATTTCATTGGTATGTTTTACCTCACTCTTGCCGCCAAAAAGAATACAAACTCTGGAATTTCATTCTCAGGCAATTCGCATTAGCTTGCGTTCATGCAGCGAGCACTCCCAGTCATCGTCTTTGCCTTGGTTCTGATCTCAGCCCGTATCATTGGATCCCTGAATCCCGAGTCTTTGGGAAACATTCAGCCGGTTGGAGCACTCTTCTTTTGCGGAATGGCCCTCTTTGGTTCACGTGGGGTCATTCTCGCGGCTGCCACTTGGCTGATCAGTTATCCCATCACCAGTATCATTCAGGGGTATCCGGTGGGATTCGAGATTTTGAGTCCGGTAATCGGATTTGCTGCCATGGTTGCTTTAGCCAAAGCTTTTAGGAATAGCTCCCCGCTCAAGACTTTTGGAGGTTCACTTCTTGGAGCGGTAGTGTTCTACCTGCTTACAAACACTCTGAGTTGGGCATTTGATCCCCTGTATGCTCCGAAGTCCCTCGCAACTCTGGGACAGGCCCTTTGGACCGGAATTCCGGGATATGCCCCGACCTGGCTTTTCTTCCGGAATGCGATGATTGCCCAAGCGATCTTTAGCGGGATCTTTCTGGCAGCCACCCAGACTATTTCCCTGTCCTCCTCCAGGAAGACTGCGAAAGCGTTCTCGTAAAATAACTTCTGCCACCACTTTGCAATGAAAAGCCAAACCAGCATCCTGGGCCTGTTGCTCATTGCATTTGGGATTGGTGTGGGAATCTTCGTCATCGATGAAGAAGACACTCTCTCGTTACACGAAAGCTCCCGCATTGGTTCGGGACTTGTTAGCGGGTTGGCGATTCTTTCCGGGGCACTCCTTCAGATTTCCCGCGAACACAGAAAGTAGAGGCCTCCCCTCATCCTTGCTTCACCTTGGTCGAAGGGTAATAAATCTCCTCCCGGACAAACAACTCCTTAACAATCTTGGACGCTTCGACCTCAGTCATTCCACCGACATTCACGGATCTTTTACAGCACTTGGGCTTCACCAAACCTCTAAGACCAACCTTCACTCTCCCACAGCAAGAATCAAGCCGAAGCGACGAAGAAACGTAGACCTCATCTCCAGGCTGAATCTTCACCTCGTCCAGCGGTTCGGCAAGCACCCACGGCTCGAGGATCAACGTCCTGCCGTGACTCTTCGCCAACCTTTCGAAGCCCTTTGCTAAATCCCCGTGATATTCTGAATCATAAAACCCGACCCCTTTCTTCTCAAATGGATATCCCCCTTTGAGATCCGGATGAGCAAACACCCTGGCAAGAAGCCCGTAGTCCATATTTTTTGAAAGCCCGCTTGGAGAAGTCTTTGTCTTGTAGCAGGTGAAACAGATGACCACGGAGCCTACCATTTCGCCTTCATCATCAAAAAAGATCAAGGCATCACGTGGCTCCCAGCACATAAAATTCATCTCGTGATGAATTGGGGAGTTGAGAGCAACATAGGCTTCCTCAAGTAATTCACCGCCTAAAACAACGCCTTGAGATCGATCAATCTCCGGATTCAATTTCCCATCTTCCAAAAATTTCGACACTCCGGGAGGCAATGAAAATGCTCTCACTTCGGAAGTTCCCAACGGTGGAAAATTTGCCGAAACTTCCTCGGCTGCCATCTCTGGCTTTTCAGGCTTGAGCTTTTCAGGATCCTTGAGATTGGCCTCCTTTTCTTTTTGGCAACCGGCGACCATTATCAGGAAACACGCGAAGACTCCCACTAGTGACTCTTTCTTCGCCATAGCATGCAGAGTTCTCTCCCTTCTCCCTCACGGGAATCAAAGGTTTTGACCGGCGGCTCGGACCAGAGCAATTCGAACTCGCTTCCGAAAAAGCCATCAAGCTCTTCGACGCTTACCCCAAAGGGCGGCCCCCCCTCACCTTCGTGATCCGGGTTGAGAAAAAAGATCCCGAGAAGGTGTCCACCTCCCGGAATCAGCGACGCCATCGCCGTGACGTAATCTTGTCGCCGATCAATCGGGATCGCACAGAAACAAGTATGTTCGAAAACCAAATCATACGCGCCTTCCCACTGAAAAAGGTCGCCCACTGCCCAAGTCGTCTTCTCCCGCTCTGACCTTTCGGCAGCCTTCCGGATTGGTTCAATTGCAATGTCGAGGCCCAAGACCCGACCATCAGTGACATCACCAATCAAATGAGCGTCATGTCCAAAGCCGCACCCAGGGACTAAAATATTCCGCGAGTTTTCAAGCAACTCCTGATGCCCGGACAACAAAAAAGGAAGCCCCGGATGGTGCTTCCCCTTGTCCCATGGTGTATCACCGAGCTGGTAACGTTCGTTCCAGTCAACAGACATCGTCTCACCTTGGCAATTTAGTAAGCTTGGCCACGACGACGAAGGGTCTTGTATTCCGAGATTCCTTCGACGATGCCATTGGCAATCGCCTCCCGATACCAGCCTTCCTTAGTGCGGTCACGTTCCTTAGAATTGGAAACAAAGCCGCCCTCCACGAGTATTGAAGGATTCTGAGCGTAACGAATCACATAGTAGCGGGCATACTTCACACCACGGTTGACCGCCTTGACCTCACCCAGCATTCCTTTTTGAACTGCGGCCGCAAGCGGCTTGGAACGAGATGAGCAATAAAATGTTTCAAGCCCGGAAACATTGCGCTTCCAAGTGAAGTTGTAGTGAATGCTCACGAAAATAGAATTAGGATAGCTGTTTCCAATTCTGGCCCGACCCGGGAGCGTAATAAAGTTGTCACTGCGTCGAGTCATCACCGTTTTGAAGCCCCTTGACTTCAACTTCTTCTCAACGCGCATTGCGGTATCGAGGGCGAGCCATTTTTCATAAACTTTCCCGTAACTACCACCATGGTCACGACCGCCGTGACCGGCGTCAATTACCACTGTGCTAAAGGAGCCTGCCGATGCTTGAATTGTAGCAATCGAGAGTAAAACTAGTGAAGTGATAAATGATTTCATGAAGTGAAAATCTAATGTCCCTTAAGTTTTTAAAAAAAACTAATGATCACGACAATCTTTTTCTACCGATTGGTAAGATTATTTTGGGCGCTCGGATGCGCGCCGGGATTTTGGGGCCGCCGCGGCTTCAGCTTTCGGGTCATACTTAATTGCCCCCGAAACTAATACCTGTCCGTCTGAAAATTCGAAAAATTGCGGCTTCCGCCCGGCAGCCCTCTTGTAATATTCGGTCGAAAGATGACGCCCATCGACATCAACTATCGCGTGGACAAAGACCTCGGGGGTCGCCAAGTAAAGGACGTGAAGATAGTTTTTTCGGTCCAAGGCGATCCGGGGTTTCACGAACCCCAGATACTCGCTTAGGCGGTAAGTCGAGATCGATCGATCTGTGTTTGAGTCCATCACCTGGCTGTAAATTGCGGTCTTGTTACCATCGTTGAAGGTGATGACGTTATGTTTCCGCTTCGGAAACGGGCTGTCAGGGACGCCGAAAGGCACACTGTGAAGAGTACTTCCCCCACCCACCGTAAAATGGCCGGAATTAGAAGTATAGCTGACTTCGTCAAGCCCTGGGCGTCGAACATGGGCAGTAACGGCAAAGTTCCCAACCTTCGCCACACTAAACATCCCGCTCAGATTGACTCGGCGAGCCATACTGCGGCCTGCAGGGATCACCGCACGTTGAAAAACCTTGTTGTGGCGCTTCTGCATGGCACGGCCACCAGAGTCCCTCATACTAAAATCCAACCAACTGTGAGCGATCGTCCCCTCGAGTTTGCTTGCAAAGTCAAGCTCCCGGCCGCTTCGGTTTGTAATCGTCACAATGGCCGTAACAGGCTCATGCTTAAGATATTGACGACGATCCACCTTGAGCGAGATGCTCACCTGCCCCACCGCGACGAAAGTCGTAAGAGCCGTTAGTAAAAAAATGAGGGAGGTTTTCATAGTCGTAGGTGTGAAGAGCGAAGCGTTTCCCGTGCCACGAATAAAGGAAAAATTCCCTGAATCACTTTTGCCATTGGGAAAGATCAAAGTGTTCCCCTCTCCTTTTTAAGGCGAAGTTGGCCACACGCGGCGTCAATATCATGGCCCTTTTCGAGGCGTAGCGTCGCCGAAACTCCGGCTTGGGTGAGAACTTTTTGAAATTGTCGACAATCGGTGTCGGACGGTCTTACCCATTCCAAGCCCTCGACAGTGTTATACGGGATCAAATTGACCTTGGCTTTGATTGAAGCTGCGCGCTTGGCGAGGATCATCGCGTGCTCCAAATCTGCGTTGATTCCGTCAATGAGAATGTATTCGAGGGTGATTTTCTGGTTTTTTTTCGAATTCCAAACCCGAAGAGCCCCGAAAAGCTCCCCAACCGGGAACTTGCGGTTCACCGGCATAATCTTGTCACGAGTCTCGTCATCCGGACCATGAAGCGAAATCGCGAGCCGAATCTGCTGTGGCAGTTCAGCCAGCTTTTTAATCTGGGGAACCAGTCCCGACGTCGAGACCGTGATCCGACGAGCTCCAATGTTGAGGCCCCAATCCGAGGTGATCATCTCGAGGGCCAGGCAAAGGTTCTTAAAATTCGCGAGAGGCTCCCCCATTCCCATAAAGACGAGATTGTTGACCTTCTCCCCCGATAATTTCTCGGCCAAAATAATCTGGGAAACGATTTCTGCTGCCGAGAGGTTGCGCGTGAAGCCATCGAGCCCCGAGGCACAGAACTTACATCCATAGGCACAGCCAACCTGCGACGAAACACAGAGAGTGTGCCGATCCGATCTTTCGCCATAAAGCGCGGGCGACGCCGGAATAAGAACGGTTTCAACATATCGTCCGTCCTCCAATTCCAGAAGAAATTTCCTCGTCGTGTCATCGGAGCCCTTCGTCAACGTATGCTTCAGGGGCCGCAGCGGATACTTTTCCGCCAGGTCCTTCCGGAGTGACTCTGGAAGGTTCGACATTTCATCCCACGATTTCGCGCGCTTCTTGAAAATCCAATCAAGAATCTGGGTCGCCCGATATGACGGCTGGCCATGATCGGCCAAGAGTTCGGTAAGTTGTGACTGGGTAAGCATCTCAGGAAATAGGTCGGCAAAGAACAAAGGGGGAAACTACAAGGGCCTGGAATTGTTGCTCCGTGTCCTCCCATTGCACGGTATGAAGAGCTTCAATTTTGACAAGATCCCCCGATTTCAGCCATGCGGTCACTTTCGTGGATTCGTCCGCCGAAATGGCAGCCCCCACCTCTTCAAGCGTCAATTCCTGATCCACAAAAAACAAAACCCCGTTTTGATAATGCTCCTTGAGATAGTCCCAACCCACCTCGCCGGAATACTTGGCAAGCTTCTCCTCCATGGACGTACTATCCTCGCCCAACATCCCGTAACGCATTTCTTCCGAAGCCATGACTTAAAGGATTGCAAGTGATTGAATTCCCTTGGCCAAAATTCCGCTGGTCTTGATCCGGCATCGCAGTCCGCCAGATCCGCGCAAGAACTTCTCCACCCCCGGTGCGCATGCTTCATCCATCCAATAACAAGGCTTGGCTTCCTCACTTCCAGACAGCTCGATCCCACCAAGACTGAAGTCTTTTCCGATCAATTGGTTCAAATCAGCCCCCTGGACGACCACGTTCCGACGAAAAGCACTCGGCTGCAGATCAGGGAGCTCGAATTCGTTCATCACCCGCTCGTAGGTGGCATAGTCAAAAAGAGTCAGCTGTCCTTTGTAGTCTTCCTTGTAATCGAAGAACCGGTCATCCACGAGACCACGTCCCGCAACGCACTCTATTTCCTCACGGTTCAGGATCTCGTGGTCTTCCGATCCCTTTCCATGCCGGCCATAATAATTGTGGCCGGGAGAAATAAACAGGTGGGTCAATTCCACCGATGAAGCGCTCATGCAGGGAAGCTAGCAAACATCCTGCCCGCGCGCAAACGTCCCGGGATTATCTTATGCTTCGAATCGCTCGAAGTGCTGACAACCCAAAGCTTACTTCCGAATTTTTTCAACTTCTTTAAACACCCTCTGTCTTTGGGCATTTCAAGGAACTTCCGGCTATGTGAAAAGCCTTCCTTCTCATTCCGCCCCTCTTTTTTGCCCTTTCTTCCTGTGACTCAGCTCACTGAGATCACCATGGCAAGAAGGTCAAGCAGCAGGGGGCAAGGATCTCACACCAAATGCCGATTCACCACCTGCTCTTCCTTCAGAATCCCAATTAAGCCACCGTCAAAAAACGACGACGAGAATGGTCTCTTTTCAAATCAGACCAAGATGACATAATCTCTTTTATGATTCGCGAACTCATTCTCACCGCTGCTCTTTCCTTCCCCCTCCACGCCTCAGAGTGGGTCTCCCTTTTTAACGGTAAAGACCTCATCGGCTGGACGGCCAAAATCGCCAAACACCCGCTCGGAGAAAATGCTTTTGACACCTTCCGCGTCGAAGATGGCATCCTAAAATGCGAATACGACAAATATCCCAAGTTTGACAAAAAATTTGGTCATCTTTATTCAAACCTGTCCTATTCACATTACATTCTGAGAATGGAGTATAAGTTCGCTGGAAAAATGATGGCCGATGCTCCCGGCTACGTGAATCTGAACAGCGGAATTATGGTTCACTCACAGCCTCCACAAAGCATGACCCTCGATCAAGGCTTTCCCGTAAGCCTTGAGTTCCAGTTCCTCGCTGACGAAGGAAAAGGCAAGCGCCCCACCGGCAACGTCTGCACTCCGGGCACCAACCTTGAGATGGAAGGAAAACTCGTCACCAAACACATCGTGCAATCCTCCGCCCCCACTATTCCCGCCGATCAATGGGTTAAGATTGAAATCGAAGTACGCGGCAACAAAGAGATTATCCACCGGGTGAATGGCAAGGAAGTCCTCCGCTACCAGAAGCCACAACTCGACCCCAAGGGAGCCGTCGTCCCAACCGCTGACCTCTTTGCGGCCGGTGTCCCTCTCCAGCTTTCCCACGGACACATTGCTCTTCAGGCTGAAGGTCAGCCTGTTTGGTTTCGCAACATAGAGCTCAAACAGCTGGAAGCCACCAAATAAGAAATACCAACATGCACGGAGATTTTCAACTCCGCGCTCCGGAGGTCGCAGACACTGTCAAACTGGCCTCCCTGGGGCGGGACACCTTCATCGAAACCTTCGCCCCTCTTTATGAAAAGGAGGATCTCGATCACTTCCTTGAGGAAGTCTATTCCGATGGAGCTGTTGCCGAGGAACTCGCCGATCCCAAACTCACCCACCGGGTCATCGAATTTGAAACCGAACTCGTTGGTTTCATCAAAGTAGGACCAGTCCATGTTCCGGCAAAATCCCCGCTACTAAACGCTGCCGAGATCTGGCAAATTTACGTCCGCCAATCCTTCCTGGGGAAAGGACTGGGCGATCTACTCATGGAATGGGCCATAGACCACTTCGCCTCGATCAATACGCCCGAGATCTACGTCAGTGTCTTCAGTGGAAATCCACGTGCGATCCGTTTCTACGAAAAATACGGATTCAAAAAGATTGACGAATATGGCTTCCCGGTTGGCGATCAAATCGACCTAGAATGGATCATGAAAAAAAACACAAAACCACGGGGATAAAAAAGTCTTAGACGAACTTGTCTGTTTTTGATCTTATAGAGATTGAGATCTAGCCCACGAAGGGAAATTTCTCGTCTTAAAACAATGAAAACTAAAATCACCATGATTGCTGCCTTCGCAGTGCTCTCTTCTGGTGCCATCGCTGCTCCTGCAGTTATTGGCGTTGGTGGAGCTGTCGAAGTCGTCGCCGCCGATGAAAAAACCGTCACTCTTGCAGTGTCGGGCCTTAAATGAGCGTCCGGTTGTCCAAAAAAAGTGCAGGCTGCACTTAAAAGCGTCAAAGGAGTCTCTAAAGCAACTGTCGGATCCAAAGTTGGCGATAAAGCCAATGCCGTCGTAACTGCTGAAAAATCGGTCAAAATCGATGACCTAATCAAAGCCCTGAAAAAGAAAGGCTACACGGCTAACGAAAAGAAGGACGCCTAATACGCACTTTTAATTTCAAAATTACGGAACCCCGCACAGGCAAACCGCCGTGCGGGGTTTTTTCTACCCAGGAATTCGATTTTGCCAACTTTAGAGTTTAGCATTTCCAATCTTCAAACTAGACAAGCCCATGCCTCACACCATCACAGTGCTCCCCGGCGACGGAATCGGCCCCGAAGTAATGGACGTTGCCCTCGAAGTCCTCGATGCCGTCTCCGCCAAATTCGATTTTGAGATTTCCCGTTCCACCCATCCCGTGGGCGGAGCAGCACTCGACGCAACCAACAACGAGACACCTCTCCCCCAGGAAACCATCGCAGCTTCGGAGAAAGCCGATGCCATTCTCTTCGGCTCGGTTGGCGGCCCCAAGTGGGAAAATCTGCCACCCGACATTCAACCCGAGCGCGGCGCACTCCTCCCCCTGCGGAAACATTTTGGCCTCTTCGCCAATCTTCGCCCCGGTTCCTGTCTCCCCGCTCTCACTCATGCCTCGCCCGTCAAGAACGAGCTCATCCCGAACGGCTTTGACGTCCTATGTGTTCGCGAACTCACCGGCGGAATCTACTTTGGTGAGCCCAAGGGGCGTGAAGATCGCGACGGCCAGCCCGTTGCATTCGACACAATGGTTTACAAAAAATCGGAGATCGAAAAGATTCTCCACGTCGCCTTCAAGGCCGCCATGGGCCGCGACAAACGACTGACCTCAGTCGACAAAGCCAACGTCCTCGCCACCTCGGTTCTTTGGCGCGAAACCGCAAATGAAGTGGCCTCGCAGTATCCCGAAATCACCATGGACCACCTCTACGTGGACAACGCCGCCATGCAACTGGTGAAGCGCCCTGATTCTTTCGACGTCCTTGTCACTGAAAACCTCTTCGGTGACATCCTCTCTGATGAAATGGCCATGATCTCCGGCTCCCTCGGCATGCTCCCTTCCGCCTCTCTCGGTGAAGTAAAAGAAAGCGGCCTCTACTTTGGGATGTATGAGCCCTCCGGTGGTTCCGCCCCCGACATTGCGGGACAGGGAATTGCAAATCCCATCGCTCAAATCCTCTCAGTGTCGATGATGCTCCGCTATTCACTGGGCGAAGCAGCTGCTGCCGATGCCATTGATGCAGCCGTCCAAAGCGCCATCGACTCAGGTCTTCGTACCGGTGATCTCTTCACGGGAGCTGATGGCGAGACCAAGGTGAACACTGCCGAAATGGGTGCCGCCATTTTAAAAGCACTTTGATCCGCGAAGGCCTCATTGTATTTTTGACCCTCCTTTCCTCATGCACCGAGGAAGGGAAGGCCGGATACACACCTCCCCCGGAATACCAGACCCTTCATCGCCCAAATTTTAAGGGCGCCCTCTTCCAGTTCGAGTTCGATGACGATCAATTCCTAGCTCTAAGCCAGCATCAGGGCGGCGCCAAAAAAGGCGTGACAGTCTTTCGGGACGGTGATTCGGAACCCGTCATTTTTGAAGAGCGCATTCACTCGCAAAGGGATCTCCAAATTTGGACTTTTTCCCAGAAGGGCACCAAACCAGAACACATTCTCAGTTACCTGCGGGCCCCCGGAGTCATAATTGGCGAACGTATTTTTATCCTGAATCGAGGAAAAAAGCTGGCCGCATCCGTCATGGCAGAGCCCTCTAGCGAGCAATTCCGCTACACATTTAAGACCGACGAATCATTTGCTGCTGCCGGAATGAGCGGATCGCCCATCTTCCAGCCCCGCACCGGCGCCGTTATTGGGGTGCTCCAGACCGCTAATCACCGCACCAAAGCCACGATCGGCGGCTTCGAGCTCCTCAAAATGAAATAGCCTCTTCATCAAAAGCTCATTTTTATGAAGACGAAACCCATCGCCTCATAAGTTTCCACCGAGGGGGGAAACCTTCTTGGAATTCTTGCGTATTCTCTAGTCCAAGCCATTCTCTCTCGCCCACAACATCTTCTTTCCATGCGCATTTCACTACTTCTCGCATCTCTGGCACTGCCCGCCACGGCCACCGATTTGGTTTTCGACACTTTTGAATCCGATGGATTCGGCGAATGGACTATCGAGGGCAAGGCATTTGGGAAAGCACCCACTGCTATCACTCCGCAAGGGGTTAATGGCACGATCACCAATTACTCCGACCAATACTTCGTCAGCTCGGCTCACGGAGGAGACCAGCCGACGGGATCCCTCACCTCTCCAGAATTCCAAATCTCCCAACCCTACCTCGGATTCAAGATCGCAGGAGGAAATCACAAAGGCAAAACCGCCGTTCAACTCTTGATTGGAGATAAGGTCGTCTTCGAGGCCACTGGACAAAACAGCCTTGAAATGCAGAAAGTGATTTGGCCACTCAAAGATCACCAAGGGAAGAAAGCCAACCTCCGGATCATCGATGCTGAGCCCGGAGGATGGGGCATCATCAACGCCGACCACTTCGTCTTTTCAGACAATCAAAAACCATTTTTCCCAAAGCCCAGATACCCTGCTGCCAAGGCGAATAAAGACGGATTGATCTCCACCGATGTTCTTCCCGGACTCACTATTCCTGAAGGATCGGTCGCGAAGCTGTTTGCCGAAAACAAAACCCTCGGTGTCTTTTCCCCTACCGCGCTGACGGTGGACGAAAAAGGTCGCGTTTTCGTCGCCGAAACCCACCGTTTTCGCTTCGGGGTCGAGGACAACCGAAATCACCTGTATTGGCTTATGGATGATATCTCGGCACAGACGACTGATGACCGTATCGCAATGCACGAAAAGTGGCAGGAAAAGCTGCCGCTTGAGAAGATCACGACCGTCTCTGAAAAAATCCGCGTTCTTATCGACACCGATGGCGATGGCGTGGCCGACAAGTCCGAAATTTTCGCCGAGCAATTTAATAACCTCCTCGACGGAACCGCCGCCGGCATCATGGCATTTGAAGGGAAGATCTACTTTGCCTGCATTCCAAACATCTGGATGATCGAAGACGAAAACGGCGATCTTAAATCTGACAAACGAAGTGTCATTCAGGATGGATTCGGCGTTCGCGTTTCCTTCTCGGGTCACGATCTCAATGGCTTCGCCCTGGGCCCCGACGGCCGGCTTTACACCACCATCGGTGACCGTGGGTTTTCATTCACCACAAAGGAAGGCCGCGAATACAAATATCCAAACCAAGGCGCGATCCTTCGATTCGAACCAGATGGCTCGAACATGGAAGTAGTCCACACGGGCCTTCGTAACCCCAAGGAGATTGCCTTCGACCAATTCGGCACCGGCATCACTGTCGATAACAACTCCGACCAAGGCGACCGCGCCCGCGTTGTCTTCATGCTCGAAGGAGCTGACTCCGGTTGGCGCATGGGCCACCAGGTCCTCCATTCCTTTCACAAAACAGCCGGCATTCCCGACCGCCCTATTAACCAGTGGATGCAGGAAAAAATGTGGGAGCCAAAAAACGACAGCCAACCCGGCCACATCGTTCCGCCCATACTTAACCTCACCTCCGGTCCTTCCGGACTTGCCTATTACCCCGGAACCGGATTCAGCCTCGGGTGCAAAAATCAATTCCTTATCTGCGACTATCGTGGCGGAGCGGCCGCCTCCGGCATTTGGAACTTCAGTATCAAGGATGATGGTGCCGGATTTGCCATCGATACCTCTGGAAAATTCAACTGGGGAGTCGCTGCCACCGACATCGAGTGGGGCTACGACGGCAAACTTTACGTCTCCGACTTCGTCAGTGGGTGGCAATCGCACGATGCCGGACGCATTTACACACTCGAAGAACAAAACCCCGGAAAGAGCCTTGCTAAATTTCTCGCTGGGATTGACTTAAAAACAGCCTCACCTCGAAATCTCGCCGGACTTCTCTCTCATGCAGATCAACGAGTCCGCCTCCGTGCCCAGCTGGAAATCGCCTCCCGCCCCGGCGCCCTTCCAATCCTAGCCTCCGCTGCAAGTCAGCAGATTAACCAGCTCGAACGGCTCCACGGAATTTGGGGCCTCGGCATCATGGCCCGCAAAGGGAACACAATCGCCGCTAGCATGCTAGCCCAACAACTGCGCAGTAATGACCCGCGCGTGAGGGCGCAAGTCGCCAAAGCACTTGGCGAAGCTCCTCTCAAAACCGCAGATATTCTCCTTCCAGCCCTCACCGATGGCTCTCCCCGGGTCCGCGCTCTCGCTGCCATAGCCGTCGGTCGCATTGGAGACCCCGCTTCCCTTCCAGCCGTTCTGGAAATGATCGAATTCAATGGTAATAACGATCCCGTCCTGCGCCACGCTGGAGTGATGGCACTCGTAGGAGTCGCCCATGAAGAGCAGATTGACGATCTGGCCCGCCATGAATCCGAAGCCATCAGGCAGGCAGCAGTCATTGCCCTGCGGAGATTAAGAAGCCCAAAAGTGATGTCTTTCATCGGAGATACAAATCTCAAGATCTCAAACGATGCGATCCGCGCCATCCACGACACACGTCTTGAAGCAGCCCGTCCTGTTGTGGCAGCACTCCTTGATGACGAATCAATCGGCACTCCACAGCGCCCGGCCAGCCGGATGATTCTTCGTCGGCTTATCCACAGCGCCTACCGGATTCCAAACGAGCAAAACCTTCTCCGTCTCATCAAGGCTGCTGTGAATCCGATTTTCCCAATCGAAGAACGGAAAGAGGCCATGCGTCTTCTTGCGATGTGGGAAGCCCCTCACGTTGTCGATCAATCCCTCGGATACCATTCTCCGCTCGCACCCCGCGATCCAGCCATCATGGAAAAGGTCCTCGGCGAGCATATTGGCCTTCTCCTCGATGGTGGTCAGGAAATCTTTGGCGAAACCATGAAGCTAGCTCTAAAATATGGCATCCAGGACGAGGGACTCGATTCCGGAAGCCTCACCCGGATTATCCGGGATCAAAAGGTAGATGGCAAAACCCGTGCCGGCGCACTCGACCTCTTTCTAAAAAGCACTCCTGAAAACGCTGACGAAATTCTTGCGGAAGCAGCGAGTTCCAAAAATGACGAGCTTGCCAGCAAAGCCCTGCAACTTGCCTCAAAACGGAATCCCGCATCCACCGTCGCGGCTCTTAAGGGAGCTCTCAGGTCGGACAGCGCCGCCCGACGTCAAACCGCGTGGTCCATTGTCGGAGGACTCCCTGCCGAGCATGCCATTCCATTGATTCGTGAAGGTCTACTCGACCTCAAAGACGGAAAGAGCGACCGGGCGACGCAGCTCGATCTCTTGATGGCCGCGAGAATGCGCGAGGAACAAGCCATTAAATCTGCCCTTGCTAACTACGAAAATTCGCTACCAAAGGACGATCCCCTCGCCAGCTGGCAGGCTTCGCTCGCCGGAGGTGATGCTGACCGCGGCTTCAAAATTTTCCAAACCCATGCCGCCGCTCAGTGCATGCGTTGTCACCGGCACGAACCCGGCCATTCGGAGGGTGGAGAAGCAGGCCCCAACCTCATGGGAGTGGCGCTAAGACACGATTCCAAAGGCCTTCTTGAATCACTCATTCTCCCTCATGCTCAAATCGCGGACGGGTTCGGCGTTGCCGAAATCAAACTTAATGACGGCACCAGCAAGAGCGGAACTATTGCTTCCAGTAACGACGAATATCTCGACCTCAAGGAAAGTGAATCTGCCATTTGGCGCATTAAGCAATCCGACATCGCCAAAAAACCGCAACCTGTCTCCGCCATGCCGGCGATGGGGCAAATCTTAACCCCATACCAGACCAGGGATATCATCGCTTGGCTTCTCACCCTAACAAAGCCAAACCCCGAAAAACCCGCACCATACACCGCCAAGGAACTTTCACTTGCCGACCCCAAAAAGATGGACGAAAGGATGAATAGCACTGAGACTCCCGCCGGTCCAGAAACCAAACCTGATCAAACCGTGAGCGAAAATATAGAACTTGACCCCGCCGTAATGGAACTTGGCAAAGCGCAATACAACTTGTGCCTTGGTTGCCACGGTCCCACCGGTCAGGGGATGCCCAATGTTGGCCCTCCTCTTGAAAAATCCGAATGGGTCACCGGCCCGGTGGAAAACCTTATTGGAATCCAGCTCCGAGGACTTCAGGGAGCCATCAGCGTGAACGGAGTCGACTATCAGTTCGCCGCTCCAATGGTCGCCATGGGAGCCGGACAGCCGGATGAAAATATTGCCGCAGTGCTGACCTACATACGTAATTCCTTCGGGAACAAAGCTGCGGCTGTCACTCCGGAAATGGTTGCGAAATACAAGGCTGATAACAAAGACATCCTCAGCAAGGTTCCCCCGCCCATGCTAAACGTGAAGGATCTTCTCAACCCAAACCTACCGGCACTCAGCGCCGATGGCACCCCCATTATCAGTGACGAACCTGCTCCTGAACTCCCGGCAGTTCCTTCGACCGGGCTCGGCGCGCCAGTGACTGGAATTATTGCTTTCCTTGTCATCGCCGGCCTCACAGGCATTGGGATACTCCGCATGAAGACCATCAACAACTAAGCTCAGCCGACTCCGATTTTCAAGAAAGCGCTCTGGAAAACCAGAGCGTTTTTTTGTGCCCCGATTTAGTAATTTTGTAAGTGAATCTCGTCCGCCTCATCCGTCATTTGATGGATAAAGACAAATTTACAAGCCCCGGACAAAAAACAGATGAGTAAGATTCCCAGAACCAACATCACCGGTTGCGCCGTTCCAATCAGAGCTAGGGCGATCCAGGTTGCCAGCAAGGGAATCACCAAATTATTTCGGAGTTCTCATCAATCCGGTTGGTTCCGGAAAGACGAACGACCTCCCGCCTAGGTAATTTGCGCAATTCATATCCATCCGGAACATCTTCTTCGGGCGGGGCACTGAAAACCAGCCCCAGAAATAAGCTTTCGGAGCTACGATCCCACCGATGCAAAACCTTGTTGGCACGGCGATCAAGTGACCTCACCACCGCGTTCGCATCAGTGAAAAATTGCTCATGAGCTGCCCGGTCATCAGCATCAAAGTTCTTTCCGAGAACCCACTGCTCTTCCACCTCAAAAGTGCGAATCCAATATCTCAGAGATCCCATTCCTCGAATGACAAAGAACCACGCCAACACGCCCAAACCCACCAACAGAATAATTCAGGAAGCAATAACGATAATCACGGGTTGATCTAACAAGGTCCCCTGCTCCTGAAAAGGCTCTTCACACTCTCAACCTAGACATTTCCCTCTCAACTGGTATCAGGAGGGGCTATGAAGAGACTCATCCCAACCCTAACCCTTTCCGCCATTTTGGTTTCATCGCTTTGCGCACAGGAACGTGATCGGGATCAACGCCCCGCCCGCGGAAAAGCTGATCAGCCGAAAACCCAAAAAGTTGACTGGGACCGGCTCAAAGAGCGGATCGAAGGAGCCGTCGACCGGGGCGACATGACCCGTGAACAAGCCGACCAAAAGTATGCCGAGCTAAAAAAGAAAATTTCGGCAGAGTCCCAGTCAAAGAGAGATCAACCTCTGCGAATGAAACCTGAAAACTACCGTCAAATCCCAGGACAAACAAGGCGTCCGGATGCTTTGACTCGAGTGCTTGGAGAACTGATCGCTCAAAAGAAAATTAACCGGGACGATGCACGAAAAATCTTTGAAGCGGCCAATTCCAACCGGGCACAATTACCCTCCCGACAAGATCGGCCCGATACAAATGGCAGAGACGCCGGACAACTGCGGGACATTCTCAACCAAGCCAAAAAAGAGCTCGCCGAGATTCAGGAAGCCCACCGGAGAATGTCTGAAGCACATAGGGATCATGAGCATCACAGACATGAGCAGGCAGAGCGGCAGGAACTCCGCGAAAGAGAAAATGTCGAGCGTATGGAACGAGCCCGTGAAGACCAGGAACGTGCAGAGATAATGCGCAAACAGGCTCAGAAGGAGCAAGAAGCCCGACTGGCCCAGCGTAGACAACAAGAGCTCGAAGACTCTAAGCGTAAGTTGGAAGAAGAGACCGAGATGCTCGAAAAACAACGCCGTCAGCTTCAAGAGGCTCGTAAAGAAATCGAAAAACAGCAGAGGGAAAAGAAGAGGAAGACCAAGGAGGAAAACTAATTCTCAGAGTTCCGCATTCTGCCCCACCTCTCAAAGTTCAGGTGGGGCTTTTTATTGAGACCACAACCCACAAGATTAGATCATACTTGAATTTCTGATATTCGCCCTCCCATGTATCGTTTGAGAAGCAAGGCAGATGCCTGTTTCAGATCAACACGAATCATGGCATGCAGAGGATATTGGAATTTTGGCGCGTAGGCAAACACGAGCAACGATCCATTCAGCTTGAACAACTGCCAGAGTAAAACCGGAATACTTTTCTCATCAAGTTCATCGGCAGCGACTCTTGCTAAGGCTTCCTCGATACTCGCCAATCTCGGAGTGAGTTCTTCCGGGCGTTCTTTGAAAGAAAAAAGTGCGCGCATCCCATCCCCCCAAGCTTTGGTAGTCTTGGTTCGTCAAAGGAAACGGACAATGAGATTTTGGGCGATCGACGTATGATTTTCACTAATCGTAATTGCACCGAACAGTTTCTGACAGAGAGTATGATGGAATACGAATTACTCGAGATCGCTTTTAAAAAAATTGCTCCAAATCAGCCGCCCCCGGCGTGGTAGACAATCAACAGACCGCTTTCCGGGATATCAGTCGCTAAAAAGACAATTAGCCACCCCACGATCTCTGACATGCACCCCAGTTACGGAATCCCGAGGATCATTAGGGCCCAAGGAAAGCGTCAGCATCAAATTGACCCATTGGTAAAGCAACAAGAGAACTCCACCTCAGCTGGGGCAACGTAAAAGTCGAACCCCGCCGTAAGTGCGCGTTTCCAAACAAGGGGGCACATAGAAGGAAAAAGAAATCCTAGCTGGATTACTTTTCCTCTTGTTCCTTGTCAGCTTTTTTATCGCTTCCGACCGGAAGCGTTGGGTTGGCTTTACCTCATCCTCCACCTGAGGACATTCCTTTTCTCGCTCAAGTTTGGACGCCCATGGCGGGCAAAATCCACATTTGCAGGGCAACATACGCTCCGACGACTCCAGTTCCGACTAAGATTCCTTTCATAACATTTTCGAGGGGACACCCCCTCCTAAATCCAACTATTCCCGACTCTTCTAAAAAGGCAACCCACAGAGTTACCATTTCCCTCTCCTTGTGGGTGAAATCCTGCCCTTGAACCTTCAAAAAACCTTTCCCCTGCGGCAATTCTCCTGTTTCCTCGCGGCCCACGAGCAAAAAACCTCGCACCAAGACCATGGCTAACAAAGACCAGACCGACACCGCCCGCATGGAAAAAATTGTTTCCCTGTGCAAACGCAAAGGATTCATCTTCCAGTCCGCCGAAATTTACGGCGGTCTGAACGGATGCTGGGATTATGGTCCGCTGGGTGCCGAGGTGAAGCGGAACCTCAAAGATCTCTGGTGGCGCAAGAACGTGCAGGAGCGCGATGACATACTTGGCCTCGATGGGTCCATCCTCACCCACCAAGCTGTTCTCACTGCGTCCGGACACGTAGGCGGATTCTCCGATCCAATGTGCGATTGCCTGCTTACCAAAGCTCGCCTGCGTGCCGATCAAATCGAGCCTCAATCCGGCACCGCCTATCACTTCACCGGGGCTTCCCACGAAGAGTCCGGTTGGTCCACCGATCGCACCTACTCCGTCCTCCTGAACCAACCGAATCAGGATGAGAACAAGGCACGCAAAACTGCCAAGGAATTTTACGCTCAATTTCTCAACGACAACCAGATCCCGGCGAAGAAGCTTACCCTCCTTGGCGAATCTACTTCAGAGGAAAAAGACGTCACGAATTTCAATCCGGAAAATGGCTCACTTCTCACCGAGCCCCGCGACTTCGAACTGATGTTCAAGACGCAAATGGGTGCTTCCGCCGACGACAACGACCCTAACGCGACCGCTTACCTCCGACCGGAGACCGCGCAGTCCATCTTCGTACAATACAAAAACGTCATGGACTCAAACCGCGTGAAGCTTCCCTTCGGAATCGCCCAGATCGGCAAAGCCTTCCGCAACGAAATCAATCCGCGCAACTTCACCTTCCGCTCGCGTGAATTCGAGCAAATGGAGGTAGAGTATTTCTGCCACCCGGAAGACGGTCTTCGCCTCACTGACGAGTGGCTCGAAAAGCGCCTCGCCTTTTACGACGAGATCGGACTAGATAAGGAAAAGCTTCACGTCCTCGACATTCCGGATGGCGAGCGAGCGCACTACTCGCAAAAAACCTACGATATCGAATACGACTTCCCATTTGGCCAACAGGAACTCGAGGGTGTCGCTTACCGTGGCGACTACGATCTTGGGAAGCACCAGAAGCACTCCGGCAAGCCGCTCGAATATTTCGACGAGCAGACCAAGGAGAAGTTCATCCCGCACGTTGTCGAGCCCTCGGCTGGTTGCGATCGCACCATCCTGGCACTCATCTGCGAAGCTTTCGATGAAGAAGACCTCACAAAAGAAGGTGGCAAAAACGATATCCGCACTGTGATGCGCTTTAAGCCATCCATCGCTCCGATCAAGGCCGCCATTCTTCCCCTCTTGAAGAACAAGCCCGAGCTTGTGGAGAAAGCCAAGGAAGTGAAAAACCTACTGCAGCCCTTCATGAACATCTTCTATGACGAGACCGCAGCCATCGGCCGCCGCTACCGCCGTCAGGATGAAATCGGTACGCCCTTCTGTATCGCCATCGACTTCGAAACCGTCGGCCTCGAAGAAGGCAAGGAAGACTTGAAAGACACCGTCACCATCCGCCACCGTGACTCGATGGAACAAGAACGTGTCGCCATCAGCGACCTTCTCACGTGGCTCTTGGACCGAATCCGCTAAGTTCTACCACCTTATTGTTTTTTAAAAGGCTTCCTGTATCTACGGGAGGCCTTTTTTCTGCCCCCTATTAGATCAAGAACTTCACATCGAATTTATTACCACGAAAATAAGGATGGGAATCCAACAAAGGCAAAGCGAAAGCAACTTACCAGGAACCTTTCGGTGCATCATCCATGCAGTCATGATTAGAAAGGCATGAGCGAAAACGAACGCTGCCATCATCAGTGAAAACGGCCAACTCAGGGTTGTTAACAGCCCTAGCAATAAGGTCACCGGAACACTTGCTGAAATACTGAGAAGAATCCAACCCACAAGATTCATTTCCAACCCAGCCTTTCCTCCTCCGCCAAAAACGGCGGACTGGCCTTCGCCGCGCTTAACCTTGCGATAGCCATCTTTGTTGTCATCCGGCTCCTTGGCCTTGAATTGTGGTCCTCTCCCATACATAGGCACACGATAGCGCCGCACAATTCCATGTGCCATGGTAACAATCGACAGATTTTGGAATCAACCCATCCACGGAGCAAGCTCACGCTGTGAAGCAACATTCAGAGTCGCATAAAATTCCTCAGGCAGCTCAATCGTAGCCCGCTTTCCAGCCCCACTTTGGACGTGTAACAGGACGGGAACTTTCCCCGGATACTCCGCCAGGATTCCCTTAATCCTTTGAAGGTCATCTGGAGTATTTCGCCCCGTCCAGAGGGTTAGCTCAACCACGTCATTTTTCTTCCCCCGTTTCGCTTTCAATTCGCGAATTTGAGAACCGGTCAGACGACGTTGTTCGGTCCGGTCGTCCACGGTAACCTGAGCCTTAAACTGAATCACCCGACCCGACTCCATCAATCCGGCATCACGAGCCGGCAGATAACTCTCACTCCAACAGACCATCTCCCGGTCACCCGTGAAATCCTGAACCACAACAACACCGAAGGGCTTCCCTGTCTTGGTCACCTTATGTTCGATACTGCGAATCATTCCGGCAAACGGAAAACGTGCCCGCTTGTCGCGCAAATCAACATCGTCAAGGAGTCCCAACTTAATGAAGCGGTCCGAATCCACCACTCCACGGAATTTATCGAGTGGGTGCCCCGTGACATAAAACCCAAGCAGTTCTTTTTCATGCTCAAGACGTTCATCCTTGGACCACTCCTCGGGTGCGGGCGAATCAGCAGTCACCGGTGGCGGCGCCGCAAACTCCATCGCATCAAACAAGCCACCCTGCCCGGACGCCCGGTCCTTCTGCGCGCTACTCGCACTCGCCACGACCTTTTCAAGGCGATCCGTCATTCCAGCACGAGTCTCACCCGTCCAATCCATCGCTCCCGCTTTCACGAGGTTCTCCAAAATACGCTTATTGATCACCTTGGAATCCAAGCGATTGCAAAAATCATCCAACGATTCGAACTCTCCGTTCTCGTCGCGTTCCTTAATCGCCATTGCCATCGCCGCCGACCCCACGTTTTTGATCGCCGAAAGCCCGTATCGAATCCCCCTCTTCCCTCCGAGAATTTCCTCGGGAGCAAATCGCAACATCGATTTATTTAAATTCGGCGGAAGAATCTCATACCCCATGCGAAAGCACTCGTTCACAAAGACACTGATCTTATCAGTATTCGTGATCTCGTTCGAAAGAAGAGCCGACATGAATTCAATGGGGTGATTCGCCTTCAGGAATCCAGTCCAATACGAAATGAACCCATAGCAAGCCGAGTGGGACTTATTAAAACCGTAGCCGGCAAAGCCCGCGATTTTATCGAAGATCAGGTTGGCGTTCCGCTCATCGATCTGGTTCGTCTTAAATGCCCCATCCACGAAGATTAAGCGCTGCTTCGCCATCTCTTCCGGCTTCTTCTTACCCATTGCCCGGCGCAAAATATCAGCACCACCAAGAGTGTAACCGGCAAGCATTTTGGCCGCATTCTGAACCTGCTCCTGGTAAATCATGACACCGTAAGTATCGCCGCAAATCACCTCAAGAAGCGGGTGCTCGTAAACCGGTTTCTTACGCCCTTCCTTCACCTCGATCATCTGGTCGATATACTGCATCGCACCTGGGCGATAGAGCGCCAGAAGATCAATAATGTCTTCAATCCGATTAATCCCGTACTTCCGGCAAGTCTCGACCATTCCACCACTCTCCAGCTGAAAAACACCCATGGTCTCACCTGCATTCAACATCTTGAAGGTCGCCACATCCTCAAGCGAGATCTCATAGATATCAAAGTCTGGCGTATGTTTATGAATATGATCCACTGCTTCCTGAATCACCGTCATGTTCTTCAACCCCAAGAAGTCCATCTTCAAAAGGCCGACATCGGTAATCGCACTCATGTCATACTGAGTCACCACCTCACCCTCGTTACCGCGGGTCAACGGAACGTGTTCATCGAGAGCCCGATCACCAATTACCACACCGGCCGCGTGCACACCCACATTTCGACTCATCCCCTCCAGCTTTAGAGCATATTCCCACAGTTCCTGATAAGTAGCACTGCTCCCGATTTTCTCGCGTAGTTCTTCCTTCTCCTCAAATTCCTTTGCCAGCTTCACTCCAGGCTTGGCTTCGATCATCTTTGAGATTTGATCAGCCTCCCCGTAGCTAATTCCCATCACCCGTGCCACATCACGAATCACCGACTTTGCGCCCATCGTTCCATAGGTAATGATATGGGAGACATTACGCTCACCATATTTCTGGCGAACATACTCGATCACCTCGGGCCTCCGAGTCTGACAAAAATCAATATCAACATCAGGAGGTGAAACCCGTTCCGGATTGAGAAATCGCTCAAAAAGAAGACCGAAGCGCATCGGACACACATCAGTAATCCCCATCGTATAAGCCACCAATGACCCCGCCGCCGAACCGCGGCCCGGACCCACCGGAATCTTCTGATCCTTTGCCCAGTTGATAAAGTCCGCCGTAATCAGGAAGTACGAAGCAAACTTTAGTTGAATAATAATTCCCATCTCATATTCCAGACGATCAACCAACTCCTTGCTCTGGGCCTTCTCTTTTCCATATCGGACCTCCAGACCTTCGAAACAGAGCTTACGAAAATGATCATTTGGTGTTGAGCCATCATCAGGCTGATACTCCGGATATTTCTCCGAAGAAGTTGGATCCAGAATAAATTCCACATTACATCGTTCCGCAATCTCCAGCGTGGCATCACAAGCCCCCGGATACTCCGCAAACAATTCCCGCATTTCCTTCGCCGTCTTAAAATGAACCTCGGGAGAATAGCGCAATCGATTTTCATCGATTAACAAACGACTCATACCGATGCAGATCATAACATCATGCGCCTCATGATCCTCCTTATTCAAAAAGTGAACATCATTGGCAGCCACCAACTTAAGATCCATCTTCTGGGCAAACCTCACAAGAGTGTCGCGGATCTTGGCCTGCTGTTCCATCCCATGATTATGAATCTCAAGATAGAGATTCTCTTTCCCATATATATCGAGTAACTCCTGAGCTGTCTCCCAAGCCCTGTCCTCTTGATCTTGCAAAATCCACTCGTTGATCGGTCCGGAAATACATCCCGAAAGACAAATAATCCCTTCGGAGTATTCACGCAGAATCTCACGATCAACGCGCGGTTTTCCATACCACATCCCTTCAAGATGCCCTTTCGAAATCAGTTTCTGGAGATTTACCCAACCAACGTTATTCTCAGCAAGTAACGTCATATGGCAGGCCCGCTTTCGGCCGGGGATCTCCTCCCTTTTTTCGATCGATTCTGGGGCCAGGTAAATTTCGCATCCCATAATGGGCTTCACCCCAGCGGCATGACACGCCTTGTAGAAACTGATCGCACCATAAAGATTCCCGTGATCCGTCATCGCAACCGCCGGCATCCCCAACTCCTTTGCACGTGCTGCGACATCTTTGGTGCGGCAGGCTCCGTCAAGAGTGGAATACTCGGTGTGCAAATGGAGGTGAACAAAGGAGTTGGACATCGGAAGCACTGTGGACTCTGAATTGGCAACTTTGAACCCAGAATTAGACCATTGGGCTATTTTGTGAATAAGCTACGAGGATCTTACAATTTGAGTCGCCCAAATCCAAAAATTTACTTAAACTCCCCCATGATATCAAAAATTCTGACTGCTTCTGTTCTCGCAATCTTGGCGGACACCGTTCAGGCAAAAGATTGGCCCCAGTGGCGGGGCCCGGACCGCACAGGACTTTCCTCAGAAAAAGGCATTATCAAGTCCTGGGAAGAATCTCCCCCAAAACTTCTTTGGAATGTCAAGGGATCCGGGCGGGGCTATTCCTCGGTCTCAATTTCCGATGGAGTTCTTTACACCTCCGGCAACTTCGAAGGTGGCCAGGGGGTCAGCGCCTTTTCCATCGAAGACGGCAAGCTCCTTTGGCAGACTCCGGTCACCGACTTCGCGCCGAAACACGGGTATCAGGGCGCGCGTTCCGCGCCAACCGTGGATAACGGACATCTTTACGTCACCACTTCGAATGGTGTCATTGCCTGTATCTCGACCAAAGGAAAAGTAGTCTGGTCCAAGGATTTCAAAAAGGAATGGAAGGGTAAAATGATGTCTGGTTGGGGCTTCTCGGAATCCCCTCTCGTTGATGGCGAACGCGTCATCTGTACTCCGGGTGGAAACAGCGCCTTTATGGTGTCGCTCGACAAGAAAACCGGGGCCACCAAGTGGAAGACAAAAATTGCCCCGGAGGATCTCGGAAAAAAAGGTAAGGATGGAGCGGGATATGGCTCCATCGTCATCTCAAACGGCGGTGGCGTAAAACAATACGTCCAGATGACCGGACGAGGCGTCATCGGAGTCCGCGCCAAGGACGGTCGTTTTATGTGGAACTACAACAAGGTTGCCAATTCCACTGCGAACATTCCGACTCCGATTGTCGATGGCGATCACGTTTTTTGCTCAACTGGTTACGGGACTGGCTCTGCTCTGCTCAAAGTCGTTAAAAAAGGCGGAGGAACTACCGCCGAAGAAGTTTACTTCCTTAAGCCTAAGATCCTCCAGAACCACCACGGAGGCCTTCTACTCATCGACGGTCACATTTACGGGGCCCACAAGCACAACGGCGGTGATGCCATTTGCGTCGAGATGAAAAGCGGTAAGGTAAAGTGGGGACCGGAGAAGGGAGTCGGCAACGGTTCTGCATGCGTCACCTTCGTCGACGGCCACCTCGTCTATCGCTATCAAAGCGGCCACGTTGCACTGGTTAAGGCAAGCTCCGGCGGCTACGAGTTGAAAGGAAGTTTCATGCCGGCCCATCAAGAAGCCGAGTCATGGGCGCACCCCGTCGTCTCGGATGGCAAGCTCTACCTCCGTGAGCAAGATCACATCATGTGCTACGAGCTTTAGTGATCCGAATCGAGCCAAGTGACTCGAACTACGCATCTTGGCATCCCAACCCGATCACCCCGCTACTCTGATCTTGGACTTCACCTCGCCGAGATTCTAATTATTGTTGGCTCCAACAGCTGGCCTGAAAACAACCAAACATCCGCCCCATTGACGCGCGCGTTCCAGCAATCGATTTGAGCGGGTAAAATGGCGATGACATCTCAAAAACGTCAATTCCCATTCATCTCTTCGAAGGTCAATATAGACTTTCAGGCAAAGACTTGAAACCAATCGATGTGTCGATGCCGAGCAAGCGCTAAAAAGCGCCTTCGATTATCTGGCGTCGGCCTTCACGCCGCCAGCCAGCAGTAAATCGAAATCACAGCCACTCCGATGAGGTTCAGCACGACGCCTTCCCTCATCATTCTCGGCACGGTGAGGTGACCCGAACCAAAGACCACCGCATTGGGAGCAGTGGCAACTGGAAGCATGAATGCACAACTGGCACTCAGGGCAGCCGGAAGCATGACTACAAGCGGATCTATCTCATTCGATAAAGCAACCGACGCCAGTATTGGCATAATCAAAATCGTGCTCGCGGTATTACTGGTGAGCTCGGTGAGGAAGGTCATGAGTAGGCAAACTGTTAACACCAATGCCAGAATCGGAAGCGCGCCCACTCCGCTTAAAGCTCCGGCAATTTGACTACTGAGTCCGGAAATCTTAATCCCGTTCGCCAGGCAGATCCCGCCGCTAAAAAGTAGCAAAACTCCCCAGGGAACATTCTTGCAACTCTCCCAGTCCAACAGCCGGCCTTCCTCCCCTTTTCTTCCGCTGCCATCGGGCACGAGGAATAACATCATCACCCCGACAAAGGCCACCGAAGCGTCATTCGCCCCTTGCAGTCCGAGCCACTCACTCCACCCGCCAAAAGGCTCGATTCGCGTCATCCACGCCAATGCGGTGAGCCCAAAAATCACCAACGTCCGTTTCTCCGCCGGACGCCATGAGCCGGCCTCTGGCAGAGAAAGCTTTATGACACCACTTTGCTTTCGACTCAGCCAGAGCCACATCAAGGGAAGCATAATGATGACTACTGGAACCCCATAGGCCATCCATTGAGTGAAGGTCATTTCCTTCCCGGTTGCTTCCTTGTATTGTTCGATGAAAACCAAATTTGGAGGCGTGCCGATGGGTGAGCCCAATCCGCCAACGCTGGCAGCGTAGGCAATCGCCATCATCAGAGGAGCTGCCAGCGGATTCACCCCTTCCGACTTTTTGTCCCCGTCGAGGATCGCCAGCGCAATTGGCAGGAGCATCAGGGTGGTTGCGGTATTTGAAATCCACATGCTCAGAACTGCCGACGCCAACATAAAGCCGAGCATCAAAAATTTGGGCCGCGCCTCGTTCCCCCCCTTGGCTCCACACATGCGAACCATGCCAATCGCAAGGCGACGATGCACGCCGCTTCGCTCCATTCCCTTCGATAGGAAAAAGCCCCCCAGCAAAAGAAGAATTAAAGGGTGTCCGTAACTTTGGGCAACTACCGTCTTCGCACTGAGCACGCCAAAAAGAGGAAGCAGGGCAATCGGCGCGAGAGATGCAATTGGAATCGGGATGGCTTCAAACATCCACCAAAGGGCTGTCAGAACCGTGATCGCCAAAGCCACCGCAGCGCCATAGGCCATTCCCTGCGAATGCGCAAGGAACCCGGCAAGCATTCCCAAAATGGGAGCCAACCAGCGCATCATCACCTTTACACTCGTCATCGCTCGGAAGAGAAATGAAGACTTACTTTTTCTTCTTGGAAACCTCCAAAGGTTGCCCGGCTTTCACCCAGCCAAGAGTTCCACTGGAGAGGTGAAGAACGCTTTCAAACTTGAGCTGCTCCCAAACAGGAAGTGAAGCCGAGCTCCGGCCACCACTCCGGCAGTGCATCAGGTAGGTTCTTTTCCGATCCAACTTCGCCAGCTTCTGGGCGAATTCCTTGTCATTCATGCTGATATTGATCGCGCCCTTGATGTGTCCCCCGGCGAACTCCTCAGGAGTTCGAATATCCACCACCACGATTTTGGGATCCTTCTTCATCGTCGCAACTGCCTGCTCCGGGCTAACCGAAGTCACATCGCCGTAGGCCAATCCGCAAACCAGAACTCCCAGTAGCCAAACTTTTAAATAACTCATGCCTTGGAAATAACAGGTGCAGAAAACTCCGAAAGAGCATTTTTCACCAAAAGAGATCAGGACCGGGCCAATCCTAAATCCGCGTCCACCCTCCCAACAATCACTCCTCTTTCGTCAACCTTGCCGCCCAACGAATCCCCTCGATGATGTGTTGCCGGCCGAATGGTGTCTCAAGCGACCGGACATCATGCCCCAGTTCGGTGTAGAAAAACCTCCCCTCATTTAAGGTGTTGATCCAAGCGATCGGATGATCCTTCCCCATTGGCTTCCCACCGCGGGTCTTGAAGTAATCCCTCACTGGCTCGTAGCTGGACTCATCCACACGGAGAAGAACCTGAATTCCCGGTTGCCCCGTCACACTCCGGTCATGGTTCGTCCAATCCGCCTTGTATTTGAAGGAGGCACCAAGGCCCTTAACCGCCGGATGGTTCTTACCTTTGGAATCCACCACCACCGTGGCCTCCAAATAATCCGAATCACTATTGAAATCACACCCCCCCAACTTGCTCAACCACTCCCACTCCTTCTGGCGAACCAAGGCGGCATGAAGCCCCACAATCCCCCCTCCCTCTTCATACCAGCTCTCGACTTTCTTGCGCTGTTTCTTATCCAGCAATTTCACCAATTCGTTGGAGTTGTTGAAAACCAACACCTGATAGCGATCCAATAGCTTCTCCAAGTCCTTCGGATTTTCGGTGACATCGATTTGCATCTTTAACTCATCTCCCAACCGTGCCAACCAACCACTGATGGCTGCGGTCTCAGGGTGGCGATACCAACCGGTGCCGCCAAAAACCAAGACCTTTCCGACTTCCCCCTCCCCCCGATCTGCCTTCCTAGGTTCCTCATGGGCCGCCGCAACGGAAACCATGAAGATCGCCAAAATTGTCCAAAATTTCGGTCCCAACGCCCGCAACGGGCTCACTCGAAAATAGCTTTTCATCATCGAATCCTGATACGGCTCGCGCCCTTGTTATTTGTCGCACAGATTCTCATTTCCTATTGAGGCCCTTCTTCCCGGTCCCGTTTCAGAATTTACTCACTTCGGCTGATCTTCCCCCGACAGACATCCCATTCGTCCCTGGAATGACGAACCCGGAAACAACAAACCAGTCCTGGCTTCCGATTCCTACCAGGTCGAATACAACCTCTCCGCCCGCATTATCGTCACGAGTTCTATTTCTGCCAGCGCTCCCCCCGCAATCCGGAATATCGAATACAGTAACTTCTCCCTCTCCAGATTCATCGAGCTGACCGCAGGGAAGCCAGTCATCCTCAGTAAATCAAATGGCAAATTCCTCACCTTGGAGATCTCGAAACCTGCCGAATAGAATTTTATTCGTCTCCTCGCTGATTTACGTGAATCACTAGTCTGAATTTCAGACTCTAAAAAAGCTCCTCGCTGCTTTATAGCACTGCGCGAAACTCACCCCATGCGTCGCCTTCCTCTCATTGCATTGCTGTTCTTCATCAACTCGTTGAGAGCTGCCTCGCTCAATGATCTGGTCTTTGAAGTCGCCGGAGAAAGTATTCTCATTACAGATTGTCATGATTTAGCCGACGGCACTCTTGTCATCCCTGCCAACATTCACGGCTTGCCGGTCACGGCTATTGCCGACAATGCCTTTCATGGCTGTTCCCGCCTAGCGTCAATCTGGATTCCCTCCGAAGTCCTTTCAATTGGCCAATCCAGCTTCGAGGGCTGCCACTCGCTCACATCGATTACCCTTCCCGACTCGCTCACTACGATGGGTGAATATGCCTTTGCCAATTGCATTGTTTTGGAGTCGGTCAACCTGAGTTCCAATCTCACCAAAATTCCGCCCAACTGCTTCCAGTCCTGCATATCACTCGAGTCCATCACGATTCCGAGCACCATTCCGGAGATTGGTGAAATGGCTTTCGGAGGATGCCAAAATCTAAATTCCATCACCCTCAACCGGGGATTGATCTCGATTGACAGCTACGCCTTTTGGGGAACATCCATCACACGATTGGTAATTCCGGACTCCGTTTCCGAAATCCAAACCAGTGCGTTTTCAGGGACACGCTGGCTCCCTGAACTCACTGTCTCAACAGGCAATCCCAACTTCCGGAGTTTGGACGGAATCATTTACTCAACGGACCTCACCACCCTCGTTGCCTACCCTGTCGTCAAAACAGATTCGAGTTTCACCATTCCCGAAAGCGTAACCCACATTGCCGGCGGAGCCTTCGAGGGAAATGTCCATCTCACCCAAATCACCTTCAGCTCGAACCTGAACTCTATCGGGACCAGAGGATTTGCCTTCACCCGCCTCGTCGATGAATACATCCTCCCCAACTCGCTTACATCACTGTCCTCCGAAGCCTTCCTGGGGTGTTCCGCACTAAGCAGGATTACCTTCGGATCCAGCCTCGTCACCATCGGAGATCATGCCTTTCAAGATTGCCTCCGTCTTGGCGCCATCCAAATCCCCGACACGGTCACCACTCTCGGCACTTCAATCTTTCAGGACTGCCGCGACCTCACCTCGGTCACACTTGGAGCCCTGATCGCGGAAGTCCCAGACTTCGCCTTCTCCGGATGTTCCGCACTCGAAGAAATTGTCTTCAACCCAAACCTTACCTCTCTAGGAGAAAGGGCATTTTTCGCCTGTTCTTCACTGACATCGCTCTCGCTCCCCGAAAACCTCACCACCCTCGGAGCGGGCGTCTTTGCCGACTGCATCAACCTAACTGATTTCGAACTCCCGGACGTAATCACCACGATTCCGGCCGAGGCTTTTGATTCCTGCACCTCGCTCCGATCCATCAGATTCAGCATCGAATTGCAAACAATCGGAGACTCGGCCTTTGATCGTTGCTCCCTACTGGAACAGCCCGACTTTCCGGCTAAATTGATCTCGATCGGAGAGTCTGCTTTCAGGGGCTGCGAATCTCTTTCAAGTCTCGTTCTTCCCAAAAGCCTGACCGCCCTCGGGCAGAACGCCTTTCGAAACAGCGGTGTCACATCCCTCATCTTCAAGGACAGCCCCGTCACGCTGGGGATCAACACCTTCCATGGCTGCCGGGATCTCAACTCGATCTCGCTTGGCCAAGGAATCACCATCATTCCCAATGGCACCTTTCGGGACTGCTGGAACCTCCGCGGAGTCATCCTGCCGGACCAAGTTTCCACCCTTGGCGACTGGGCCTTCACCGACTGTCTTTCGCTGACCACGGTCGAACTTGGCGCAGGATTCTCATCGTTCAATCCCCTCACCTTCCACAACTGCCCGGAGTTTGATGCCCTCACCCTCTCTCCGGAAAACCCACATTTCAACACCCTGAACAACATTCTCTACTCCGGGGATATGACAACTCTGTTGATGGCTCCACAGGCCTTGCCCTTCCCGACTCTCGAGCTTCCTCAAACCGTCATCAACGTAGGTGACCGCGCCTTTATCGATTGCATCAACCTGAGACAGATCAAACTTCCGGAGAATCTCGAAACCATCGGGGATTTTGCTTTTTACCAATGCCTGGATCTCGCCGCACTCGAGCTTCCCCCCTTCGTCAATCGCATCGGTGAATTTGCCTTCCGCCGCTGTTACTCGCTCACCACCATCAACGTCCCTGCAGATGTCACCCATCTTGAACTCCAAAGCTTCTCCCATTTACAAAGCCTCGAAGTGATCTCGTTCGAAGGAAATCTCCCCACCTTTGGAGAAGACGTTTTTGCCGATTCCCCACCAAGCTTCCAGGTTATCATTCAACCCACTTCCGCCGGCTTCCAAAAAACTTTTCAAGGGCAGCCCGTCACCGTGGCAATAGTCCCGGTGCCACCGACACCGATCATCACCGGACTGACCATGACCAACTCCACCGTCCAAGTCGCCGTCGAAACTTCGACCCCCGCCCCCCTGCTCGCCCTATACTCCTCACTCGATCTCAAAACCTGGACCCGGGTCACCGACACACACTTTTCCGACGGAACCTTCACCGCTCCGCGTGATCACCACAAAGTTTACTATCGAGTCCGAAACGTGCAGAACTGAACAACCTTCTCCACCCACCGAGTTCACCCAAAAAATCGCCACTACTCCACGCGAGCTCCCACGTCACTCCGACCACCCCAAAATCTCCGCACCTCCGCGCGAGACTTTCCATTAAACCGCCTCTCAGATTTACCCTTTGGATTCAGCACCCCAATCCCAACGTCTTCTCCGCGTCATAACTCTCCGGGTAATAAGTCATCCACTTTGGCAGCGTCCGAAACGCCACCGGCGCCACCTTTTCCAACATCGTCATCCTCACCCGACTCCAGGCGCTCGATTCCAATCCCAACCTCTCTCTGATCGCCACCG
>JBDNAG010000025.1:0-14265 GCA_039768565.1 Akkermansiaceae bacterium | reverse complement strand
TCAGGATATTCGTAACGAAGGTAGATGAATCCGCGTGGAGCTCCGGTGGCGAAGCCGGCGATGATCATACCCTCGATGAGGGCAAAAGGATCGTAGTCCATGAGTGCGCGATCCTTGAAGCATCCCGGTTCGCCTTCGTCAGCATTGCAGACAATAGACTTGGGGTGACGATCGCACTCGGCAACGGCCTTCCATTTTAACCCTGTTGGGAATCCGGCGCCACCACGTCCAACGAGCTTTGATGCAGTGACGATGTCGAGGACTGTATTTGGCTCACCTTTCAGAACCGATTCGAGAGCTCCAAACCCTCCGTTTTCACGATAGCCTTTGAAACTATTATGACCTTCCTTGCGGATGTTTGAGAAGAGCGCTTCCTCACTGTCGCAAGGATTGACTGGAGGAAGAGGGGATGGTGTTGGCTTAAGATCGTCTGCGGATTTGCCGATCAAAGTGGTGTGACCGGTGAGGACCGGAATAGGTGCATCACAGCGACCGGAGCACGGCATTTCTGTAGCGCCCTTCCCTTGGGTCTTTAGTGTTTCGAGAATCTCGTTTCCACCATGAAGGCAGCAGATATTTCCGGTGCAAACGCGGGGAGCTTCTAATCCGCCGGGAGTGCGTGAAAAGTGGTGGTAGAAAGTGACGGTGCCGTAGAGATCCGCGAGAGGAGTTTTTAAACCCTCGGAAACTGCACGTATAGCGTCATCTGAGAGATAGCCATCACGATCATGGAAGGCGTGAAGCAGTGGCAGAAGAGGAGCTGGTTCGTTCTTCCACTGATCGATGAGCTGTTGATCGGAACCTGAGATGGCCATGCCGGAAGAATGACGGATCATCCAAAAGAAACAAGGGGGAAGCGATTGTTGCTTCTAGACTCCGGTCAGAATGTCGTTCCAATGGCAAAGTGAAATGCTCCGCTAGGCTCGCCACTGTCTTGGGAAAGGGAGCGTCCGTATTCGAAGCGAATTGGACCCACCGGGAGGTTAATGCGCACGCCCACACCGGCGGCCAGCTCAACTTCAGAGTCCAGCCCGGCGGTGTCTATAAAGACAATGCCCCTGATCGGCCCGGCGATGGTGTGCATGTATTCGGCGTTGGCGAGCCACCACTTGGTTCCTCCCAACGCGTAGCCGTCGAATGAGGGTCCCATTTCCAGCTCGGGAAAAGACCGAATAGTATTTGCTCCACCTTGAAATTTTCGAAGGTCAATGGGCAGACTTTCATTATCGACCGTGGGTGATATGAATCCTCCCCGGAAACCGAGAGCAAATGCAGTGTTCCCGCCCAGCGTTTGATAGTAGCTGATCTGACTTTCGACCTCAAGAAATCCCACGCTTTCGTCGCCGTAGGATAACCCGAGTGAAGTGTCGAGGCGAGCGAACCAACCATCGGAAGGGAGGGCCGGATCGTCCCTGTTGTCATAAAGTTGCCTCCAGCCGAGCCGGGTGACAAGATAGTTAGTAGCTCCAATAAACTTATCGGGGATGGGGCTGGACGTAGAGGTGTTAGAGAAGTCGATCCCGGCTGTTGCTGAGTAGTTTTCTCCCCATTTCCATGAAAGGTCGGCTCCAATGCCTCCTTGAACCTTTCGATAGTTGTCAAAATCCCGGCTGTTGAGAAAGGCTCGGGTTGTGAGACTGAGGTCCCGGTTCAGAAAGAAGGGGTCTGTGAGGCTAACTTCTCCAAGACCGCCAAGTGAAGTGAGTTCAGCCCCGGCGGAAAGATTCCAGAGATTCCCCCGAAGGTTACGATCGTAGTATCGAAGTCCAACAACGTAGCCTTCGATGGATCCATAGCCAAGGGCTACGGAGTATCCCCGTGCCTTGGACTCCTTTAGATGTAAGGTGAGGTCAATTGCTGTTTTGTCCGCATCTTCTTTTTGTAATTTGACCGCCGAAAATGCGCCGATGGCGAGAAGCTTCTTAATTTCTTCGTTCGCATAATCTTCATCGTAGGTTTTACCGACCAGTTTTTCGAACCGGTAATTGATAAAGTTGCTCTTGGTCTTTTTTAGACCGTCTACTTTAAAGGCTCTTACGCTGTATTTTTTTCCGGGACTCAGAAGGAAGGAGAGTTGTAACTGGTTACCGCTGGTTTTTTTGATCATTTCAAGATCGATGTCCGTGTAACCTCTATGAACGTAGCTGTTCGTGACGCGACCTCGGGCTGCTGTAATAGCCTCAGCAGTGGCGGTCTTTCCTTTTATTTTTTCAAGTGATTCGAGGAGGTTGGCGTCTGGGACGACTGATGTTTTAAGCGTTGGTCTGGCTAGGACGAAAAGAGGTCCTTGTTTGATTCGAATGACGAAGGGGATTTCGCCGTTCTGATTACGCTTTCCCCGCGTGGAGGTTACTGAGCCATCCCAATACCCGTCGACATGGAGGAGTTCCTGAATCCGGTTTAATCCAATATCGATGGCCGAGGCCTCGAAAGCCCTCCTTTCGCCACTCTCGGGGAAGGGGGCTTTGAATTGGTCTGTCACTTGCTCAATATCTTTGAACCCGATCACGGTAATAGGGCCCAAGAACTGGGATAGTCCTTCGGTAACGTTGAGCTGGATCTTTTTTTTCGAGATTGCTTTCCCAAGAACCATGGCGTCGGGAAGTCCGTGGGATTGAAGATAGGTTTCAACTAGAAAGGCCGCGTCATCGGCGCGCGAGTCGGTAGCTTCTCTATTTCGAATGTAGTCCAAGCGTCCGGCGATCGCTTCGAGGAGCCTGTCCGATGAGTAAGACTTCAGTCCTGTGAATTCGATTTTTGCGCCGAATAATTGGGTCGCGAGTAACAGAAATAAGAAGATGACAAAAAGTCTTGGCATTGAAGTTAGCGAAAACGAACTGAAAAAATGACGAGAGCCCTAGTTTGTCCTTGGTCGTCAATCTGGGTCGTGAAGTCCCAATCTTTGCCAAGTTGGATGGTGGCGGACGAGAAGTTACGACCGGAATAACGATTGGTTTCTCCGAGTGAGAGATCGATTTGTTCGGAATTTTTAAGAAGTCTCTGAAAAACGTTATCGTCTTTCTCTCTGTTGCGTCTTCTTAAGCCTTCAAATAAAAATTGAAGGGCTTTCTGAGACGCAACTTGTTGGTTGCTGAGTTGGGCCGAAACAGAGCCGGTTGCAAGTAAGAGCATGATTTCACTTTCAGGGAGTGGGGGGTCGGAAGTGAGAACAAGTTTGGGGTCTTGCACTGCTCCGGACAGGTAGATTTGTATCGAATACTGGCCAACTTTTGATGTTCCCCTGAGGTCAATGAAGGGATTGGTAAGTGCATTTTGGCGCAAGGTGACGACTCCGGTCTGAACTTCGAGGATACTGAAGGGAAGGTCGGCTTCGAGTTCACTGGCACTGAGGCTTCCCGATGCCTTGGGATCACCAAGAGTCCCTGTAATTCTTAGGTTTTCACTTTCGATTTTCCCTTTGATCAGGTTTCCGCGAATGAGAACTGCGTCTGTTGTCTCGACCTTGATATCGAGTTTCCAATCCATGACGCCAGATAAGGTTTCTTCGACCTGTGCCGGGGATGGCTTTTGGGCGAAGGATGGTAGGTTAGGTATTGGAATTTCAGTAGTCCGGGGGACCCCGAATGGAAGGATTTCCACGTCCTTGTATACAAGACTCTCCGTGATTGCTATGTTGCCCGAGATCTTCGCTTTCGAGAGAGGGCCTCGTACTTTTAAGTCTGGGTGTCCGCGGAAAGTGAAATCAGCGGTTCGGTAAAGAAGGATAAATCGACCAGTTAAGCCTACATCAAAGAATGGTTCGTCTCCAGTCAGGTCGATCGAGCCTCTAATCTTTGCTTTGCCCCCTGAAGCGACGATGGATGATTCCTTGACCGAGACAATCTTGTCCTTCATTTCGACTTCAAAAACACAATCTTGGAAGTCGGTAATGGGGAATTCCGTGAGTCGCATACGGGCTAGTTCCATCCTCGCGTTTGCAGACACCGACGGGTCGTTGATTGTTCCGGAAACAACAGCGTCCACTCGAACGTCACCATCGATGGATTTAATGACCGGGACCAACGGCTGAACACGTTTAAGATTGAAGTTGGGAATGGTTGCCGTGATATCAAGGGCTTGGTCGATTCCGTTTCTTGCGTCCTTGCGCCACGCTTCGGGCAAAGCTGGAATGGTTCCGGCCAAGGTGAGCGCCTTGCGGCCGCCATCCATTACCTTGGCGCTTATTTTTAGTCTTTCTCTAACGGTTTTGAAGTCGAGGGTTAGGTCAAATCCGGGGAGTTTTGGCTGCAAGCTGGTTCGGAAATTGGATACCTTGAGATCACCCTCAAGCGACGGTTCATCGATCGTGCCGGAGAGAGAGAGGTCTAGCTTCATGTCTCCGGTCATACCCTCGACTGTCGGGATGAATTTCTGGATCCTGCGCAAGTCTAGTCCTTGGTTGGAGACTTGCAGTAAAATTGGGCTGTCACCCGGGACTGACATTTGGTCTGCCCAGGCTCGCGGGAGGAAGGGGAACTCGCCGCGGAGTTTAAGGAGTTCGCCATCAGTATCTCCGGCATCAGCTGCGATTGTGAGTTGTTGATTTTTCGTCTTAAAAGTGACCGAAAGATCGGCAGGCCGCAATCCACGTCCGTAAGTCGTCTTAAAATCGTCGAGAGTAATGATGCCGTTCAGCGACGGTGCTGCAAATGAGCCCGTAAGCTCCACATTTGCTTGTGCAATTCCTGAGATTTCTTCCGGAATGGGTGCGAACGAAGAAAGGCGTTTGAGAGTGAGTGGCTCCGATTTGATTTGAAGAGAAACAGCTTGATTGGAGCTAAGAAAATCTTCGACGGATCGTATTGTTGGGGGTGTTGGAATGTTACCGGTGATCGAGAGGAGTTGTTCATTTTTATCGACCAGCTCGATTTGATGAATCGTCAGGGTGTCGTTTTGCCAGCCAAGCCTTGCTTGGGCAGAGCCGGTCGGGGTGGTCATCTTAAGGGTTTCGACGGTCACGCTCTCCGGCCAATTCCACGAGATCTTTCCCTGGGTGACGGCTTCCGGGAAGTCTGGTTTGCGAAAGCCAAGTGAAATAAGGTTGAGAGTTCCTGAGTGCTCTCCCGTCTTTAGGTTGCCTCTGCCTTTTGAGGTGAACTCTAGAGGGCCGGCGAGTCGGTCTTCGACAACCACTGCATCTTTGATTTTGGAGAGTATTTCGGCTTGGTAAGTCTGTTGGTCAACCTGAAAACGGGCGGTGGCGCGAAGGTCGTCGAGCGTGTTTGCAATCACTCTGGCCTCTCTGGAATCGTAAGCGACTTCGGCATTCACTGTGGGGATCTCCGGCCAATTTACGATGACGCTAAGTTTGGCTGATGAGTCGAGGAGAGTTTGGTTCAGTTTGACAAAGCCTTTTGCCTTGAGTCTCTCATCGATCGCGGCTTCTAATTTTATTGACTGTTTAAAAGGTGAAAGGAGATTTTCGGTGCTAGCGTTGATTGTGATTTGTGAAATTTTCTGACCTTCAAATTTCAGGCCACGGGCTTCGAAGTTGATCAATCCGTTGGCGGTGTTGATTTCGAGCTTGGTAATTTTTCCTGCCGCTTCGAGATCGGGCTTGGCGAGTTTAATGACATCAGGAATCGAGAGGGATGGTGACTTGAGGGTCACCTGATGCGCTAATGCAAGATCGGATTCGACGAGGAGTTGGCTTTCGGCAATCGAGATGATCAGCGACGCTGATTTCTCCGGCTTGAAGGAAATGTTTCGGATCGTGAGCAGTGGATTGAGGGTGATTTTATCAATAGCGAAGCCGGTCTCAGTCCAAGTGAGGGTGGATTGATTGTTGTGAATGGGACGCTTGAGGTGATCGAGCGACTTGAGGTTGGAGATGAGGTAATCGGTTTCGTCAGCGGTGTGGGTGAAGGATGCCAGCGAAACCTTGGTGACATCCACGACTTCAATGTCGAGGTCGGTGATCGTGATCTCGGCCGGCTGAATGAAGCCGCGGAACAGATCTAGAATATTAATGAGGGGTGTTTTGGTATCGGAGTCTTGTTCCGGAGTGGGATCCTCCCGGGATGCCTTTGGTTTGGGCGCTTCTGGATCGATGACAACGTGAAGTTTGTTGAGAAGAATGGATTCGAGCTCTTTGTCGATGAGAGATTCGAGTGACCATTTGACTTGGACTACGTCGGACTCGACTCTTTGGATGGTCGATTTTCCATCGAGGGAGATATCACGAATCGAAATTCCTGAAAGCGCGTTGCCCTCGACAACGAAGGTTCCAGAGAGCTCCTGGGCGGCTAATTGTTGTAAGAGGACCTTCTTTAATCCCCAGCGAATACCGGGACCGTCGCACCAGGCCAAAAAACCAATAAGAAGAAGAAAGCAGAAAAGCAGGCGCCGCCGCCAATGCAGACGGGACTTGGGAGGGGGATCGGGATCTTCCTCTTTAGGCGACATCGTGCACGAATCCTTCGGTTATAACTGATGTTTTGGGACTACCACCGCGGTTATTGTGCCAAGTTCAGCGAAATTTTTGGGATGTGGATGAATTTTGGCGTCAGGATCTTTGGAGCCTACTTTGAGAAAATCTGGTAGGCTTTTTCGACCGAGTCTTTCTTTAGTGTCCCGGATTGGATGAAAAGAGCGTATTTTTGGGTGAGGGACTCTCCTTTCTTAAGGGTATGGGTGCCGTCGCCTTTCTTTGTGAAGCTCTTTTCGCCGAAAGGGTTTGCGGTGAGGAGCCCATAGGTCCGAGCGTGCCAGTGGGTGGGGTGATTGTGATTCGAAGGGTGGTCCATCATCGTAAGGGTGACATCTTTGCCTGAGCTGTCGGGCCCAAAGTAGCTGACCCAACGGGCGCGCTTGCCCCACGCCTGCTTGTCGGTTTGGCCTTCGGAGTTAGCGATATGTCCCTTTGCAACTTCTCCTTCATGACGCAGAGTCGGCGCAACTCGTAGGGCGAAAGAGCCTTCCTTGGTGTCGCCAAATTTCACTTCGCTGGTTGCGGTTAGGGTTGAGTGGATCTCAACCATGAGAGACTGGTCGTTGGGTTTGCTGAACTGATGGGTGCGTGTTTCCTCGAGAAGAACCTCGCTGTTCTGTTGCCACTCGAGATTAACGGTGAAGGTTCCGTCCTTGGATTTGCCGAACGATTTGTGGACTATGTTCGATTTGTGATCCTTAGAGTGCCAAAAATCATGGCCGTTGACATTTCCGTGGGTGAACCAAAAGGATCGATGATGGGGGTGATCCGGTTGCTCCCCTGTGACATCCTTTTTCATGGGGAAATTCCGGGTTAGCCCAACTCCGGTGGGTCCCACGATAGGATAGAGGTAGGGGAGGTGATGGTCGGTCCGGTATTCTGTGATCAGGGTATCGCCGTCAAATAGCTTTAATGAAGAGTCGTTTTTTTCCTGACGGAAACCGGCGAACACGGATTGCGCAAGAAGAGCGGAGACGAGGAGGAAAATAAATTTCATAGCTAGTCTGAGGGTAATCTGCCGTGGATAAAAAATAAAGAAGGGAAATCGCGGGAATAATTGCGCGACAGATTTCTCTCAATAACAGAATATCAACCCGATGGACGAATTTGAAGATTTGGTGGACCGATATTATCAGGCGCTTTATCGCTTTGGCTTTTCACTTGCAAAAAACCCCGACCGCGCGGCGGACCTCGTGCAGCAGACTTTTGTAATTTGGGCTCAGAAGGGTCATCAGCTCAAGAATCGCTCGAAGGCCAAGACTTGGCTTTTTACGACCTTATATCGAGAACATCTTGGTAATGCGCGCCGTTCCCAGCGCCATCCTGAAACCGATATTACCGAGGCCGAGCACGAGTTGCCGCACGAGGAAAATGATTCTGGGCGGAAGTTGGATGCTGAACATGCGGTGACTCTTTTGAGTGAGCTTGACGAAATATTCCGTAATCCTCTCACCCTTTTTTACCTGCAACAACATTCTTACAAAGAGATCACCGAGGTTCTCGATATCCCCATCGGAACCGTTATGTCCCGAATTTCCCGGGGTAAAGAGCAACTCCGTAAGAAAATGACTTCTGAATCAACGAGTGCGCCAACGCGCATCGTCGATTTTAAATCTGAAATGATTCAACGAAACAATGGATAAGGAACGCGCAAAATTTGTCCTGCAGAGTTTCCGCCCTGACGGAGAGGATGTAAATGAGCCTGCTTTCGCCGAAGCTCTGGAGTTGACTGCCAAAGATCCTGAATTAGGAGAGTGGCTCGCAGCCGAGCGTGCACAGGATGCCGCTTTCGCGGCGATGCTTTCAGATGTGGAAATTCCGGAAGACCTCCGCGATGCCATCTTTGAGGTTCTTGAAGGAGTTCAGGAACAGCCGGCAGAATTTGATGCCGACTTTGTTGGTGCTCTGGCCTCGGTCAGACCGCCCGAAGGTCTCCGTGATCAGATTCTTGGAGCGATGGAGGTAGAGCGAAGCGTCGCGGAGATACCAAAAAATCACAAACGTAGCTTTTTTAAAGCTGCGATATGGACGACTTCTGCCGCTGCTTTAGTCGCGATCATGGTTGCGGTTGGAGCATTCTTTGCCGGTGCCGGGGGGAATGCCCTCGCTGGAACGACTCTGAAAGAGGTGGAGTATGCCTCGATCGCCATGCTGGAGTCGCCCTTCTTTTCTCTCGATCTTCAAAATGATCGACAGGCTGCGATTTATGAATGGCTTGATGGGAAAGATCTTCCATTTCTCAAAGAGGGAAAGGTCCCCGAAGGCTTAAAGGGAGTGAAAGGAGTCGGTTGTAAATTTCTCGAGATTGGCGAAAGCAGGCATCGAGGTTCTTTGATCTGCTTTAAGAAGAATGATACGGTGGTTCATCTGGTGATGATGGAACGTAAGGCGATCAATTCAGATGAGGTGGTTTCCCTTGGGAATTCGAAAGGAATCTGCTTCTGGTGTGACAAGAATGATGATTGGGCGGTGTCCCGGTGGGCTGATGCTGAACATGTCTTTTTATTACTGGGTAAAATGGCGCCTGATTCATTGAAGAACGCCCTTTAACTCTCTTTCCCGCTGATTAGAGCGACTATCAGAGGGATATCCGAAAGGGTGCCCTTTCTTTATTAGGTTTGGGTAGGATGAGTTCTAGGAGAGCTTCCGTTTGTTCAGGTGCCCATGGAAATTTAACACGAGGAACCTATCACAGTCTGGTGCTGGGCTCCTAGGCGGTGAAGATACTCAAGACCATTGCCGCTTTCGCCCCGAAGATGCGGCTTGAGTAAAGAGTGGCTAGGAATGGGTGGCCATGGGCCCTGATCTAATTTTCGATTGTCCAGGCGTTGAGCCATTCGTGCTTGGATTTTTTGTAGCCTTTTGCGAGGAGTGTTTTCTCCATGGCCGGAAAGTGGGCGGCGCCATAAAATATGCCGAGGTTTTTATCTCCTTTGGCGATTTGGGAATCGAGAACCTGCAGCGCCTTTGCATTGCGATCGTTGATCACTACCGTTGGTTTGGTAAGACCACCCATCGCTTCGTCACCTCTCGCGAGGGTGTCGATGAGTAGGAGTTTTGCCTTTTTTGAATTACCAGTCATTACGGCTTGCATCAGAGCCATGGTAGAGGGCTGGTTTTTCATGCCGGAGGTTTCGGCGGCTTCCATAGCAAAGCCTAGGAGTGATTCCTCGCGTTCTTCCTGCAGGGATTGGTATTCCTCCATGGTTAGGTCGGCGTGGACAAAGTTTTCGGCGGAGTAGTCGATTTCGGTTTTTTGGTCGGCGAGAGCGAGAAAAGTGGAGACCATTTGGTAGACTTTACCAAGAGGGGATTCGTCGGCTTTCCCCCCCTCGGCCTCCTGCTCGCGGATTTTTTCGAGTTGGTCTCCGCCGATCATTTCGAAGAGGACACGATCGTAGTTTTTGAAGCGTTTATTAAGATCGGTGTAGTAGGTCTTGTCGGCGATGTGGACTGCTCCGATGAGCGAAACTTTCACGCCATCCTTTTCGTAAGTGGCGAGTGCGGGCTGAAGGAGAACTTTTTCCTCGGATCGCTCCACACGAATGAAATCGGTGGCCGTTTGAGGCTCCCCGGCGGAGATGAGAAAGGTAAGCGTAGCGAAAAATATTGCCAAAAGTCTCATGTTGGAAGCATTCGCCAGATCTACCTTTGGCGCAATCAGGGAATGTCGGCGTTGCGGGCGCGCCGTTTTTGCCTTAGAAGGTTGAGCACACAGATGGCACCCGAATTACGTTACTGCAAAGATCTCTTTAATTACTCCCGGCGCGAGTCGCGGGAGGTGACGGTTGGAAACGTGAAAATGGGGGGCGGTAATCCCGTGGTGGTTCAATCGATGATTACCTCGGACACCCGTGATACGGAGGCATGCGTGAAGGAGGTGCTACAGCTGGCGAATGCCGGTTGTGAGGTGGTTCGGATTACAGCGCAGACACGGAAGTATGCCGAGAATCTTGAAAATATCCGTGATGGCGTTCGCGCTGCTGATTGTGAGGTTCCTTTGGTCGCCGATATTCACTTCAAGCCTGACGCTGCTTTTGAGGCCGCGAAGTGGGTGGAAAAGATCAGGGTTAATCCAGGAAATTACGCTGATAAGAAAAAGTTTGAGATTCGGGAATACACCGACCAGCAGTATGAGGAAGAGTTGGGGCGAATTCGGGAGGAATTTGCGCCGCTAGTTACCTTATGCAAGGATCTTGGTCGGGCGGTTAGGATTGGGACGAATCATGGTTCGCTGTCTGATCGTATTATGAATCGATATGGCGACACTCCGCTTGGAATGGTGGAGAGTGCGCTGGAGTTTGCGCGAATTGCCCGTGAGGAGAACTTCCACAATTTTGTTTTTTCGATGAAGGCCTCGAATCCAAAGGTCATGATCGAGGCATACCGTCTACTGGCGGCGCGGCTCGAAGCTGAGGGCTCCGACTGGAATTATCCTTTGCACTTAGGGGTTACTGAAGCTGGCGACGGGGAGGATGGCCGTATTAAAAGTGCGATTGGAATCGGGAGCCTGCTGGCGGATGGAATCGGCGATACCATCCGCGTGAGTTTGACTGAAGATGCGGTGCATGAAGTCCCGGTGGCGCAGGCTCTGGTGAAAGCGATTCCGGAAGGCGGTTGCGAGACCGGGGTGAAGGAGTCTTGGAACCCCTTCGAGTATGAACGTCGCAAGAGCGTGGTCCAAGAGGTGGGCAGCCTACCTTTGGGCGGCACTGAATTGATGCGCGTTTTCACCTCCCGCAAGAAGTGGAATGCCGTGGCACACAAGATTGATCAAATGGGTGATTTTAAGCCCGAGATCGTGTCCGGAGATTCGGGGGTGATTGAACTCGACCCGCGTGATAATGAGATGATCTCGGAGATCAACCAATTGGATGAGCCGAAGCTGCTCACGGTTAAGGATGGTTTGGAGATTCCGACCATTTCAGCTTTCCGGCTCTTGGCGGCAAAGCTTGATGCCCGGCATTCGATTTTACTCAAGGATACCCTTGTTCCATCAAGCGATGCCGCGGCGGATTTCTTGCCAACCCTGCTTAATGCTTCCATGAATTTGGGATCGTTGATTTGCGATGGAATTGGAGATGCGATTTTGGTGCAGGGCGAAGAGGCCCCGGGCCAATCCCTTCGACTTTCCTACAATGTCCTCCAGGCCGCCGGTGCCCGGATTTTCAAGACCGATTATGTGGCTTGTCCGAGTTGCGGGCGGACGCTCTTTAATCTTCAAGAGACGACCCAAAAAATCCGTGAGGCGACGGGGCACTTGAAAGGGGTTCGAATCGCTGTGATGGGATGTATCGTCAATGGTCCGGGTGAGATGGCAGACGCTGATTTTGGATATGTGGGCGGGGCTCCGGGCAAGATTAATCTCTACGTCGGAAAGCAAGCCGTGAAGTTCAATATTCCGGAGGCCGAGGCTGTCGGTCGACTTGAGGATTTGATTCGTGAACACGGTCGCTGGGTCGATGCACCGGAACAAGTGGCGGAGGTCTAGATGATGAATGCGGTAGATGCTCCGGCTCACGAAACAAAAACAAAGAGCACGGAAAAAACCGACAAACCCTGGCAGGTGATTGTTCTCGATGATCCGGTAAACTTGATGGATTACGTCAGTCGGATCCTCATTAAGGTTTTTGGGTTCTCGAAAGAAAAAGCCGAAGAGCTAATGATGGCGGTTCATCAAAAAGGTCGTGCTGTTGTTTGGAGCGGGAATCGTGAGAAGGCGGAAATGTATGTGAACCAACTTCACAGTGCGCAGTTGCACGCGACCTTGGATAAAGCGGAATGACGGTTGGACCGACAGTTGCCGGTGGTTTGAAGCTGGTTCCCGAAACCGAGCACGATTGGATGCTGCTGATTGGGATTGCAGGTGACAGCGATTCTGATTTGGCTGGCCGACTGGCTGGGCTGATGGATGAGGATTCGATGTGGAATGAAATTGTCGTGCCCGAGCTGAACGAAGAGTTTTCAAAGCAACGAATCACGGTGGTGAAAGAGGTGATGAAAGCCAAGGAAGAGGAGGGCGATATCCATATCTTGAAGGGCAATGCGGAGGTTTGGTATGGCGCTTTAAACCAGGCCCGGCTCGCACTCGAGGATCGATACAAATTTGGTGCCCGCGAAGATGTTGACCCTAAAATGTTTGAAGACTCCTCGGCGCGCGCAGCTTACTTCCGTAACAATTTTTACAGCCATGTTCAGGGCTTGTTACTTCAGTATGTGATGGTTGATTAGCCAATGCACTATCGCATTTGAAGGTAGCCCCCTCATTGGCTAGTCCTCGAAGAGAGCTCGGGCTTCAGCCGCAGCCTGCTCAACCGTGATCTCGGTCATGCAACGATGATCCAGCGGGCATTTGTTCAGGAGGCAGCCGGTGCAGGCAACATGTTCGCGGATGACGCGGTGAATTTTTCCGAGAGGCCGTCGCCAATCGGGTTCGTTCGGGCCGAAGAAGACGAGCGAGGGAGTGCCCACAAAAGACGAGAGATGTGGGATAGATCCGTCGCTGGCAATGAGCCCATGACAAGTCGCGAGGAAATCGATGAGCCCGGTGCCTTCGATCGCAGTTACTTTCTTACCAAGGGACTTGGCCAGAGTGGCTGCCGGGCCGGGGCGATCAGGGTTCGGAATGATCGCGAGATCAAACTTGTCGGAGAACTCTCTGGCCAGCTCTTTGAATCGATCGATTGGCCATTCGGCCGCCGGTCCAAAATCGGAGCCAGGAGAGATCGCAAGAATCGGAGATTCTGGGGCTTGAGGTCTGGGTGGTGGGGAGAAATAAGAGGGTTGGAAAGGATCACAGCCTAGCATTTCAACGAAAAGGAGGTAGCTCCGAACCCGATGCTCGATAGGGCCGATTTTTTGATCAATCACTACGGTTTTTGTCAGATGCCGGGCAAGCTTTTCTTCGGGAAATCCAAGCCGATTGCTGATTCCAATTTTTGCAAAGGCTTGGGCTACGGAGCTATTCTCCCAAGCAATGGTCGTCTCAATGTTGAGATTGGCTGTTTTGAGTAAATTGATGATTTTGCGGGGGGAATCAGAAGACGAGTGTTCGATGACCCGGCTGACTTCGTCAACTTTGTGCCACAAGGGTGCAGTTTCGCGATTTGCAATGACGACAGTTCGAAGGGCTTGAATACCTCGAACTGCAGGAATGCTAAAACAAGCTTCAGAAATGGACTCCGGAGAGGCGATAGCCAAATAACCCTCATTTAACTTGAGGTGAGGTCGGTCAAGGGAAAGCTCGGCCTGAGTTGATTCGGGCATGGGGGAAGGGTAAGGGGGATGTTGTGCGATGTCACGCGAGAGTGATGGGCTCGATGGGAGGAAATTGCTGAGGACGGTGGTAGTCCGGACCTCCGTCGCCAAGATTTCCAGCACTGACAAAGACTTGGTCCGGTGAATTTAGGATGAAGCAGGCGTTTAGGTGTGATGATTTGTCGAAGCCATAGTTATCTTGTAACCAAGATAATGGGATGGTGGCGCAAGCCTGCCAGCCACCGGAGGTTACTCCCGCCGAGGTCCGGACTTCTGGAACGGGAGCGGGTTCGCCCGTCGCCGGGACCAAGGGCGCGGAAAATGCACAAGTCCACCATCCTCCATTCGGTGAAAGATTAAACTCGAGGTAGCGGCTTTTATCTGACGAAAGCAGGAAGAATTCAGCGACATCGTATTTCCAAAGTTCTGCTTGATATTGTCCAAGGCGACTTTCCGGATGGCTGAGCCCGGGGGTGCCTTTTTGGCATGCCAGAAAGTGGAAATGAGTATGATCGACCCAGAAAAGAAACTTTGACAATTTTGTGATTTGCGAACCCGACCAATCCATAAGAAGCTCC
>JBDNAG010000004.1:0-8997 GCA_039768565.1 Akkermansiaceae bacterium | reverse complement strand
TTGGGTGGAAATTCCCTCTGAAATCGATCGAAGCAAGCTTTTATGCCTCTTTACGAAGCTGGAATGTCTGCCTACTTTCTTCTCGTGACTTTGCGCACAGGGATATTACTGCTGGTGTCGGGCCCATCGGGGTCAGGAAAGACAACGTTGTGCCGTCGTCTCGCAGACGAGGACGAGGCTCATTATTCCATCTCCTGTACGACCCGCCAGCCACGCGAAGGCGAAGTCGATGGACGGGACTACCACTTTCTATCCAAGAATGACTTCAAATCGCGCATTGGGGCCGGTGAATTCCTCGAATACGCAGAGGTCCACGAAAATTATTACGGGACGCTCAAATCCGAGGTGCTAAACCATCTTGCGGTTGGAACTGACGTGGTTATGGACATCGATGTGCAAGGGGCTGACCAGGTGCGATCTTGCCCTGATTCTCAGATCGGGAAGGCCTTAACCGACCTCTTTGTCATGCCTCCGAGCGAGCAGGAACTTCGAGCCCGACTTACCGGGCGAGGCACTGATGCTGAAGCGATCATCGCCCTTCGAATGAAAAACGCGCTCGAGGAGATGAAACATTGGCCCGAATACTCATACCGCCTCATCTCTGCAACTCGTGAGCAGGACTATCTGAATTTCAAATCGCTCATCCTTGCCGAGCGGCTACGCGTTTCCCGACTCCAATGAATATCGTACTTGGCATCACCGGCTCCATCGCCGCATACAAAGCTGCTGACATTACTAGCCAGCTCACGAAACTGAACCATGAGGTTCATGTTGTCATGACAAAAGCTGCCACAGAATTCATCACGCCCCTGACCTTGCAGATTCTCTCCCGGCAGCCCGTTCTGGTTTCACTTGAAGACGAAAAAAACTCATGGAAACCCGGTCACATTGAGTTGGCAGACAATGCCGATGTTTTTCTGGTCGCCCCCGCTTGCGCAGATACTCTCGGACAATTCTCCAACGGACTGGCACAAGATCCACTTTCGGCAATCTATCTTGCCCTTCCTGCTGAGACTCCAAAATTCATCGCTCCAGCCATGAATGGTAAAATGTGGCAACATCCCGCTACTCAACGAAATCTTGATCAGCTCAAAAAAGATGGTGTTAAATTTATTGATCCTGCCGATGGAGACCTAGCCTGTGGCTATCAGGGAACCGGACGCCTTGCCGAAGTGCATAATATTCTTGAAGTAATTCTCAGATAATTTTTTTCGGAATAGATCTTCAATTCAGTGCTCTTAGGAGCATAAATGCAAAGATCGCTTGGACCCCTCGTCTTGTTCCTGCCGTTCTCATTAGAAAAACTCTCGCCTTCAAATTTTCTAGAGCCTACGAATCCGTGGGCTTATTTACCGACTTCGCCACCTGTGCCTTTGGAACTTCCCGCTTTGGAGGAACATTAAGAACCCGGGACAAGGATAATCGAATTCGTGCCCGTTACTCTTCTTCCCATTCCAAAACATAGCTTGAAAGTTTACCTCCTCGAGGTTGAAACCATGTCCGGAATTTTGTAAAGCCACATCGCATTTACTAGGCTTTCGAGCCATGACCGTAATTCATCTGTTGGCCTCTGCAATCGACCTATATCATAGTATGCCCGAAATCTCAAAGTTCTTCGGGGGCCTGAAGAAGAGCTCCAATTCTTCGGAGAAGCAGTCCGGCACCACCACCATCGACGACACGGTGATCAAAGGTGAGGCATAATTCGGTTTCAGTCACCGGCACAAATGCTCCGACCTCTTCACTCCAGCTCGGTTTCTTGATCCCGGCTGCGAGTCCCAAAATCAAAGTCTCATTTGGAAGAGGAATTGGCGTTCCCCATTTTAGTCCGAAAGTTCCAAAATTGGTGACGGTTGCGATTCCCCCTTGGGCCTGCTCGACGCTCAACTTTCGATCTCGGGCCTTTTCGACCAGTTCACCATATTCCTCGGCCAACTCAGGCACACGGTGTTGGTCCACGTTTCTCAATACCGGAACCACGACCCCATCTTCAACCTGCACGGCCACTCCAATATCATAAGCCCGGGGGTGCACAATTTTTTCTCCAATGAGAAATCCTGCAGTTGCCGGTTGCTCTGAAAGCGCAATTGCGAAAGCACGCAGAACATAAAGAGTGAGACCCGGTTTTGGGTTTTGCCGAGATCGGTGTTCAAGCACAGGGTCCAATACGATCGGGAGGCCAACAGAAGCGAGTGGACGCGACCAGCTTCGACGCATGGCATCAGCAACTGCGAGACGCATTGGCGATGCCGCACTTTCAGGCCATCCGGCGATATACTCCAAAAATTGCTCCAGATCCTCAACCGTTACCCGACCTCCTGCTCCGCTTCCTGCAATTGCCGAAATATCAGCCTCACGCAAACCAAGTTCATCCATGCGGGCACGCATTCGTGGTGAAATGTAGTGGGCCCCTTTCATTCCTGCTGGAACCGGAAGTCCCCGAACACTAGGCTCAACTAATTTTGGCTCTTCGTAACTCTGCTCGGTTTGCTTGAAGTGCAAATTATCTTCTGCCTCCTCGCTCTCTGGTCCCGGCTCAACCTGATCTCCCATCGTCGGAGCACCGGTTCGAGCAATCTCTTCTTCTGTCGCCTCAAGAATCCCCAACAAGCTTCCCACCGCATAGTCAACGCCCTCCTCCGAGCGAATTTCGATAACAGTCCCTCCACAAAGAGTGGTAACACCCATCGTTGCCTTATTGGTTTCAACCTCGATGATCTCCTGATCTACCGCCACTGAATCTCCGACCGAAATGTTCAGCCTTACAATTCTTGCCTCGGCAATCGACTCGCCGAGTTGGGGCATTATGATGGGAACCTGTGGCATTGTTTTTAAAGATTAAGAAGTTCGCGAAGTTTTTCTCCAATCGATTCGGGAGTGGGACGATGGGCCGCCCAGAGGTCAGGATGGTAGGGTATCGGGGTATCCTTGGCATTCAAGCGAAGCGGCGGTGCATCAAGCAAATGGAAACCTTCTGCAACAACCCTTGAAACAACCTCGGCGGTTACTCCGCCCCACGGGAATCCTTCACCAAGAGCAAGTAGTCGGCCGGTCCTTGCCACCGAGGCGATTACTGTATCCATATCAAGAGGCTTCACAGAGCGTAAATCAACTACCTCGATCTCCCACCCTTCTTTTGCGAGGCGGTCTGCGGCTCTAACAGCCTCATGAACCATCGCGCTGTATGTTACGACCGTAGCATGTTTGCCGGGTCGGGTAATACGCGCCATACCAAGAGGGAGCGGATCAGGATCGATCTCATCTGTTTTTAACCAGCGATATAAAAATTTGTGTTCACAGAATATAACAGGATCATCGATCAGGACCGACTCCTTTAGCAAATGATATGCATCAGAGACGGTTGCTGGCGCAGCCACAACAATTCCCGGGTAGTGGGCATAAAGGGTTTCCACCATCTGGCTGTGAAATGGTCCGGACCCCGGAGTTCCTCCACACGGCAACCTCACCGTAATCGGCACGGGAACCCCTGTACGATAAAAATGGGTTCCGGCATTGTTTGCGATTTGGTTGAAGGCAATCGACGAAAAATCCGCGAACTGCATTTCGATGATGGGCCGCATGCCACTGATAGCAGATCCAATTGCCATCCCCAGCATGGCATCCTCGCTAATCGGCGAATCCAAAACGCGATTAGGAAATTCCTCCTGCAAACCCTTTGTTGCCTTAAACGCACCACCAAATCCGCCAATGTCCTGACCATATAAAAAGACATCCTCCCGCTCGCAGAGCAAGTCGCGCTGTGCCCGATTGATGGCATCAATATAAGTAACACTCATGAATTGATTCCTTTCGATGAAAATGCACGCCAATCGTCCAGATATGGATCTGGCCCAGGCTCAGTTTGAGCTTTCGCCACAGCTTCTTGAACAGCTTCGATAGCTTCATTTCTCCATAAATCGACCTCTTCCTTCGTCGCAAGTCCCTTATGGATCACTTGCTGAATACCAACCTTCAGACAATCACGACCAAGCCTTGAGTCCTTTAATTCAGGAGAGACATACGAAGCATCGTCATGCTCACCATGTCCGCACAAACGTAGAAGTTTACCCACAACCATTTGCGGGCCCTCCCCAGCTCGAGCCTTCTCTACCGCATCGTGAACAACGTCAAGGCACTCAAGAAAATTTGTGGCATCGACCTCCCTGCCGGCAACGCCATACCCTTTGGCTCGGTCCACGAGATTGTCACATGCGAACTGTTTCTCGCGAGGGGTCGAGTAGGCGAATTGATTGTCTGCAATCAAAACGACCATTGGGAGTCTCTCAACCGCTGCAAGATTAAGACCTTCGTGAAAAGCCCCGGTGGAAGTTGCCCCATCACCCACACTCGTTGCCCCGACAACCCCAGAAAGCTGTCCTTTCATTCGGCGGGCCATCAGCATCCCAACAACAACAGACAACGAGGCTCCAAGATGACTAATCATCGCGGGACGCCGGTCGGCAGGACGACCACGGTGGATATTGCCATCCCGACCACGCATGGGGCCAAGAGCAGATCCAAGGTAGGTGCGGGTGGCCTCGATCAATGGTTCACCAAATCCGGTTCGACCCGCCTGGTCACGAATAAGTGGAGAAAAAATATCCTGATCCTGATCCAAGCAACAACCAAGTGATGCCGAAAAGGCCTCCTGCCCTGTCCCCAAATAAACCCCACCAACAATTTTCCCAGCTTTGTAGAGGCTCGAAAGTTTCGACTCCAGCACCCGGGAAGTGATCATTACCCTGAGAGTCCGCCGGATTAAATCAGCGTCACTTCTACCTGGAGTCATTGGGGATAAAGCTGAAGAAGATTCCATTTTAATAAGGGAGCAATGGGGTTAAAGTTCCTGGTCAATTGCCTTGAGTTCGAGAAAGAGATCGTTCCACCGTTCCTTCCGTGGCTCAAGAAGAAGCTTTTGGTCAGCGATGCGTCGCCGAACGATCTCGAAAAGCCCACCGTATTCAAGATAGAATTCACGAACTCCGTCTTTGTAGTCATCTGCAAGCGAATCAGCGAACGGCTGCCGCAGGTCCTCGATCCTTTCCATAAAATCGTGGCAGAGAGCTTTGCGCGAGCGTTTGGAGTATATTCCAGCAATTCCCAGTGTTCCTCCAGCCATAGCAATCAATACCCACGGCCAAACCAAAATCCCAAATCCTCCGAGAACTCCGGCGGTAGTAACCAGAACTAAAAAAAGCGACATATAACGGCGCAAAACCACTCGGCGAAGATCCATCTGAAGATCAAGAGCCCCCCTGATTTTCAACTGCGCGACCGCTTGCTTTGCAGACCGACCCAAACGACGCATAAATCGTTTGCGCGTTCCTCCAAGAGACTCTGTCTCCTCTTGGAAATCCGGCGGATTCATATCGAGATTCTCCCGAATACGGGGCTCGACGGTCCCCCAATGATTCCGACAGCTTTTTACCAATTCGGCCCCGTCTATCTCTGCTTGCTTTTCGACAGATTCCTTCACGGCTTCCGTCAGGCCTTTTTCGATTTCCGAAGGTAGTTTCTCCTGCTGAAAAAGAGAAATCAGGCTTTGTGTAATCGCCATTCTTCGTCCCAAATCGCGGGTAGCCATTTGTCCCTGCCTAAAAAAGACATCAGCCAACCCGCTCAATCGCTCGGACAAAGCCGTGGCTTGACCTTCACGACGAAGATCCACCTCGTTTTCCAATTCAGCTAAAAATCGCTGATCACTATCAAGAGAATCAATACGCTCCTCAATGAGCCCCTCAATTTTTTTCAAAACGCCCTGAGTCGACTTGCTAACCTCCCGCAGAATCTGTCGACGCTCGGGATTCAACGAGATTTTAGACGAGATAAAATAGTTCAGTGATGAAAATCCACTCTTTCGAAGAACGTGAGACAACGGAGAATCAGCTTTTTTTGCCTCGATTGCCAGCTTAGCCGAAACTGGAAAAATCTCAGGGATTCTTCCAGTCTTCTGTTCGCCCAAGGTTCGCATGTGACCTAAAATTACTTCGAGGTCCTTCTCTTCCTTTAAATCACTCTGCTGAAGGACGAAGGCCACTTTATCAAGCTGCTCTTCTGGAAGCCGTGCCACCAATTGCCAGGTAGCGGCACACCAGGGGTTCCCAACAGGAAAGACAAAAAATAATACATCAGCAATTGGGAGAAAGCGGTCAATCTCGGCAAGATTCCCCTCAAAATTTGCGTCTGAGCCCGGAGTGTCAATCACTTCAAAATCACGAAGGAAATCCCGAGGGCGCATTTGCTCAACCAGCATTGGTCCTTTCTTTTTTGAGTTCGCCTCATCTCCATGTCGATACCAATGAAGACGGTTGGTCTTCGGGAGATCGTCAACTTCGCACAAATCGTCTCCAAAAAGGGCATTGATCAGCGCAGACTTACCAGCGTTCACCTCTCCACAGACCACAAAGAGAAAGGGCCTCCGGAGATCGTTTAAAAAAGTTCCATCAGTGACGGAATCAAGAATCTCCTCACCACACTGACGCCCCAGTTGGCCCACACCCAAAACGACTTCAGCGAGTCGCTCTCTGGTCGCAAAGTAGCGGTCGCCGAACATAAGTGAGGGTTTGGGAGAAATTAATCAGCCATCCCACCCTACACTTGCCCCTTTTGAGCCAACAGTTGTGATACCGTAATGAATTGGTAGCCCTTCGAAAGAAGTCCGTCAAAAGTCCCGGGCATTGCATCAATCGTCGGAGCATGGAGATCGTGTGCCAAAATAATCGCGCCGTTATGAGCTCCCCCCAGAATGCGTGAACGCACCACAGATGGTCCGGGGCGCTTCCAATCGTTAGGATCGACCGACCACATAATCGTTGGGTATGTGAAATCGGAGAAAACCAAGCTGCGCTGGCGTTGTAAGAGAGCACCGTAAGGAGGTCTCATAGTGCGCGGCTTCACGGCCGCTGCACGAACAATTGCATCTTCGGTTCGACGCATTTCCTTCCGAACCTCGGAATCATTGAGCGATGTTAGCTTCCGGTGGGTATAGGTATGATTTCCGACCTCATGCCCTTCTGCAACGATGCGGCGAACGATGTGGGGATAGCGATCAACGTTGCTTCCGATTACATAAAAAGTCGCCTTGATATTACGGGCCCTCAAAATATCAAGAAGGCGTGGGGTGTTTTGCGGATGAGGCCCGTCATCGAAGGTCATTGCCACATATGGCTGTTGCGACAGACCGCGGGAGTGGGTTACGGCTTGTCCGCTGAACTGCGAAGGCAGGTTCATATTTGGATTTCTTAAGCCTTTATTCACATAAGCTGGCGGACGATACTGGGTATTGGCACCGAGCTTGACCGGAAAAGTCTGGGGACCGAATAGCGAACCTGGCGTTTGAGTCCCAGCTGATGCATTGGCGCCCTGCTTACTCGAACAGGCGGGAAGCGCAATCAGTGCACCTGAAGTCAGCTTTAGAATTTTACGTCTCTTCATGCGGGATTGGGAATAAGTTTATCGGTTGAATTCTTAAATGTCACGCATTTCCTAACAATCTCTTCTTTAAGCGCCACACATGGAACAGAGACTCCCAATTCCCCTCACCTGATTTCAGGTCTCAAAACCGCTCGACAGATTCCAATTCAGGGTCCAGTTTCCCGCGCCATGTCGAAACCCAAGCTTTTTATCCCAGGTCCTGTGGACGTCGCCCCTGAAACCTATGCCGCAATGGCTGGCCCGACAATCGGGCACAGAGGCAAGGACTTTGAAGAGCTTTATTCATCGATCCAACCCGGAATTCGCCAAGTTGTTGGGACAAGTCGCCCTGTATTTTTCTCCACTTCTTCAGCTTGGGGCGTGATGGAAGGCTGTATCCGGAACCTCGTGAAAAAGAAGGTCTTGAACCTCTGTTGCGGCGCCTTTTCCGACAAATGGTATGGTGTCGCCCAAAGCTGCGGCAAGGAAGCCGAAAAGATCCAAGTCGAGTGGGGCCAGCCAATTGAACCGGAAATCGTCCGCAAAAAGTTAGCAGAGGGTGGTTTCGACACTGTAACTCTCGTTCACAATGAGACCTCGACCGGGGTCCTAAATCCGCTTAAGGAAATCGCAGATGTCGTAAATTCTTTTGAAGGCGTCCTTATGGTCGTCGATACTGTTTCTTCGCTCTCGGCCATGCCTATCAATTTTGATGAACTCGGCATTGATGTGCTCCTCGCAGGAGTCCAGAAGGCGATCGCTCTCCCACCCGGATTAGCAGTGTTCGTAACTTCGGACGCCGCTCTGGAACGAGCAGCAGGAATGGAAGACCGTGGCTACTACTTTGATTTTTGCGAATTCGCAAAGAACGACGCTAAGGACAACACCCCTTCGACTCCAGCCATCCCCCACCTCTATGCCCTGCGCGAAAGGGTTAACGTGATGCTCGAAGAAGGTCTAGAGAACCGCTTTGCACGCCACAGCGCCAACAATTCGATGGTTCACGAATGGGGTGCCAACCATGGTTTTAAACTTCTCCCACCCGAAGGTTTCCGTTCACGCTCCCTTTCCTGCTTCGTGACACCAAACAATCTCGATCAAGCCGGATGGATTAAATCAGTCATAACTGAACACGGATTTGCCATCAATGGCGGCTACGGCAAAATCAAGGGCAAAACCTTCCGGATCTCCAATATGGGTAACGAAAATGCTGAGACCATGCTGGAACTCCTCAATGCTCTTGATCAGGAATTGCCAAAGTTCCTCTCGTAAGACTCTGATCGTTCTAATTGCAAACATCTCCGACCAAGAGCCCCTCGATCGGGAAGATTCGTTATTGGACGGAAATAGTTAGCAGGAAGACATCATCAGGATGTCTTAATATTCAACGTTCTAACAACAGAACGATGAAGAACGCTTAAAAAATCCAAAAAAACCCTCAGAAAAACCTTGGCAATTCGCCCAACTTACCGCAGCTTCCGCGCCCACCACCAATACTATGGTAGCACTCCGACTCACTCGCCAAGGTTCCAAGGATCGTCCTTATTATAAAATCGTTGCCGTCGACAGCCGCAAGCGTCGCGA
>JBDNAG010000158.1:0-19853 GCA_039768565.1 Akkermansiaceae bacterium | reverse complement strand
GGGTAGCGCAATTTCCCGGCTCCGTATTGGTTGCGGAAACGGAGGCTCAGGCTGTGCTTAGGCGTGTCCGGGTTTCGGCTGCTGCCACCTTGGACGCGGAGGCCGGCATTGATTTGGAATCCGGGTTCGGACCCGTCGTGTGAGATGAGTTCAGCCGAAACGGGTCGTTCCCAGAGAGATCCTTCGCTTTGAGGGTTTTGGTAGATTCCGTTGGGTCCGTAAAAGTCGTCAGGCTCCATCGTGAGCGAGAGGGTTGGGAACTTCTTGAGAGCAGGAATGATCTCGTCGGCATAGTCCGGGTCATTAACAACTTCTGGATCCATTTCGTAGTCAGCGATGCGACCGGCCCAAAGCGTTGTTGTGTTGGGCGGGTTGTTGGGCTGGGTAATGACATCGTTGAGGAAGATGTAGCTCTGCGTGTCGACGTTGGTTGGGATGAAGTTGTCTTTAAAGGCGGCGGCGCGGAGGATGGTGGTGGTCGCAATGCTGAGAGGACCGTTGTAAAGATCGCCATTGTCCGGCGCTGGTGCGGTGCCGTCGGTGGTGTAGTAGATTTCGGCGTCCGGAGTGGCGGTCGCGATAGTCAGAGCGAAGGGCGTATCGTAGTGGCCGCGATCAATATCAAAGGTGGTATCGCGAACGTATCCCTGTTGGGCGATTCCGGTATTTTCCGCCCGTGGAGTGGGTAGCGAAAGGAAGCCCTGCGAAGTGTAGCTGGTGTCGGTTTTTTGAGGTGGGTAACTTGGAGAGAAGTCCTGAACAATTGTGGTGCCATCCGGAGAGACAAGGGCGAGGTATTCTCCTGAAGCGCTGAGGCTGAAGTTTGTGTGGAGGTGACCTTCAGAATCCGGGGTGTCGGTTCCAGAAGCGAAGACGACTAAGTGTTCACTGCCAGCCAAGGTCGTGCCGGCGGGGAAGATCCACTTGGTCAAATTGGAGGCGTCGTCGGTGAGGTGATAGCCGGAAATATCAAAGGGACTTGTGTTGCGGTTGCGAATCTCGATCCAATCGGTGGAGTTGCCATCTCCGTCATCGAAGGATGAATTGCTCGCGACAAATTCGCTGATCTGCGGAGCAAGAGCAAGGCCGTCGATAGTGATTTGAACTGTGGCACTGGTCGGGCCTTCGGCGTTGGTTGCGGTGAGCTTGTAGATTTCGGTGAAGGCTGCTGTGAAGTTGGTCGAGCCGGTGGCATTGACTGAGCCGATTCCCGGAGTGATTTCAATAGAGTCTGCATCAGAAACATCCCAGCTGAGGGTGACGGAGTCGCCGGAGTTGAAGTCGTTGCCGCTTGCGGTAAAGGAGTTGATGGTTGGGCGTGGTGCGGGAGGGTCGAAAGCAAGAGCGCCGTCGTTAAAGATTTCGGCGAGATCGGTATCGGAAAGCACCCCGAATTCATCTCCGGTTTGGAAGATTGCGATGTCATCCATTGAACCTCCAAAGTCGTTTGATCCGGCAGCACTGGCATCGTCAGCGGCAAAGAACACACCTGTATTGTGAGGGATGGCATCGGTACCGAGAGAGGTGGTTGTCGTGGTCGATGAATTGATGTTTGAAGCCGTGATGTCGCCACCAGTGTCACGAAGGACAGTAACCTTGCACGAGTTGTTCAGTGAATCATAGCGAAGAGCGAAGAAATACCAGGCTCCACTCGTTAGGCTGAGGGGGCTGGTGACGGATGTATTGGTGGTGCCATTACCATCGCGGAGAAGGGCTCGGACTTGGCTGCCATTGCCACCGAGGTCGATACGGATTCCGGAGCCGTTGTTGCCAGTTCCGGAGAGAGTTTCGTAAAAGCGGTCAAAGGCATTCAGCGTGGTGGGGCGGAACCACCACGTGATGGTGAATTGGTCCGTGGGTTGGACTTCCGGGGCAGGGTCGACCCGGAATCCTGATCGCAGGGGGAAATCGTAGCCTGAGCCGTGAATAGCGGTGAAATTTTTGGTCGGATTGCTGCTGCCAATTAAAACCCCATTATTTTGCTGAAGAGAATCCTGAACGACAGAGGTGGCCGTGTCGGTTTCGTCGAGGGCATAGTGGGCAACAAGGTCCGCGCTTGCAGGGAGCAGGGAATAAAGGAAAAGGGGTAACAGTTTCGTCATCGTGGCGTGTGTGAGAGGCCACCTTAAACGGGTTGGTATGCTACTGCAAGTGAGAGAATCAGGCGCTGCCGCGGGTCCGCTCTACTTTCGCTCCAAGCTGTAGAAGCTTTTCATCGATCATTTCGTAGCCACGGTCGATGTGATAGAGGCGATTGATCTCGGTGGTTCCCTTTGCTTTTAAGCCCGCCAGAACGAGTGCGGCGGATGCGCGAAGGTCTGAGGCCATAACGGGGGCGGCGCTGAGCTGATTGACCCCATGGACGACAGCTGTGCCATTATCGACATCGATGTCAGCACCCATCCGGGTGAGTTCTGCACAGTGCATAAATCGTTGTGGGAAAATGGTGTCTTCGATAACCGAAATCCCTGGGGTCGTGGCAAACATGGCGGTGAACTGAGCCTGCATGTCGGTTGGGAATCCCGGGTGGGGAGCGGTGGTGACGGAGCAACCGGTCGGTGAATCACCCGGATTGACCGTGACGCTGTTTCCAGCTTCGTTGAATTTCACACGGTGACCCGCTTCAATGAGTTTTTCGGTTGCTCCAGTAAGTTGGTCCTCGCGAACGCGGTTCAGGGTGATGCCTGATTCGCTGGCCATTGCTCCGGCTACCATGAAGGTTCCGGCTTCGATGCGATCGGGAATGACGGCATGATGGGTTCCGCCAAGGGAGGTGACCCCCTCGATGGTTATCCGTCGGGTTCCGGCTCCCTCGATTTTGGCACCCATCGAGATGAGGAAATCGGCGAGATCGGTGACTTCGGGCTCACAGGCGGCCGACTCGATGATGGTGGTTCCTTCGGTAAGAACGGCGGCCATCATGAGATTGTCGGTTCCTAAAACGGTGGGGCCGTGCTTTCCGCAGAGATCGACCTCCTGTCCCTTGAGTCCGTTCTTGGCTTCGATGAGAATATTGCCGCCCTCCGTGTCGATATTGGCGCCAATGGCTTTTAGGCCTTTTAAGTGGAGATCGATGGGACGGTCTCCAATGACACATCCTCCAGGGATGGATACACTAGCGCGGCCAAGCCTGGCAACTAGAGGTCCCATGACGCAAATCGATGCGCGCATCTTGCGAACAATCTCATAGGGAGCCTCGGGGTGGATATCAGCTGCCGTGATTTTTACGGTGCCGCTGTAGCGCTCGACTTCGCAACCGAGGGCGCTAAGGATTTGCAGCATGTAATTGGTGTCCGAGACATCAGGGACGCGTTCGATGACGACCTGTTGATCGGTTAGAAGGGCCGCAGCGAGAATAGGAAGAGAGGCGTTTTTGGAACCTGAAATATTGATGGATCCGGTGAGAGAGGTGCCGCCGTGCACGAGAAGTTTGTCCATGGTCCGTTTTTTGTTAGGGGAGGTGAAGTGAGCTTTTTAAGCTCTCCGTGCAAGTGGAAAGCGGGGGATTCCATTGAGATCATTTCCGACTGAGATGTCGGTAAGTCCGGCATCGCGAAGAAGTCCGGCCACGATTTCGCCCTGATCGTATCCGACCTCAAGAGCAACGACTCCGCCGGCATTGAGAAAGGCGGAGCACTCAGCACAGAACAGGCGGAGAAGATCGAGTCCATCGAGGCCGCTGAAGAGGGCCATTTCGGGATCGTGCAGAACCTCGGGTTCCAGTTTTACGCGCTCGCCTTCTGCGATGTAGGGAAGGTTGGCTACGATAAGGTCGAAGGTTCCGGTGATCGCGGAGAAGAGATTGCTCTCAACGAGGCTTGCTTCCACTTCGAGGGCCTCCCGATTTTGTTCACATAAGGCAAGGGCGTCTGTGGATAAGTCGGTCAAAATGAGTTGCTCACAATCTGTTCCCAGATCTTTTGCAAGCGTCAACCCCAGAACACCCGAACCGCAGCCAACATCAAGAATGCGGGCGGGCTTTGTGAGTAACTGTTTCTTGACAAGATCCACCAGTTCCTCGGTTTCCGGGCGGGGAATCAAGGCGCGGTGATCGGAAAAGAACTCGTAATTCCCAAAGTGAACAACTCCGTTAAGGTGCTGAAGAGGAACATTTTCACTGCGTTTCTTAAGTTTTTCCCTGAGCGAGGTAAGGGCGGCTTCTTCGAGTGGCTGATCGAAGCGAAGGTAGAGATCCATCCTCTTAAGACCCAGTTCATGGGCGACCATAAGCTCCATATTGAGCCGCGGATCAGCGATGCCTTTCTTCTCGAGGAAAGAGGTTCCTTTCTCGAGGACATCGAGGATTGTGGTCATGATAAGAGCTGGGAATTCGCCTTGTGAATAACTTGTGAGTGAATGTTGAGAGCTTAGCCCAGCTCTTCTTCCGCGAGGCGTTGCTCCATCTCCTCTTTTTGGAGGTGGTCGGTGAATTCCTGAATGTCGCCGTTCATGATTCCCTCCATATTGTGGGAGGTGTAGTTGATGCGGTGATCGGTGACGCGGGATTGAGGAAAGTTATAAGTGCGGATCTTCTCTGACCGGTCACCGGAGCCAACGAGGGCTTTGCGCTGAGCTGAGTAGCTATCTTGTGCTTCGCGTTGTGCGATTTCAAAAAGCTTAGCGCGAAGAATTTCGAGGCCGAGGGCCTTATTTTGGGTTTGGGAGCGTCCGTCCTGGCATTTTACCTGAAGGCCGGTGGGTAAATAGGTGATTTGAACGGCGGAGTCGGTGGTGTTGACGTGTTGTCCGCCGGAGCCACCGGAGCGGGTGGCCTGGATGTGGAGATCCTCGGGGCGAAGCTGGACGTCGACTTCCTCGGCCTCGGGGAGGACCGCGACGGTGCAGGTAGAGGTGTGAATTCGGCCTTGGGTTTCGGTGGCGGGAACGCGCTGGACACGGTGAACGCCGGATTCGTATTTAAGAAAGCGGAAGACTTCTTCTCCGGTGATCTTAAGAACGACTTCCTTATAACCTCCTACGTCGGATGGGGAGCTTCCGAGGTGCTCGCACTTCCAGCCACGCTTGTCGCTGTAACGTTGGTAGGCGTTCATGAGTTCGCCAGCGAAAAGCGAGGCTTCGTCTCCACCGGCACCTGCACGGATTTCAAGAAGGGCGTCACGGTCTTCGGTTTCGTCCTTGGGGAGAAGGGCGTATTGCACCTCTTGGGCGAGGACTTCGTGGCGCTCACGCAGGCCGGGAAGTTCTTCTTCGGCCATTGCGGCAAATTCCTTGTCGTCGCCCTTTGCGAGCTCCTCGTTTCCTTCGATGTCGCCGATGATTTGCTGATACTCATCCCAAAGTCCCATGAGCTTCTTGAGCGAGCGGTGTTCGCGCATGTATTGGGTCGAGGTTTTCTGGTCGTTGAAAAATCCCGGGTCTTCCATGAGCTTTTCAATCTCGATGAGGCGTGCTTTGCGTTTTTCGATGAGCGTTCCGTAGTCCATGGGAGGGGCCGAACCTCTTGGTTTTTGGAGGGGAGGTCAAGGATTGGCTTATTTGTTGTAGATTTTGACAGAACCCGACTGTATGGGGTGAAGAAAGGTGTTTTACCTTATGTTAAAGAGTTAGGTTATTTCCTTTTGATGTTGCCAAGGTCGAGGACGGTCGCATTGCTCTGGGGCAGGAAGACCGGCTTAAAAAGCTTAGCTTTCCAGTGTGTCGCTTCGAGCTCACCATGGAGTTTTTAGCGAAAACGGTTATTGGAGAGAAACTGATGGAGCTCAGCCAATCAATGGCGGAATCTCTCGTGCAAGGCTTGCTGCTTGCTAAAAAAGCGGCCCGGCAGAACCAGACGAAGGCGGTCAAGGACGCTACTGCTGAATAAAAATCGGGTTTCCACCTATTTCGGTCTTGCAACGGCGCGGGACTGAATTTATTCCTCCGCCGCACGCGCGTCAGCGCAGGCGAAGCGCCAGTCCCATGGTGTAATTGGTAACACAGCTGATTTTGGTTCAGTCATTCAAGGTTCGAGTCCTTGTGGGACTGCCACTCTTCCCCCTAGATTTTAGGAAGGTGGCAATTTTCTTTACTTGATGAAGTCGACGAGATCCTTGCGCATTTTCTCAAGATCTGGCTGGTTAAGATAGAACATGTGTCCGGCTTCATACCAGGTGAACTTGATGGCTTTCCGGCGTTCAGCGGGAATATTGAAAAGATGGTCGATGCTATATTGCATATTGGCGGGCGGAGTGGCGAGGTCGGTGTAGCCGCACATCACAAGGATCTTAAGGTTTGGATTCTCGCGCAAGGCTGATTCGAGGCTCCGTGTCATGTTAAGCACGCTGTTGTTCGTTCCCCAATTCCAGGAGGAATTTACTCTTCCGCTGAGGATTTGGTAGGGGTGGTGCCCTTCCCACCCGAGGTCACGGCTCAGGTAGTCGTTGATTGCTGTTGCAAAAGCGCCATATGCCACGGCATATGAAGGGTCGTAGCTAGGGTAGTTGCTCTCCGGAGAGGTGGCGGGCCAGGCAATGCGGGCGTCGAATCGTCCAAGGACCTTGCTTTCATCGCGGAGAAGTTCCTTGCGATAGCGGGTGGCGGATAATCGAAGGTTAGTCTCCACAAAAAGCGAGGAAGGAAGGCCGGTGAACTTGGCCATTTGGTCGGCGATCGATTTCTTTTCCCCGGCGGATATTGCAGCCCCTCTGAGGAGTGCCTGCGAGTATGGTCCGAAGGCGAAGGTTCGGGCTTGCTCGACGAGCTGGTCGCGATTGCCTTCAATTTTCTTGTGGTAGTGGGAGGTGGCGGTGAGTCCGGGGAAGAAGACAGCGTAGCTAAGATCGTCCGCAGTGTTGGAGCGCAAAGTGCGGAAGTCGATGAGAGAGGAGAGGAGAACGACTCCATTGAGGGTCATTCCAAACTCGTCCTGTAAGTGATCGGCAAGGCCGGTGGCGCGAATTCCACCGTAGCTTTCACCGAGGAGGTATTTTGGCGAGGCCCAGCGATCGTTTTCGGTGACCCAGCGGCGGATAAAGTCGCCCACCGAGCGGATATCGCCGTTCACTCCATGGAACTCGTTGGCGTTGGTTTTGCCCTCGGCCCGTGAGAATCCGGTCGAGACAGGATCGATGAAAACAATATCGGCAACGTCGAGGATTGACGGCGGATGTTCTTCGACGGTAAGAGGGGGGGGGAGTGTGTTTGTGCCATCAGGGGTGGTTGGGACGATGCGTGGTCCGAGGGCTCCCATGTGAAGCCAAACGGCTGATGATCCGGGGCCGCCATTGAATGCGAAAACGACCGGGCGTTTGTGGCGGTCGGCCATGCCGATACGCTCGTAAGCGACGTGGAAGATGGAGGCGCGGTCTTCGTCCTTGTCCGTCTTTAATGTGAGTGTGGATGCCGTGACCTTGTAGTCGATCTTTTGGCCGTCGATGGTGACTGTATCTTGCTTGGTTGCGACATCAGGGGTGTCTTTTTTATTTTCTTCCTCCTTCTTATCTTGGGCTTGGAGGAGAGTAAATAAAAGGGGGATAATGGCGAATCGCATGCGGTGATGATGGCGCAAAGAGGTTGCGGTGCAACAGGGGATTTAGGTGAGTTGTTTTTCCAAAAAAAGCCACACCCTGTTAGGAGTGTGGCCCTGTGATCAATTCGAGATCCGGTTACTCGGGGATTTCATTAAGGGTGTAGTAAACATCGGGGTGCCAAAGGGAGTCCCCTTTGGCTGATTTCAAGCCACCGAGTTTGAAGTGGTGAACGTGGCCGCGGACGCGTCCGGAAACCTTCAGGTGAATCGACTTTTTGTCGGCCGATACGGTCACTGTATCAATTTTGGGGGTGACTTTATCGACCTCGGGACTGCCGTAGCCACTCTTGTAAATGTAGGTCCAGGCGGCGCATTCGTAGGATTCCAGATCCTTCGCCGAGGCCGTATCAATGGGCTCGGTAAAGGAGATCGTAAAGCCATCAGACTTTGCATGCATTTCGTGCATCTCAAATGGAGTTTTGCCGGTCCAACGAACGCGTTCGAAGGTGAAGGTCTTTCCTCCCCGGGCTGCCCAGCCGCGGTTGGTTCCTCCAACAAAGAGAGTGGCATCATCACCCATGCGGGCTGGGACGATTCCCGAACGGAAGTCTTCAAGGTATTTCCAAACAGCCCCTTGATAGAGTCCTTTGACCTTCTCAAGATAAACTCGTTGAACTTGGGAGTGAGTCTGTTCACCCACAAGAACCTGGCCTTGGAAGGGCCCGAATTTCCCTTTTGTCTTGTCGTAAATGACAGCCGTTGGGGATTGTCCGACTTTGCCGTGTGGCAGGATGATGGCGGGCGGGATGATCCGCTTGTCCTTGTCATGCTCGGTGACCATCCGTGATCCACTCGTGGGATTTGGAGGCTCTTCCATCCCTTCGACGAGTTTGACATATTTGTTGCCGGTCGGATTCCCCATGAAGCCGCCGGGCTTGAGCCACTTCAAGGACGATGATCCGTTCCAAAGGCCTTGGTTGTCGGTGTAAAAGGCGTCGCCAGCCTGATTAAAGCCGATTCCGCCGGGTGAGCGAATTCCGGGGCTGGTTGGGGTGACCGTGCCGTCGAGGTTGTAGCGATAGCACCATCCACGCCAGGGGGACTTGTCACTGGCCCCGCCGGAGCCGGTAAGGCAGTGAACAACCCAGATGTCTCCGTTTTTGTCAGGATCGGAACCGAAGTTGTATTCGTGGTAGTTACCGTCGATCCCCCAATGATGGGTGACCGTTTCAAAGTCGTCGGCACGTCCGTCACCATCGGTATCAGTGAGCTTGGTAATCTCAGGGCGTTGCGTGACGAAGAGCGATCCATCACGGTAAAACATGCCTAGAGGTTCGTGCAGGCCCCGGGCGAAGAGGGTCCATTTGACCTTTGAAAGGTCTTTTTCGTATGCGCCTTCGCAGACCCAAATGTCACCTCTGCGGGATGAAACAGCGACTTTTTTACCTGGCATGATGGCGATGCCACCGAGCTCGAGGACTTCGCCCCCAGGTGTTGGGATTTCTTCGCGCAGGTAAAAGTCCGACTGACGCGGGTCGGCAAAAGCAGTTGAAATAAGAGCGGCGGAAAGTATGAAATTTTTCATGGTATCAAAATTTAAGGGTTTGGAATGCCTGATTATTTCCAGGTGTAGTCGATGGTTACGGTGTGTTTTCCGGGAGTGAGAGGGATGGGAATAAGGAGCTCGTTTTCCCGGGTGAAGGGAGGGAGCTTGGAGCTAGGAACGTTTACGACCAAGTCACCTTCGAAGGCGAAGGTTCTTTCGCCTCCGCTTTGCACGCTGCCACCGCTGAGGGCTCTAAAGTAGAGCTGTTCGGCGGATGAGCCGGGGGAGGGAACGTTGATTGTGATTGTCCGGGTGAATCCGGAGCCGTCTGCCTTCGGGATGGGGGAGTCGAGGGCTGCCACAGGGCCGAAGTGATATTTGAAGGTTGGCTGTTGCTGCTTATTGAGACTGTAGCCTTTAAATTGTGGCTTCATCTTATCATCAGCCTTGTCGGGCCATCCGGAGGTTTGGCTTTCAAGAATTGCAAACGGGATGCCGCGATTGATCGTCATGACCTGTTCGCCCGCCGGTGGCTGGAAACCTTGGCCGCGGTTGATCCAGTGGCGACCACCGTCGATGAAATCGCCTTTCCAGATCATGTCGAGGCTCATGGCGTCGGCGCTGAAGGCCAAATTAACCCCTTCGGAATATCCCACGCCAATACCTCGCGGGTCGGTGCCGGCAATGAAGTTGCGGTAAATGATGGCCTCGCCTTCGGGTGCAACGACTGGAATGGACTTTCCGCCGCCACCTCCGCCACCGCCACCACTGGACTTAGTGTCGGAGAGGTATTGCGTTTTCATTTTGGGGCCTTCCCATGAGAGGGAAATATGCTCGTTACCGCTGAGTTCGAAATACTCGATCTTGATATCGACACGACCTTTCTCGAGCTTGATTGACTTCTTGGTCGGCTTGCCTGCGGGTCCGACGTAGTTCCGCGTGATGATTTCCTTTCCGCCGATCGTGACCGCTCCACCATCGTCTGTGTCGTATGTGAAAGTGTATTTGCCATCTCTTGGCACATCGAGCCAGCCTTCCCAGACGATGCCGTAGTTATCACGAGCTTTCTTCTCCAGGGCGGCATGTTGGAGTGAAATGACGCCTTTTTTCTCCTCCTCCGCATTCACCGCCTTGGTTTTTCGAAGGTCGGCGAGAGTTTTGAAGCTCCCGAGATGGGTGTAGGAAAGGAGGTCGCGAATCGCGGGGGGCTTTTGAATTGGATATTTTTTCAACAGGTTTGCGGCCTGCCACATGTCTTTCTGTTTGGCTGTGCTTTTTCGCATCGCCGCAATTTGTTGCTTGGTGACGGCTGATTCCTTGTGCCCCCAACTCGAGCGAACGTAGCTGATGATATTGGAAATTTGATCATCGGTGAGCGAGTCCTTGTGAGGTGGCATCGCCAGATTGAAATCCTTTCCTGCCACCTGGAGTTTGCCCTGAATTCCATGGAGGACGATTTCAATGATGCGTTCGGGTTTTCCCTTAACCCATTCACTTTCAGCTAGGGGAGGGAATTGTCCGCCGCTAATGCCCTTTCCGTCAGGGGCGTGGCATGCTCCACAGTAAAGTTCGTATGGGGCTTGGCCCGGATGGGCGGCGGAGAGAGGCAAGGCGGCTAGAAGCGAAAGGGCGAGAAGGTTCTTCATGAGGTATTTGTAGATGCTAGAATACGGAGAGAAGGAGCATGTCTGACAAAAAAAGAGTGTCAATGTGAGAGTCTTAGTCAGGTTTCAAAGGATGCAAATAAAGAAAGATTTGACTGGAAAATTTCGGTTTCCAGCCGACCTAAAAATGGCCCTCGCCTCTTGACCATGAAGATGGTAGTCTCACCGCGGCGCGAGGTCTGCACACATGCCGACAGGTAGGCTTCAAAAAACAGACAAAAAATTTATGAATCATCGAATTCCTTTTTATCGGGTGAACTGGGTCAATACCTCATTTCTCTTTGTAATCACGCTTCTCGGGGTCATCGCTGCCCCTATTTATCTGTTTATGCATGATCTCAATTGGATTATGTGGAGCATGTTCACCTTTTATATGATTGCGACAGGTCTCAGCATTACCCTTGGTTACCATCGGCTTTTCTCGCACTTGTCATTTAAAGCGACTTGGCCGGTTCGTCTGTTCACTCTGGTTTTCGGCGCCTGCGCTTTTGAAAACTCAGTAGTGCACTGGGCCTCGGATCACCGGCGCCACCACAAGCACACCGATCACGACGAAGATCCCTATGACATCTCCAAAGGTTTTTTCTGGGCTCACATTGGTTGGATCCTTTTCAAACTCAACGCTCCCCAGCCTGTCGACAATGTTAAAGATCTCCAAAAGGACGCCTTGGTCCGTTTTCAGGACAAGTACTACGTCGCCATTGCGTTCGTAGCAGGGTTGGTCTTTCCTGCGATCGTTGGCTATTTCGTCATGGGCGGAATGGTCGGTGCTCTCGCCGGCTTCCTTGTTGTCGGTGCGCTGAGAGTTGTTTTGGTTCAGCAGTCGACTTTCTTCATTAACTCTCTCTGCCACACCATTGGTCATCAGCCCTACTCGACTCGTTGCAGTGCCCGCGACAGTTGGATCATGGCTCTTGTCACCTACGGAGAGGGCTACCACAACTACCACCACGAATTCCAGCATGACTACCGAAACGGTGTGAAGCCTTGGAACTTTGATCCCACGAAGTGGACTATCATGCTTCTTCATAAGGTGGGTCTCGTGAGTAATCTCCGTCGAGTCCCTGAGAGCAAGATCGTCGGAGCTGAAATGAAAGAGGCACAGCGCAAGGCCGAGGCCAAACTCGCTGAGCTCAATGCGAAAGATGGGACAATTTGTGAGGTTGGTATGGCTCGTGTGGATGAACTTTTGACCCAACTCAAAAAGAATCTGAACGAGCTGGAATCCTCGGTTTCCCAGTCTCTGGATGCTTCCCGTTCAACGCTACGTCAGTGGCAGCGCGAGGCTCGCGAGCTTGTTCGACGTCTTGGCGATCTCCGCCTCGTTACCCCCTAGTTTTTGGAATGACAGACGAGCGTGATTTTGGAAAGCAGCCTTTGGCGTCGTTGCTTGAAGGTTGGGGGCTTTCGAATCATGATCTTGTCGAAGCTTCTCCCGAGCAACTGACTCACAAGCAGGTCCAAAGAGCCTGTCATGGCCGAAAGTTGACTTTAAAGATGAAGCAAAAGCTTTCCCGGACTTTGAATTTTGGAGTGTGGGGAAGGCTCACCAATAAAGAGCGGGAAAGTTTCAAGGAATACTTTCCCAAACATCTTTTCAATTACTCAAAGGGGTTCGACGCTAACAGCCTCGATATCAATGTAGATCTGATGCTGAATCTTGGTGAGCGCAAGTTGCGCCGTGATTTCAAAGAGGAGCTCGGAATCGAGTAGCTCGAATTTGCACTTTTAAAACGTGTCATCCCGGACGGGGTGACACGTTTTTTTGTGAAAGACAAAGGGTGCTTCTCAATCGAGAGAATTAGTGATATCTAAGAAACCTGAAACGATTTGCTCTCATTCCCAATCCTGTTCCTGTGAAAATTCCTTCCGCTGCCAAATACCCCATCGCCATTATTTTGATGGCCTTGATGACTTCCTGTGACGATCCAAAGAAGCCGCTGGGCAAAGTTCAGCAAAAACTGACCACGGAAGAGTTGGCTCGTGAGGCTGAGTTCGGCCCTTGGATGAGTAGAGCCGGGCTGATGTTTGCCCAGGAACAGCTTCCCGCCGGAGATTATTTTGCCGAGATTGAGGGAAGAATCAACAAAGGTGAGAATCAATACCGGGTGATTCAGAGGAAGCTTGATAGTGGTAAGTATTTGAATGCCGAGGCGATGTGGGGATTAGAGGCCGATCCTCTTTATCAAAACGAGATCTCCCGCTTGCGCCGAGGAATGGAAAGGAGCTGGAGCCAGGTTTTCACCGATTCTACGGGGAAGGCGATTCATCAACTCGTCATGGTTCTGCCAATTGGAGCTCAAGTAGAAGATGCTGGAAGCTTCGGTCTTGCTTCAGTAGAGGGCGAGGGGAGGCCCAGTTCTCTCATGGTAGGAGAAGAGGTCATTCCTGCTACTCTGAATCCTGATATGGAAGAGGGTGTGCCTCCGACTCCGCCACCTGGAATCGTGGCAGCAGAATCCGAAGATCTATCGGGTCTAGTTGACTCCTCAAGTGATACGCTTGTTGTGACTCCCGAGACTACTCTACTGGTTGATGTGACCGAGGTAGCTGAAGATTCACCTGATCTTGTGTCGGAGTCTGAGATGACTGAAATTATGCCAGATACTCCGGAAGATGGCGAAGTGATCCCAGCTGAATTGGGGACGGTAACAAGCGAACTCGATATGCCTGAACTTGATCCCGCAGCGGAGGGTGGCAGTGATTTGGATGAGCCGGAAATACCTGCACGAGCTGTGGTAGTTGAAGATGATGAGAGCTTTTTGGAAACAGGCGCTGACGAATCTGAACTGGAAACAACGACCGAGACTGAGGCAGCGACCCCGGCTTCGGACGAGCCGGAGACAGGTTCTCAGCCCCAATTGATCACCTATAAAGTGGTTCGCGGAGACACTCTCAGCGGTATTGCACTCCGTTATAAAGTGTCAATTTTGGAAATTAAGAAGGCCAGCGGATTCCGATCCGACATGTTGCGGATTGGACAGATTCTTAAAATTCCTGCTGAGTAATAAGGAAGGCAAGGGATTACCTCACCTCATAGAGCCTTTTAAGGATCGGCAAGCCTCGGGTGACAAAATCCTGATCGACTCGGTCCGATAGGGCTTCGTCCAGAAAGATTTGATAAGGCTCCTCATCCGTTTCAATGGTGTGTATGCCGTTTTTTGGAATAGTTTCGAATGTCTCCGCTAATTCGGGAAGTCCCTCCACTGGTTTCCCATTTACGGAATTTATAATCTGACTGCTAAGGCGGTCATAGCCGATGGTGGCCTCTGTCGCCACCACACGGGTAAGTACGACAACCCGGCGGCGCCCTTTTTCATAATCTTCGGGGCTACTCAGGACATCGAGTAGGTTCAGAGGGGCACGGGTTGACCAATCTTTTCCGAAAGCCTCGAGGTAGGGTTTGGAGAGTTCCTGAAAAACGAGCCCGCCTTTGATGAAGAAGGGCGGGGCTTCGTCATAAAGGTAGCTGGGGACCAATGGTGAGGGTAATTTTTTGAGCTTGGCTTCTATGTCTTTAACCTTTCCATCTCGCAAAACTTCGATAGAGACCTTGGCCCCCATTACCGGGCCACCTCTCACAAGGTGGGGCCAGAAAAGTTTTCCGTAATCCGGGTGCTCAAAGTATCCGCGGCGGTCGATGGGGAAGCTGCTTATGCTGAGAATAACGTCCCCCTTTTTCATGCCAGCCTTGGCGGCAGCCCCCTTGGGGACGACTCGTGTGACATAAAGTCCCCCCTTGTCCTCGGGCAGTTTCAACCAGCCCCGGAAGTGAGGGTCCTCGGTGGTGGCTGTGGAAATCCCTAGGCTCGGGAACCCTTCGTAATTGCCATCCTCGGCGTCCTTGAGAAAGGCTGAGATGATATCGACCGAGATCACGTCGCATATCTGATCCTTGGAATCATAGCTGGTGAGAATTCCAGTAAGTTTGTCATTTCTGAAGGTGGGCAGGGTAAATGAATTTCCGGAGGTTTGCATCGATGCTTTGACGATGTAGCCGAGGAAGAAGCGGCCGCTCCCAAAGGTGCTCAGCAATTCCATGGACCGAATTTTTCCAGTTGTGGAAAGAGGGTCGCCATTGGTCTCCAATTGAAGAAGTTCAATTTCTTCATTGGGTTTGGAGGGCGGAGCGATCTCGGTTGGTTCGAGGTCCGAAAGGAACCCGGGCCCGGCATCGGGCGTGAGTAGCGCCAGATTCGCTTCGTAGTCGATGGCGGCCACTTTGGCCGGGACTGTCTTGGTGCTGTCTGCTGATTGAAGTTCGATGTAGATCGAATCCGCAGCCATTGCTGCGGTGGTCAGAATGCGATTGCCCGGGAGAAGAGTGCCAAGTCCACGACGTGATCTAGGTGGGGTTTTTTCCCATGGCTGGGACGCACTGTAGGTCTGGATCGTGGAATTGATTCGAACGAGTGAGTCCTCGGGGGCCGCTATGAGCGGCTGGGCCAGAAGAAAAGCGAAAAAAAGTTTTTTCATAGAGTGGGAATCCGTTGAGGTCTGGAAATGATGATTAGTCGAGTTGGACGGCCTTGGTGATGCCGACTTGAGCCATGATCCGCTTCTGTGCTTCCGGAACTTCAGCGCTTGGAATGACAAGGGGGCGGTTGCCACCGTTGAATTCTATGACGTGGTATTCTGGGGGATTGGGGGCGTTGAGAATCTCGTGGAGTTGTCGGAGATTCTTGATCTTTTTATCGTTTACCTTGGAAACCACCATACCGGAAAAATCGCCCATGCGGGTTGTGAGCCTGTCGTTCTCAACTCGGGTCAGAACGACAACATCTTCCATGTCCTTGAAGAGTCCACGTGAAGTGTAGTCGGCAAAGATTTGGCGGAGGCGGCGGTCGTCGAACTTGAATGTCGCGAAAAGGTTGAGATTCAGCGGTTGGAAAACCAGTCCGGCAAAGAAGGAGTAGCGAGGGACCTCTTCATATTGGATTGCATAGATCCGGGAGTAGGGAAATTCCTTCAAGGTGAGGTCCTTCTTAAGCTGCTCGCCTTTGCGGAGGAGAGTGAGTGCTACCTTATCACCGGCGAATTTGCGCTCTACGATTTCATTCATATCGACGAACTCTCCCGCGATACGAATGTTACCCGCGCTGTCGATGACGTTTCCGTCAATACTAAGAAGAACATCGCCACGCTCGAGGATGCCGTCGGCAGGCCCACCTGGGACGACGTTTGCCACGAGCACGCCTTTCCCGTTGGTAGGGAGTTGGTAGGCCTGACGCATCGCCGGATTAAAAAGCGGGAAGGGAGAGATGCCGAGGTCCATATAGTGATCGTATTTGCCATCAGAGATATCTTTGAGGAAGCGTTTTACGACCGGGGTCGGTATGATGTAACCTACGTTGTCAGCTTGGGTGTTTCCTTGAAAAGCGACACCCACGACCTTGCCGTCCTGAACGACGGGGCCGCCCGAGTTCCCAGGGTTAATGGCTGCGTCGATCTGAATGACGAGGTGTGAATCGGCGCGTGAATGGCTGTAGCTGCTGAAGTCGATTCTAGAGACGACCCCCTGGGTCACGGAGAGGCGCTCGCCCCCGACTGGGTAGCCAATCGCGCTGACGCGGCTTTCGAGTTTTGGCATGCCTCCGATGTCGAGGTATGGAAGTCCTTCGAACGGGCGGAAGTCCTGGAGTTCGATCAGAGCGAGGTCGCAGTCGTGAGCGATGTGACGAACTCGTGCCACATGCTTTTGAGATGATCCTCGGCGAGTGACGAGGAGGCGGCGGTTGTCGGAAACGACGTGCGCGTTGGTTAGGATCTGATTGGGTCCGATAATAAAACCTGTCCCAGTTCCTCCGCTGAAGCGACCGCTATTCCAAGGAGTACGATAATCTGGCACCTGGGTGGCTACCTCAATCTTCACTACGGAGTCATAAAGGGTTGGCTGTGGAGCAAGTGGGTTGTCGGTAGTGGTTGAAGGCTCCTTTAATTGCGCGGGTAGCGCGCCGCAAAGAATTAGGGGCAGAAGAATTCGCATGATCGTTCGCATCGTCCTTGGACGCTACGGTCGCTCGATGGATTTAAAAGGAGGAAATTTAAGCCATCGGCCGGTTGTTTTCACCGTCTTTAGGCACTAGTGCTCGAGTAATTGAGGGCCTCCGCTGTTTTTTTGAAAGTTTGCCAAAAATGCCCTTCTCCTCGCAGGATCTAAGTCTGCCAGTAGTTTTTTCGGATAGTTTGTCGGAAACGGAGTCATCAGAGATTTGGATCTTGAGTAGGAGTCTGTTGAGCTGAGCCGAAAAAACCTTCGATGTGGGTATCGCCGCATGCCCGCTTTGTTGAGGTGGGCAGGTCACGTGGTGAATGAGAAATGGGTTCAGGCCCTGTGCTACGGTCCCGCGGATTGCTACAAGCCTCCATTTTGGATGAAGTCCTCCACTCCGACTTGCCGTAAAGAACAAATTCTTCTAAGCTGGAACCACAGAACTATCTCATTGGATCTGCAATTTGGATCTGTCAATTTTTGGGGCTAGGCCAGATGAGTGATAAAAGGGCTTGGATACCCACTTTGAATCCATGGTGCGAGCTATGGGTGGATGGGATTTGCACAACGTAAAGGAAGCGGTCATTTCCAGTAATTCATTTTGACTATTAGAAAGTATTTGCGGGGTTTGGATAGTGGCTTAGTTTCAAGACACCTTGGTTCAAAGGTCACAAAGATTAATAGACAAAATTATGAAATTTTTCCGGAATATTACGGGCGTTGCCTGCGTTGTTGTTGGCCTGACATTGGTCCTCCCCACGAAGGTGGAAGCGAAAGGCTGGAGAAAAAAAAGCCCTTCCCGGACCCAAAATCTCGTCGAGCGACTTGTTGGCCTCGAGGAATACTCTACGCTTGTGACGGCGGTCACTGAAGCTGGCCTTGTCAGTGCGCTTGCCGAAATCGACAAAGCCACTGTTTTCGCACCAACAAATGCGGCATTTGAAAAAATTCCGGCTGAGAGCCTTTCTGCTCTTCTGGCTGACGAAGTTGCCCTGATAAATCTTTTGACTTACCACGTTATTCCCGGTGAGCGCCTTTCTTCTTATCGTCTCGGGAACCGCTCCCTTACGGCTCTCAACGAGGGGGCAGTCGAAATGAGCACAACCCGCCACCGTTCTTTCTGGTGGTTCTCCGCCACCGTGAAAGCAAACGACTCAACTGTTGTGCAGGCGAATATTGGGGCAACCAATGGAATTATACATGGCATTGACACTGTGCTTGATCCCGAGTTCATGGCGCCGGAAAGCCTCCTAGACATTGCTGCCGGCAACGAAGACTTCTCGACTCTTGCTTCACTGATTGTGTCCTCGGGACTTGACCGGGCACTGGATAGTGATCGTCTTGAACTCACGGTCTTTGCGCCAACGAACGAAGCTTTCGCCAAACTTTCACCAGAAATCTTAGAGGCTGTGCGGAACGATCGGGATCTCCTTCGCTTTGTCTTGCGGAATCACATCGTTCGGGGCTCGATAACGAGTGCTGACTTAGAAACTGGAGTCGTGCGCACCGTTGGCAGAACCGACTTGGATGTGATCGTTGGCGAAGATACAATATCGGTCGGTCCCGCAGCTGTGGCCAATCCCGATATCATGGCTTCCAACGGGGTGATTCATGTCATCGATGAGGTTCTCGTTCCCGAGACGATTGAAACTCTCATAGGGGTTGTTGAGTCTCGGGAAGAGCTTTCGACCTTCAAAACAGTTTTAGATCTAACCGGCTATGCCTCCTTCTTCGACCAGAACTCACGGTATTGGAAGTGGACCTTCTTCGCGCCCACCAACGAGGCGTTTGACGCGATTCCTGCAGATGCTTTGTCTGCTCTCATTGATGATCGTCGTGCACTGCGAGGTGTTTTGCGCAGGCACATTGCGTTCGGGGAAATCACCTCCAACACTCTAACTGATGGGATCTCGGTGAGGACATTGGGGAACCGGCTGAGCGTATCGATTTCAGATAACGGTGTCTCCTTCAACGGATCTTCACTAGTAGAGGCTGATTTGAAGGCGTCGAATGGTGTTGTCCACATTATCGATGGAGTTTTGCCCCAAGAGAATCCGGTTGCCGACGAGGAGTAAAGTCGCCCGTTGCCTTGAATATAACAGAAACCTCGGCTGACCGGGGTCTCTGCCCAATTTATTTAAAATTGTGAAGTTGAGGATCGGATTTTTGGCCTTGGTTTTGGTTGGTTGTGATTCGGATGTGGAAAGTTTGTCCGACCGCCCCGAGGCAACTAACAAGAAATTGGATGGAGGTCGCAGGGGGAGGGCGGAAGTTCTCCACAAAAGAGACGGGCGAAGAAAATCTTCAATTGCAGGGATAGATCTTCAGTTGGAGGAATTGAGCCAAACGGAGGATCCTCTCTCGAGGAGAGATTTGCTTACCAGGATCATGCTGGAATTGCCTGCTGAGGAGCATGAGATTGCTGTTGAGGCAGTAATCGAAGATTTGAACCGTGCGACGCCCGCAAATTTGTTGGAGGAATATTTGGAAACAAGTAGCTTGATGTCTCCGGCTTTGCAGCTGCCGGGAATCGTTCGTTTGCTCGAGGAAAACAGCTTGTCTAGTCTTCAGCGTTCAGTGATGGAGCATCAGCTAAGGCAGGATCTCAATTTGTCTGCCGAACAGTCGGTGATTAGTTGGCGCTCGCTCGTAGAGAAGCATCTGAAGCAGAATCGTGAGTTGATCTCCGAGTAGGCGAAACGTCTAAACGTTAAATCGGAATTCGATCACGTCACCATCGGAGACGATGTATTCCTTGCCTTCGATGCGTAGCTTTCCCGCATCACGAGCGGCGGCTTTGCCTCCGAGTTCGACGAAGTCATCGTAGTGGATGACTTCTGCAGCGATGAATCCGCGTTCGAAGTCGCCGTGGATCACGCCAGCAGCGGCAGGGGCTTTGTCGCCTGCTGTAATGGTCCAGGCCCGGGTTTCTTGAACGCCGGTGGTGATGTAAGTGCGTAGTCCAAGGAGATGGTAAACCGCGCGGATGAGATCTGAGACGCCTGAGTCACTCACTCCCATATCGCCAAGAAATTCGACTGCCTCCTCGGGGCTGAGTTCAACCAATTCCTCCTCGATCTGGGCGGATATCACGATGATCTCGGCGCCGTGAGACTCGGCAGCGTAGGCTTTCACCTTGGAAACGAGGGGGTGGGAGTTTGGATCAGAAACAGCACCGGAGAG
>JBDNAG010000157.1:0-26754 GCA_039768565.1 Akkermansiaceae bacterium | reverse complement strand
TAAACCTCCTCTCGCTTGGCCGAAAGTTCTTCAACATAGTCATCGAATTCCGAAAACTTCCCTTCCAGCTCCTCAAGCTGTACCATCACTTTGGTCAAATATTCCTCACACTTTTTGGGTGTGTCACAGAGGTCTAGGTAATTCACCACGGCCTGGCTCAGAAGCTTCATTTGAGCTCCGAACTGCGCCATTCCTTCACCCTTGGCGAGATCTTGACGTTTATTCTTCAGGCCGGCCCGAACACCATTAAGGGTCGAGTATATTGCTGAGATACTATCAATAATCGCGGTAGTCTGGGTAGCATCCGCGATCTTAAGGTTACCCACGATATCAATGAGCATTTCCAATTCAGCTCCCGCTTTATCCAAGCCCTCGGCAACCTCGTCGGCGTCCATGACCTTAGCCAGTTTTGGAACCCTGGCCTCCTGATCTTCGACCGCCTTCCGATAGGGATTCAGCGCCTCGGGTTTTAACAAGAAATCAACTGTCTTTCCGGCAGTCTTCTCAGTGGCTTCGATAATCTCTTTTTCAAGCCCCTCAACAAGACTCTCGTCCACGTAACGAAGATCCCGGAGCCCTATGATCTCACCCCGGCTTTTACGAAGCTCGGCGAGATGATGCACGAAGCCAAAAATATCATTCGGCGGAGAATGCCGGACTGATCGCAAAAGCTCAGTGGCCGAATCCCTTACCGTTTGAGTTCGTTCTCCGGTTGAATTTCGAAGCCCTTGGACTTTTTCAAATTCATCAATCGCAGCAGTCGCCGCGCCGCGGATATCCTTGAGCGGTTGAGAAAGGTTTCCAACCTCGTCCTGTCCTAGCCAGAAATACGAATCGATGATATCTCCGGTCTTTTTGGAGAGATCCAGATAGAGGTCGCCATAGGAATCATCCTTCCGAAGGAGAGTCATCACTTCCCGGCACTCGGACATACCTCGCACCAATTCCGCGTTTCCAATCTTAAAGAGCAGAGAGTTGCTGTTAGAGGCCTGGGTGGCAGCAACTTCGTCACTTAGGTAAGAAGTTTGCCAGATTTGCAAAGCGTGATGCTTTGATGGCTCTTCTTCATTTCGAAAGATGACCATCCGTCCGTCGGGAAAGAGAGAGTATCCGCTGCAGATCACGGGAGTCTCCACTGACTGGGAGATCATATTGTAAGAGAGCAGGACGTAGTCCCCGCTCTGGCGGTTGTAGAATACGAAAAGCGTATCCTCTCCGTTCGCGCTGGGAACCCGGCGCTCAAAGCGCATGTCGGTGAGGTCTATTTCGAAGACCTTTGATTCACCTGTGAGAAGCAGATACCCATTTGAAAAGATCAGGCCCTGTTCATCAGGCAGAAGGACACAGGAATGACCGATCGCGTCAATTCGATGAACCGTCTGTGTTTTTTCATTGTAGACAAGGTAGCGATGAAGCTCTTCCCGATATGGAAGAATCTTCAGCAAAATCAGAGGTCCGACAGTGGCATATAGGATTTCCGCATCATCAAGAGTCTGGTCCAACTCCGTCACAGGCTCGGAATAAATGCCGGCACCACTCGCAGTATTATCCTCTACTTTGATAGTCAGATCACCACCTACTGTTTCCACAAACACTCGATCCTCAATCGATATATGAGGATGCTCACCCGACCGCTGCATATCACGGTGGGCTCGCTTCCATTCAAACTCCTGTTGTGGAGGAAATTGGTATTCGTGATCGAAACGATTTCCGATGTAACTCAACGAACCCTCGCCGTTGATGAGCCATTTGAAGGTCTTCAGATCCGTGATCGATTTACCGATCCGCATCGCCATAAAGAGATGCGGCCCAATGACCATGAATTTCACAAAGACCGCCTCGCGGTAGTACTTGAAAAGGTATTTAAAGTCGTCGGCAAATGACGCATCCGAAAAAACCTCCGACGAATTAACCAGGTGGAAGGCATTTTCCTCTGGATCGTAATCGTAAACCGAAAAAACGTCCTCTATTGCTGTCGTTGCCTTGAGACCGAACTGAATATTGTAGCCAAAAACAAAGCGATTGTGTCCGACCGCAATGATATCCCGTGGGACACAATTATGATCAGTCGAGACCCGCTCGGTCGAAACCAGTTCGGTTTCCACCGCCCCAAAGACCTCCTGCCTTTGCCCATTGAGGCTTGTCAGGCGGTCTTGAAGCTCCGCCCCACCTTTTTCAAGCCGGGCACGGATCACTTCATAGGCACCGCCTTCGAGCTGTTGCTTTTCTTCAGCCATCTTAGCTAGCTATAGTCCTATAATCGAAGTTGGAGAATGTTAGACGAGCTTCTTGAGAAGCTCACCTGCATTCATCTCACCAACTCCGAATCTCTCCGCGGCACCGAGCATTCCAACTAATTTGGAACGCTCTTCGCCCCGTGCTGTTCCAACAAGATTCCCTAAGAGAGCAGCAATACTGAGATTTTTCAGATCCTCGGTCTTGATACCGTAGTCATCAATCCAAGTTGCGAGCTGGCTCTTGAAGTATTCAGGGTCACCATTAAAGAAGGTCTCCTTCACATCATCAAGCACCTGGCTGTTGCCAACGGTTCGATCGACAACCTTACCAGTGGTAATCGCCTTAGTAATACGGTCAAAGAACTCTGTCTCGCCACCAACGATATCAATATTGGCTGACTTAAGTGCCTCGCCGACAACCACGGCCTGCTGCTCCGCGATTTGGCGCTGAACATCGATCTCAGCAAGCTCGACATCTTTCGTTTTTTCCAACTTGAGTTTGAATTCCTCGTGCTCCTGTCCGGCCTCTTCGAAGAGCTTCATTGCCGCGGCTTTCTGCTCGATTGCCAATGCATCAGCTTCACCTTTCGCGCGAACGACTTCAGCGTCAGCCTCCCCCTTGGCACGAAGAACATCAGCCTCCCCCATACCTTCGGCTGCTGACTCCTTGACAATTGCTTCCGCCATCATCTTCTTGGCCGCTGACTCCTTCTCAGAAGCACTCTGTTCGGCCTCAGCCTGAATGATCCGCTCTTCGGCGCGCATTTCGGCGGCACTCTTGGCAGCCTCAGCTTCCTTAAGAACAGTGTATGCCCCCTCGTCAGCTTTCAATTGAGCAGCCTCCTTCTGAGCCTCGGCTTCCTTGATCTTCTGGATCAAAGCTTCCTGGGCATTCGCTTCAGCAGTGGTGACAGTCACCTGTTTAAATCGATTTACCGTAGCAAATTCCTCGGTATCCTTAATTCGTTGCTGTTCTTCGACGACGCCCTTTTCAACAGCCACCCGCTCACGGATTACCTCCTGGATTTCCTTCTTCTCAATCTCGACTGCTTTCTCAGCTTCGATCGACTTCAATTCAGTCACACGCTTGCGCTCAATTTCTTCAAGCATCCGCTCGCGCTCAACACGCTCCAGTTCGACGCCATCGGTGCGCTCCTTATTGCGCTGCGCAACCAAGACTTGGCGTTGCTTGTTCTCTTCGGAAATCTGAATCTCTTCCTCAGCCGCAATACGCGCCTGCTCTGCTTTCTGTCGCTCTTCCTCCTGAATCTTCAGAGCTTCCGCTTCTTCACGGAATTGCACAGTTTCGACCTCGCGCTTTTGCTTGGCCTCGGTCTCCTTCAACTGTCGCTCCAACTCAAGAATCGCTTCCCGAGCCTCAACGTCCTGTTGCTTAATCACCTTTTCTTTATCCCGCTGAATGTTGTTCGCGAGCTTGGCCTGACCGGCAGTCAGTTCGGTGATCTTTTTGATACCTTCGGCGTCAAGAATGTTATCAGGGTCAAGAATATCCAAAGGAGTTTGCTCCAGATAATCGATGGCAGCATCATCAAGAACAAATCCATTCAAATCGGTGCCGATGACTTTAAGCATTTCGTCACGGAAGGTGTCACGTTCCTCATAGAGTTCTGTGAATTCAAATCGCTTACCAACCGTTTTCAATGCCTCGGAAAATTTGGCATCAAAAAGAGCACGAATTTCATCCTCCGACGAAGCCCGGTCGCAACCAATCGATTCGGCTACTCTAAGGACATCATCCTCGACATTGTTCACCCGCACGAAGAACGCGACTTTGATATCAGCCCGCATATTGTCCTTACAAATGAGGCCATTGTTACCAGTACGATCCAGCTCAATCCTTTTCACGGAAATATCCATGAGCTCGGCGCGGTTCACCAGGGGCCACACAGCCCCACCATTGAAAATAACTTTTGTTTTGGGCAATCCGGTCACCACCAACGCGGTTCCCTTTTCCACTTTCCGGTAAAACACCAAAATAAAAGCAATAAGACCACCTATCAAAATGGCGAAGGGAACAATTACAAACCAGATCCAATCGGAACCGGTCATGGCCAGAGTATTCATAATATTCATTTTTTTAATTTAGAGTTTTCTCACAAGGTAAGTTCCCGTGTCATTATCGTAAGAGATGATAATGGCTTCCGCCCCCCGGGGGATTGGCGTTTTATCCGAAGTCCGACAATTCAGCGTAGCTGGTGCGCCCTCTTTGCGCTTCAGCTCAACCTGCCCATATTTTTGATCAACCTGTTTGGATATCACCACACCAACGCCACCTACAGCAGGCTCGGCTTTTTCCAACTCCTTCATCTTGCGGAAAGCGGGCACTAAGGGCGCCGTAGCCATTTTTGTTAGAATGACCCCGACCACAAAAGAGCCAGCAAAAATCGAAAGGATGAGAACGTCCGAGAGTTCAGGATTAAAGTAGTAGTTACCCATCATTGAGGAAACCCACATGAAGACTGACAAAATCGTCAAGACAGCCATCAACGGAACTTCAGTTGCGTTAACGAACCGAAGAGTTGCAGCAACAGGTGATGAAACAACCCCTTCAGCATCAAGATCGATATCGAAAGTATCGATTCCGAAAATACCCAGGATACATATGCTCCAATACAACATAAAAACCCCGACCACGCAGGTCAGAGGCAGGTTATGAGGCTGGATCGCAATGTCCCAAAGTTCTTTCACTATGCAAAGAGGACCAAGTTTTCATCTCTTGTCCTATTATAATTTATCGTTCAATTTGGAAGGCCTTAAAGGAAATCAGTAAAACCATTAACCGTGCCCTCGTCGAGATGATTTACCATGGCCATGCTCAGCGCAACCATGGCATGATAATCCGAGGCACAAATAATAGCATTATGTGAATGTATATACCTCGCAGGAGTACCGAGAACAACACTTGGGATACCTTCGTTTGCCAAAGAAAAGGAACCAGCGTCCGTACCACCACTCGAACGAACAGTAACCTGATGAGGAATCCCCTCCCGGCACGCTGTCTCGATGGCAAACCGGGCCAAACGAGGATTCATAATCGCACTAGGGTCGTGGAGACGGATTTGCACCCCACCCCCCAGAACACCCTGAGCTTCACTCAAAGGCATCCCAGGCGTATCGTCAGCCGGTGGGCCTTCCAAAACGATCGCGACATCAGGCTTGGCGACATTTGCGAGTGATTTTGCGCCTCGCAGCCCTAGCTCTTCCTGAACCGAGCCAGCCGTAATGAGTTGGCAACCTGCAGGTTCGGCAGATTGCCCGACCTGAATTGCCCCCGCCATGCCAACCCTGTTATCAAAGGCCTTGGTCATATACCAATCTGGCTGGTGCATAGGCGTCCAAGGACTCCACGGAGCGATGGGATCTCCCAGCTGAATTCCCCAGTCCTCAGCCTCAGCCCGGGACCGGGCCCCAATATCGACAAACATGTTTGGCACTCCAATCACCCTATTCCGCTCCGCCTCTCCGAGGAAGTGAGGAGGCTTGGATGCAATTGCCCCAATAATCTTAACTCCCTCCTGGTTCTTCACTTCAACCCTTTGAGATAATAGAGTGTGTCCCCACCAACCCCCGACCGTCACCATCTTCAGATATCCGTTCGGCAGGATGTTTTGCACCCGGAATCCCACCTCGTCCATATGCCCCTCAACCATCACTTTTGGACCGGAAGAACCTTTGTGACAAAAAACCGACCCATTTTTGTCTGCACCGAACTCTCCGTGCCCCTTGAGTTCGTTAAGAAAGATTTCTCGCACCTCGTCCTCATATCCCGGGACGCTGTGAGCTTGTGTGAGTGATTCGAGCAATTGAAGACCTTTGGCTTGCATGAGGTATATCTAGCAAGACGGGCTTGATACTTGAATCCGAAAACTCAAGACTCACATCTTTATGGAAAACACTTCCAACATCAACGTCCTCAGCAACGCGCCACTCCCTTCTCCTGCCATTCTCATGCAGGATGTGCCCAGAACCGCCCCGCAAGCCCAATTGGTGTCGGCTTCACGCGCTGATATCTGCGATTCACTTTTTGTCCCCGATTCCCGATTCCTCCTGATTGTTGGCCCCTGCTCCATCCACGATACCGATGCCTGCCGCATTTATGCCGAAAAGCTCGCGATGCTTGCCGACGAGGTCAAAGAGAAGATTAACATCGTCATGCGGGTCTATTTCGAGAAACCCAGGACGACCGTCGGGTGGAAAGGACTCATCATGGATCCCAATCTCGACGGCTCGGACAATATCCACCAAGGGCTTACTGTTGCCCGGCAATTTCTCACCGAGGTCCTTTCGCTGGGTCTTCCGACAGCCACCGAGCTGCTGGATCCCATCACACCACAGTATATTGCAGACCTCATTTCATGGTCAGCTATCGGTGCCCGGACCAGTGAAAGTCAAACCCACCGCCAAATGGCCTCAGGTCTCTCCATGCCTCTCGGTTTCAAGAACACCACCTCGGGCGACGTCACCGCCGCCATCAATGCCATCAAGGCAGCCTCCCAACCACAGACCTTCCTAGGAGTTTCCGAAGAAGGAGTTGCCTCTGCGGTCTCGACCGCTGGGAATCCCCACTGCCACTTGATTCTCCGCGGAGGAGAAAATGGTCCTAATTTCGATCCCGATTCAATCAAGTCCACCCGTGACACCCTTCTTAAACACGGACTATCTCCGGCAATCATGGTCGATGCATCCCACGCAAACTGCGGCAAGAACTACGAGCAAATGCCGGGCGTTTTCGAGGAAATCGTCAGCCAACGTGCCGCTGGTGACTCCTCGGTGGTCGGAGCCATGCTCGAAAGCCACCTTCACTCCGGAAACCAAAAATTCCCGCAGCCCCTCGACCAGCTTGCTTACGGACAGTCGATCACCGATCAATGCATCGATTGGCAAAACACGGAGCGACTTGTTATTGAAGCCGCTGGAAAACTTTAACCCTGATCAATTATGAATACATCCCCTAATAGCTCCTGGTTCTATGCTGAGAGTAACGAGAAAAAAGGTCCCATTGCTTTTTCCATGCTCCAGCAGCATTTTCAGGAAGGACTTCCTGAAAACACGTTAGTGTGGACCGAAGGAATGGATCAATGGATCGCTGCTTCTAGCGTTCCAGGACTCAGCTCCAACCCATACGTAGCTCCTTCTTCCGAAGTAATTGAAGCTGCGGAATCCGACGGTTACAGCCTCGAGTTTCCCCCTCAGCCCATCAAACTCGATATGGGCTTCTGTATTGGGCAAGGTTGGAAATACACGATCGCTAATTTCGGCCAAATCTTCCTTTTTGGACTCTGCTACTTCTTTGCCTCTATGATATCTTCGGCGATTCTTGGGGTGATTGCGATCGCAATAGATGGCCCTCCACAAACAATCCCAATGGAAGGAATGCCATCCATACAGATGAACCAGGGAGGACTGGGCAGTAATATTACCAGTCTACTTGAGCAGATTATTTCCATCTTCCTCACTCTTGGTGCCATTCGATACGGACATAGGCTGCTAAATGGAGAAAAACCACCGGTCAGCGACCTCTTTTCCCAAGGCGACAAGCTCCTGAGCGGAGTTGCTGCCACCATTCTCTATGTTCTCATGATAATTATCGGATTAATTCTCCTAATCATCCCGGGAATCATTGTCGCATTGCGATGTGGACTTTATCAGCAAGCCATCGTCGAAAAGAATCTCGGACCAATTGAAGCACTTCAGTATAGTTGGAATTTAACCCGCATAAACGGATTCAACCTTTTCTGCCTCTACTTTCTTTGCTTCTTTGTCGTTATTGCGGGATTACTGGCGGTCTTGATCGGACTGCTGTGGGCTCTCCCAACTGTTTGGCTAGCAGGATTAATCGCCTTTCGCTTTCTCCATTCAGGAACGGCTTGTATCGAAGTTCGCCCATAGCGTGTTTCGATCTCGCCAAAACGAATTTCGCTCCAATTGAGCGATTTCTTGCTATTACCACGTTTCTGGGGCAAGGAGCGCGCGCTGGCCTCTTTGAAGGTTCGCAAAAATCCATCCGCCACCATCATGTCCCAGTTTCGTAATCTCGCCATCATCGCTCACGTTGACCACGGTAAAACCACCCTCGTTGACGAACTTCTTAAAGCCGGTGGCGCCTACCGCGAAAATCAGGCCGTCACCGAACGTGCGATGGACTCGATGGACCTTGAACGTGAGAAAGGCATCACCATCAAGGCCAAGAACACCGCAGTTCACTGGGGAGAGCACATTGTTAATATCGTTGATACCCCGGGTCACGCCGACTTTGGTGGTGAAGTGGAGCGCGTCATGAAAATGGTGGACGGCGTCATTCTAGTCGTGGATGCCTTTGGAGGACCACAAGCGCAGACCCGGTTCGTTCTTCGTAAGGCACTTCAGGAAGGTCTAAAACCAATCATTGTCGTCAACAAAATCGACCGTCCGAACTCCGACCCCCTCGGCGTTCACGATCAGGTTCTCGAACTCTTCCTTGAACTCGAAGCAACCGACGATCAGTTCAACGCTCCAACTCTTTACGGATCCGCTAAAAACGGATTCTTTTCAACCGCGCACGATGCCACCGAAGGCGACTGCGTCCCGCTTCTCGAAGCCATCGTCGAAAACATTCCTGCTCCCAAGGTACTCGAAGACGAGAACTTCAAGATGCTTGTCTCTAATATCGACTGGGACGACTACGTTGGTCGAATCGCTATCGGCAAGGTCCTCTCGGGCTCCGTTAAGAAAGGCGACAACGTTTATCGCTTCCTCAAAGACGGCACAAAGGTTCGCTCCAAGATCGGAAAGGTTTTTGAATACACCAACCTTGGTATCCAAGAGGTCACCGATGGCGTGGCTGGAAACATCGTTGGTATCGCCGGATTTGAAGACGCTGACATTGGCGAGACACTCGCCGCGGATGAGGATGCCGAGCCACTTCCACCCGTCAACATCGATCCACCATCGGTTCAAATGCAATTCTCCATCAACGATGGCCCCTTCGCTGGCAAAGATGGCAAGCACGTCCAATCCCGCGTCATCCGTGAGCGACTATACCGAGAGATGAAGACCAACGTCTCCATTCACGTCGAGGACTCCGAAATGGCTGGCGTTTTCAACGTCTCTGCTCGTGGCGCCATGCAAATCGCCGTCCTTGTCGAGACGATGCGACGCGAGGGCTTCGAAATCCTTGTTTCCCGTCCGACAGTCATCATCAAACGTGATGAAAACGACAAGCGCCTTGAGCCTTGGGAAATCCTCTACCTCGAGCTCCCTTCAGAGTATGCCAACCCGCTTCTCAAGATTCTCAACGATCGTAAAGGCATGCTTCAGGACATGACCACCAATGACGCGTCCGGTCGTACCCTGATCACCGCTAGCATCCCGACCCGCGGCATCATCGGCCTGGAATTCGAACTCGTGAACATTACCTCCGGTCATGGAATCATGTCTCATCTGTTCGACGAATATAAGCCTTGGGCCGGTGCAATCCAAACCCGTCAGGCTGGAACACTCGTCTCCATGGACACCGGCCCCGCAACAGCCTACTCGCTTCTGGCACTCGAAGGCCGGGGCACCCTCTTCGTCAACCCAACTGAGGAAGTCTACACCGGCATGATCATCGGCGAAAACTCACGCGCCGATGACCTTCCAGTGAACCCAGTCAAAGCCAAGAAACTTGACAACATACGCTCGGCCACCAAGGAAAACACTGCCAAGCTCGCTCCTGCTCTCAAGTTTTCACTCGAGCGTGCCATCGAGTATATCGATCCCGACGAACTTGTTGAAGCGACTCCAAACTTCCTCCGTCTCCGAAAGCGTATCCTTGACCCCAACGAGCGCAAACGTGCAAATAAGGCAGCCAAGATGGATTCCTAGACATCCTGAATTCTCTGGACTTGGTTCATGCCAAGTTCAGATTGACGGGGCTATTGTTTCGGTGTGTTTTGCATCGGGAATTCCTCTATGAACAGAAGTCGTAAAATTGCCTCACTCGCTGTCTTGGCTCTTTTGCATGCTGCCTGTTCCAAGGGGCCTCCCGTCGCCGAAAAGCCGCTAGCTCTTCCTACCCGCTTCGATTCTTCGATACCTCCTGTTCCTCAGATTGCATCCAGTCTGCGAACCCTCTTCTCAGACCCATCGCTCAATCACTACTTGAGCCAAGCTGCCGTGACCAATCCCAGCCTCGAGGCCGCCGCCGCGACGCTCGAAGAATCAGGTTTCACCACCCGCCAGAGCAGTGGAGCTCTTTATCCGTCCATCTCTGCAAATGGAAACGGTTTCCGTAGTCAAAGTAACTCCGCTGGTCAGGGCTTCGACGTGGGAACCTTTGACGCTCAGCGCTTCTCGGCAACGCTCGATGTTCAGTGGGAACTCGACCTTTGGGGTCGGGTCAGAGCTGGAGTCCAAGCATCCCAGCAAGACCTACTTGTCGCCCTCGCCGAATTTAAGACAGCTCACCAGTCCATCGCTGCGCAAACAGCTCAGGCTTATTTCCAGCTTGTCGCAGCCTCATGTCGGGAAGCCCTGGCGCAACACCGCCTAAACTCACTCAAATCAACTCACCGCTTGGTAGACGCACGGTTTGAGCGAGGTACCGGAACCCTCGCCGAAGTCAGCCTTGCCAAGACAGATGTCGAGAACGCACGGGCCCGGCTTGCCGAATTGACCAATGCCCGCCACCAGGCTTCACGACTCCTCGGTTCCATCACCGGAGGCTATCCGGACCGTTCGCACAGCGCCAAAAATTGGCCGAATCTCAATCGAAAAATTCCAGCCGGAATTCCTTCTTCCCTGCTCCGCAGCCGCCCTGATATTGACGCTGCATATCAACGAATTCGTGCCGCTGATTCCCGCATTAAGGTCGCCCATGCAGGGCTCTTTCCGACCTTCTCCCTAACAGGTAACTTCGGTCGCCAATCTGCAGATCTGGTCGACCTTACTAGCCCTAGTGTCCGCGTCTGGTCCATCGTAGGAAATCTCACCGCCCCCCTTTTCCAGGGAGGAACTCTCAGGGCGGAACTTGGTGCCGCGAACGCTCGAGGAAAGGCCGCTGTCGCCAACTATCACTCAGCAGTCATCACGGCCCTCCGGGAGGTTGAAGACGCCCTTGGCTCCGAAACATTCCTCTTGCAACGCGAGAATACAACCCGTTCAGCCCTAGCCGCGGCCCGCACTGCCGAATCCCGAACTCTCCGAAGCTATGAATCCGGAATCAGCGGGATCCTGACACTCCTCGAAGCCCAGCGTCGTGCCTTTAACACTGAAGAGACCCTCATCGATATCCAAGAACTTCGCTACCTAAACCGGGTCACCCTAGCTCTGGCCCTGGGAAAAGCCTATTAATGATTATGGATAAAATCTCGAAACTCATCCTACCCCTCCTCATTATCGCTGCCTCCATTTTTGGATTCAAAAAATTTGCAGCAAGCGGGCCAGATCAAGAATCCAAGAAGATTGAAAAGGTTACCGCTACTGTCGAAATCTTTGAAATTTCGCCACAAGTCTACGCACCTCACGTCGAAACCTTCGGAACGGTCCAACCTTATTTTGAAAGCACCCTGACACCCCAAATTAGCGGACTGATTGTTAAGGTCTCTCCCGAATTTAGGGTCGGAAATATCATCGAGAAGGGGCATGCCCTGATCGATATCGATGAGCGCTCCTACAAGTCCCTTCTCATTCAACAAGAAGCCAATCTCGCCAAAGCTGAACTCGCTTATGCCGAAGAAAAAACCGAAGCCGAACAAGCACGGGAAGATTGGCTGGAGTCAGGACGCAAAATCGAAGATGCATCCGGGTTCGTCCTTCGTGAACCTCAAATTATCTCCGCGCTTGCAGAAATCGAATCTATGAAAGCTTCGGTTCGCAAAGCCAAAGCTGATCTGGTCCGAACCCAAATCTTTGCCCCCTTCGATGCCATCATCACCAGCCGGAATGCATCGGTTGGAAATCTGGCCAGTGAGCAACAAGCGATTGGATCTCTCGTCGCAACTGAAAAAGTTGAAGTCTGTCTCCAACTCAATCCCGACCAACTTACTCGTATCGACCTCTCGAGTCCGGTAAGTGTCAAACTCCGTAGCCCAAGTTTCCCCAACGAGGAATGGCTCGGAACTATTATTCGCACTGACCCCAACCTGACCGAAAACCAAACCACCATCGCGATCGCGGAAGTTCAATCTCCCTTCGCCAAAGGAAAACCCGCTCTCTCCATTGGGCTGTTTGTAAATGCGACCATAACCGCAACCGAACTACCACTCTCCTTAAAAGTGCCTGAATCAGCCTTCATCAACGACTCCTTCCTATGGGCTGTTGATGGAGATAATCAGCTTTTTAAAATCTCAGCCCGCCGCCTTGCCAGTGAGAACCAAGACGTCTACCTAGAAATCCCAAATATAAAACAAAACCCACCTTTCACCATTGTTTCACGCCCACTCTCAACCTTTCAATCCGAACAAGAGGTTAGTCCAACCCGTCCGTGAATCCACTTCGCCAACACCCTTTCATCACTTGGTTCGCTGCGAACCCTGTGGTTGCGAATATCTTGATGTTCTCAATTTTGGCTGCTGGTATTTTCACCTCCCTCACAGTTCGAAAGGAAGGATTTCCAGCATTCGAATCCGAATCCATCACAGTGGAAGTCCCTATCCGGGGTGGAACCCCTGAGGATGTCGAACGAGGCGTAGCGATCAAGATTGAAGAAGCACTACAGGGAGTCAACGGAGTCTCCCACATCCGCTCGATTAGCACCGAGAGTCAAGCCACAGTCACAATCGAAGCCAAAGAGGACTATCCCATCGACACTTTGCTTGATGAAGTAAAAGTCCAGGTTGATTCAATCCCATCTTTCCCCGAGCAGGCCGAAAAACCAATCGTCCAAGATAACAAACGTAGTCGTTCCGTCCTCTGGATAGAGCTCTACGGTGATGCAACGGAAGCCGTTCGAAAAGAGACCGCCCGCAAGCTTCGCGACGCTCTCCTGCAAAAGCCCGCTATTTCCAAAGTTGAAACCTTCGGAGCCCGCGACTACGAAATCTCTATTGAGCCGTCAGAAGAAAAGCTGAGATTTTACGATCTTACTTTCGATGAACTCGCAACCGCCATCAGCGAAAACTCTCTTGATCTTGGTGGTGGAACAATCCGCTCCGATCGAGGTGACATAGCTCTGCGCGCCAGTGACCAAGCTTACTACAAGGCCGATTTTGAAGCCATCCCGGTTCGAACCTCGCCCGATGGCACCCGCGTTTTCGTTCGCGATGTTGCCAATGTTCGTGATGATTTTGTTGATCAACAATTTCTCAATCGTTTTCGCGGAAAGCCCACGGTCAGTCTCAACATCACCACCGAAGGCGATGAAGACATTATCGATGCCGTTGAAGAAGCCCGGGAAGTGATTGATAATTTCACTGATCTTCCAGACGGAGTCAAACTAGCCAGCTGGCTCGATGGGTCTACCGACATCAACGACAGACTTACCCTGCTTTACAGCAACGGATCCATCGGAATTCTTCTTGTCCTTGGAATCTTGATGCTCTTTCTCAATCTGCGACTCGCTTTCTGGGTCGCTATTGGCATCCCCGTTTCTCTGGCTGGAGCGCTCACGCTCTTTCCCATCCCTGGTATCGACTTATCGATTAATGTGATCTCTGCCTTCGGTTTTCTCGTGGTCCTTGGAATCGTCGTCGACGACGCCATCGTCATCGGTGAATCAATCTACACCGAAAAAGAAAACGAAATCATCGACGCCGGAGACCATAAGAAACATTTGCGCGCAACAGTTCGTGGAGTCAGTCGAGTTGTTACCCCTGCCACATTTGGAGTCATAACTACCATCGCAGCATTTCTTCCACTCACCCAAGTTAGCGGGAGGTTAGGGAATGTCTTCGGACAGATTGCTACCACTGTCGTATTCTGCCTCGCCTTCTCCCTTATCGAGTCGAAGCTGATTCTTCCTGCCCATCTCGCTCATATTGATGTTCATAAAAAGCCCCGGAATCCAATCTCAAAGGGGTGGGCAAAACTTCAAAAATTAATCTCCCGGGCTCTCGAATATTTTATTCAAAAACTCTATGCCCCCTTAATTAGATCCCTCCTCCCGTGGCGTTACGCGGTCCTCGCAACTTTTATAGGTATTCTTATTCTTACTCTGAGCCTCTTTCCTTCTGGTAAACTACGCTTCGTCTTTTTCCCAAATATTTATCAGGACAATGCCACCGCAAACCTGGAACTTGAACAGGGGCAATCGGCAGACTACCTGCACGCCACCGCCTTACGTATTGAGGAAGCCACTCAGATCCTTGGAAAGCGCTACGAAGAAAAGTTTGGGCACAATCCTTTTTTGGAAACACAAATCTCTGCCAGCACCAATACCAAAGCCTCGATCGTCACCGAACTCACCCGTTCCTCCCAACGAGAATTCCTGCCCTCCGATGAGATCGTAAAGGAATGGCGAAAGGAGATCGGCCCGGTCGCGGGAGCCCGCGAACTTTCTTTCAGGGCCAAGGCGGGACCGCCCGGAGGGGATATTTCCATTAACCTCGAAAGCGATAATCTCGAAGCCCTTCAGGCCGCAGCCAAGGACCTCAAGGAGGTCATGAAAAGCTACCCCGGCGTCTTTGAAGTCAGTGATTCCTTCGACTCTGGAAAACCAGAAATTCAGTACAGCATCACACCAGTAGGACAAGCTGCTAACATTACCAGACGCGACCTTGCAACCAACGTCCGGGATGCCTTCTTCGGTCGGGAAGCACAGCGTGTTCAACGCGGTCGCGATGAAGTCAAAGTCATGGTACGGTATCCATTAGATAAGCGCAGCTCCTTGGAAACCCTCCGTGAAATGAGAGTCCGCAAAACGGACGGCACAACTGTTCCATTCTCGGTCGTCGCTACAACCAGCTCCACCGACTCACTTGCTTCCATCGAACGCTACGATAACAAGCGCGTCGTTTCCGTCGATGCCTCGGTCGACAAACGTAGCACCTCATCGGAAGATATTCTCGCCCGACTCGACAATGATTTTTTCAAGAGCATGCCTACCAATTACCCGGAAATTTCCGTCAGCCAGGGAGGTGAAGCGGAACAACGGTCTAAATCACTAAAATCCTTGGGCATCGGATTTGCGCTTTCCATCGTCTTTATTTACATCCTCGTAGCGATTCCTCTCCGGAGTTACGTCAAGCCGCTCATCATCATGTCGGTGATTCCCTTTGGTATCATCGGAGCACTTCTCGGGCACTCCATCATGGGGATCCCCATTTCCATTCTTTCAGTCTTCGGCATCCTCGCACTTTCAGGCGTTGTGGTGAATGACTCACTCGTCCTTGTCTGCCATATCGATGACCTTCGCACCAAGGGAACCTCCTATCATGAAATCCTTGCTCAGGCAGGGATCAACCGCTTCCGCGCAATTCTCCTCACCTCACTCACCACTTTTTTTGGGCTGGCGCCTCTCCTCCTTGAAACAGAAGTCCAAGCTCAGTTTCTAATACCAATGGCAGCCTCCCTTGCCTTTGGCATCCTCTTCGCCACCGTCATCACGCTCCTTCTTCTGCCATCTCTAATGATGATTCTCCGCGACCTTCGAAATATAGCCCGCTGGCATCTTGGCAAACCACCAGTCATCGACTAGCCATGCGAGGATTTGTATTTCTCTTCAAATGACCTTTCCTCAGCCTCAAAAAAAAGGCCGTGTCTAAATGGTAATTTGAACTCAGGAGTCAAAATATCCTCATCGTCTAACCGGGCCATCAAAGCGACCGAAAAACTTGAGCCCATTTATGATAAAGCGGCCAAGCTGAGACATGTGAAACCGTCCCAACCTTGAGCCCCGAAGAAGCCGGAGAGCTAGAGCGGGGTATTATTGAGACAGAAAAAAGACTACTAAAGCTGCTACAAAAAAGCGTCTACAAAGAGCTTAGGAACTTGCTGACTTAGCATTTATTCTACCATCCTTTCGTAGGATATTTTTAAGGATTGTAATCCCCATTCCCAAAAACAAACAAGGAGCTGCGATTTCTCGTAACTCCTTAGTTAAAAAAATGGTGGGCAGGGCTGGATTCGAACCAGCGTACACATACGTGAGCAGATTTACAGTCTGCCGCCTTTAACCACTCGGCCACCTACCCATGTAAGTTTTTCGTGGATCACCATTCCTTGCAGCGCAGTGACGACGGGGAAATATTAGGCAGAGGAGACTCACGCAAGAATAAAGTGAGACTTTCGTCATCAATATCAATAACCCTATTATCAAGAAGTCGGATACCACGCCTTCCCTTCATAGAGATTGTAATATTATGATACAGTAATTTCCTTATTCCTTGTCTGCACTGGAATCTCGGCAGGTGGGTTATTTTCATTTGAAAACCGTGGGCCTCAATACGACCATCTTTAAGCTAGGGACATTGCTTTTCAGGATACCGTCGATGAACAAGGTGCCGCAGTCAATGCCACCACCGGATCAGACAACACCCATTGTAGCGTCCTATTTAAGCTGGATGGAAAGCTTCACGTTCTCGAACCTGTCCAACCAGTTTCGGTGGTGACCTTAGATGATTTTCGTAAACGCTCCTGCATCTTTCACGCCCTTCGACTTCAAGATCGGACTAAATTGAACTCAAAAGCTCTCCAAAAGGCCTTGAATTGGGGCCAGAACCAAATTGGAAAAGACTAGGACCTCTTGTTCCAGTGGGACGACGAGACTTTCTATTACTCGGAGTTGGTCTGTAAAATTCACAAAAATTCTACCAACCTCGAACTGTGTCAGCACGAAACTTTCAAGTCCTATTTCGTGGATCGCCCCGAGGTAAGACAAGTCATCGCCCGAAGATACGGAGATCCCAGCAAAATACCGGCAAAGGAGCCAGTCATGGCCCCTTCTGATTTGGCAAGCTCCCCTCTTCTGAAAGAGGTCCCTCGAAGATAGTTTCGACGCCCGGTCGGGCAATTGATCCGGAAGATTGGAGGACTTTGTGAAAAATTTCACAAAGTCGCTTTACGGACCGCAAGTCCGCTTGCATAGTCGCCCCGAGCGACGCTGTTTCACAGCTCTGTTTTACCACCAGTAACCGCGCGATAACACGATGAGCGAAAATGCCCCGGAAAATACCGCAACGGCTGAGAAAAAGCTGCCCAAAGATCTGGCAGCTGAAAAAGGCATGGTCAATGTGCAAGTCGACGGCGAATGGCTGCAGGTTCCCCGAGGAACCCGAATGATCGAGGCAGCTAAACTCGTGGGGAAAGAGGTTCCACACTATTGTTATCATCCGAAGCTTTCTTCTCCCGGCAATTGCCGGATGTGCCTGGTTCAGATGGGCATGCCTCCCCGCCCTTCGCCAGGACAAGCCCCCGTTTACGGAGACGATGGCTATCAGGACATTGGCTGGATGCCCCGTCCGGTCATCGCCTGCGCTAATACAGTCGCAGAAAACATGGGAATCCGGACAACTGGCGATTTGGTTGAGAAAACCCGCGAAGGCGTCATGGAGTTTCTTTTGATAAATCACCCACTCGATTGCCCGATATGCGATCAGGCCGGTGAATGTAAGTTACAGGAATTTTCAGTGGAACACGGCCGGGGTGAATCGCGCTTTAAGGAAACCAAGATCAAGAAGCCCAAGAACGTAGACATTGGCAAAAATATCCGCCTCGATGACGAGCGCTGCATTATGTGCAGCCGCTGTATTCGTTTCATGGACGAGGTTGCGGACGAGCCAGTCTTAGGTTTTTCCCAGCGAGGAACCCACACCTCAGTTACGGTCCACCCGGGCTACCGACTTGACAATAACTATTCGCTAAATACCGCTGACATTTGTCCGGTGGGAGCCCTGACCTCCAACGATTTCCGCTTCCAGATGCGGGTTTGGTTCCTCAAAGAGACGAAAAGTATCGACGTTAACTGCGGAACAGGCGCTAACACGGTAATTTGGACCAGAGGCAACGAGGTTTTTCGAGTAACTCCTCGTCAAAACGACGAGGTGAACTCGGCATGGATGCCTGATAGCCACAGACTTTCATTCAACAGTCTCCAAACAGATGACCGACTCTCCGCTCCTCTTGTCAAAAAAGAGGGCAAGCACATTCAGTCTTCCTGGCTGGAGGCAACGGCACACGCAGCCGAAGGGCTCGGCAAGAGACAACCGGACGAGATTGCTATCATTGCATCAGGCCGCCTAAGCAACGAGGAGCTATCTCTTGTCCATAAAATCTCCACCGCCCTCGGAACTGAGCTTCTGACAATTGTTCCACGCGTTGGCGAAAACGACGGCAAACTCATCTCAGCTGATCGTAACCCCAATACCACGGGAGCCTCGTTGATTTGGGGGACAGAAAATCCTGGTGCGAAGCTCGATGCAATTCGTGAAGGTGTTTCATCGGGCAAAATCAAGGCCCTGATTGTTCTTAACGAGGATATCCTTGGTGAGGCGGGATTTGAACCCGAGGATTTGGCAAAGTTGGACCACCTTGTTGTTTCACATACTCACGCCAACCCGACAGCGTCTCATGCGAACGTTGTCTTCTCCGGCGCTGGATTTGCTGAAAAGCGTGCCACTTATGTGAACGTGACCGGGCGACTGCAAAGGGCCAACCAGGCGGTCATTGCTCCTGGTGAATCCCGCGACGACTGGGAATCTCTGGCCGCCCTTCTCTCAAAACTTGATGAAAACTACACTCCTCCGGCCTCGATGGATGCCGTCTTTAACAATTTAGCCTCCGAAGTAGAGGAATTCAGCGGGCAAACATTCGGCTCGATTGGTGATCTTGGAATAAAGATTACTGAAACAGGAGTAACCATCCCACTCCTCGAACAAGAGAAAGCCAGAGTTGAGTCAGGCCAAATCGTCGGATAACCAGAACCACTCAAGACTTCCCTCTTCATGGACACCACTCTCCTCATCGCAGCGGCAATCAAGATCGCGGTATTTATCGGGATCACGATGAGTTTCGTCAGTATCTGCGTGATCTTTGAACGTCGTTTCTCAGCCATCATCCAGGATCGCGTCGGTCCGAACCGGACGATGATTCCGCTTTCAATACTTGGTTTCAAAAAAGACTTTGCTCTGCCAATCGGTGGACTCACCCAACCCGTGGCTGACGGACTGAAATTCATTCTCAAGGAAGATTTCACTCCGTCCTACGTCCGGAAATTTTTCTTCTGGCTTGCTCCAGCTTTGGTGGTTGTTCCAGCACTCCTTACAATGGCAGTCATTCCCTTTGGCAGCCCCATGGAAATTGCGGGTGAAATCATTCCGATGGCCGTAGCTGATCTCAACGTTGGGCCACTCTACATTTTCGCGATTGCCTCCTTGTCAGTTTACGGAATCACCCTTGCAGGTTGGGCTTCGAACTCCAAATACCCCTTCTTTGGGGGGGTTCGCGCATGCGCGCAGATGATTTCCTACGAGATCGCCCTTGGGCTCTCGGTTGTTCCCGTAATTATGTTTTTTGGAGGCTTGAATCTTGGACACATCGTCGAAGACCAGGTCAACAATGGCTGGTTACTTCTCCCGCTTTGGAATGATGGCGGTATGATCTTTAGCCCCGGCTACTGGGAAGATCCGCAAGCTTCGATCCAGAGATTACTTCTTCTGATACCAATCTTCATTTCGTTTATCATTTTCACCACTTCGATTTTTGCCGAAACCAATCGGATGCCATTCGATCTTCCGGAATGTGAGACCGAACTCGTCGGCGGATACCACACCGAGTATTCTTCGATGAAATTTGCTCTTTTCTTCATGGGAGAGTATGCAGCAATGGTCGTCGGATCAGCACTTATCGTCACCCTCTTCCTTGGCGGTTGGTCAATTGGTTTCGGGATCGACAACCTTCTTCCAGCAGGGGCCTGGTGGGTGAGCCTTCTCCACATTGGAGTTTTCCTGAGTAAGGTCACTATTTTCATTCTTTTCTTCGTTCTCGTTCGCTGGACCATTCCACGTTTTCGTTACGACCAACTTATGAATATCGGATGGATCGTCTTCTTTGAGGCCGCTCTCATCAACGTCTTCCTTGCAGCTCTTGTGATCGCCTTCCCGAGTATCGGTCTCATCGGTTTCATGATCGGATTTGCCTTATTATTATTTGCCACCATCCTCCTGATTATCATCGCCAAGGGAGCGACCCAGAAACCTTCGGCAACAGCAGTCTAGCTTTACACACCACTCCCAACCCTTTTCACTTTTACAATGGCCATCGTCAAAGTTGAGCGCCCTAAGCTCACCGCCGGAGAGAAAATCTATTTCGGCGCCATCTTCAAAGGGATGATTATTACCCTCCGGCATGCCTTCCAATCTTTCTTTGGAAAGACAACAGGAGCTTCAGAACTGAACTCGTCCGGAGTCGGAGTCACAATGCAGTATCCAGAGCAAAAATGGGACGATAAGCTGCCCGAATATTATCGTGGAGCACCTGCATTGGTCACTGACGAAAAGGATCGTGAGCGCTGTGTCTCCTGCCAACTCTGCGAGTTTATCTGCCCTCCGAAAGCGATCAAAATCACGCCTGCGGAAATCCCTTCGGATGACGAATGGGCCAAGGTCGAGAAGCGCCCGCTCGAATTCGACATCGACATGATCCGCTGCATCTACTGCGGGATGTGTGAGGAAGTCTGCCCGGAGCAAGCAATTTATCTACGCCCCGATTATGTCATTACCGGCACAAACCGGGACGAAATGGTCCACAACAAAGAACGACTTTATGAGATCGGCGGCAAGCGAGTCGGACTCGTGAATAAGTGGAATGACTTGAAGTAAGTAATCATGGAAACCCTAGCATTCTACTTCTTTGCTCTTCTGGCTGTTACTGGAGGCATCCTTCTGGTTACCTTCCGCAATCCGGTCTCGAGCGCCCTCTCCATGGTTCTTTCTTTTGTCGGGTTGGCCGGACTCTTCATCGGCTTAAATGCTTACTTTGTCGGGATAGTTCAAGTTCTTGTCTATGCAGGAGCCATCATGGTGCTTTTCATTTTCATCATCATGCTCCTAGATCTTAACGATGAGAAAGCAGTCAAGTTCAAGTCCTCATCAGTCATTGCCGGCATCATAATCCCCCTGCTTCTGGTCGCTCAGGTTCTTGGAGTCATTCAGGCCGGATCACAGGGAGAAGGAAGCAAGTTTGAAAAGATCACTACGGATTCGATGAAGGAGGCAGCCGAGCACTTTGTCCGAGTTGACGAGAACAAGGCTGCCCTGCCGCAAGATGAACAATCGGCCATTTACAAAAGCCTAACTCACGAAAAGAGTCCAAAGTTGCCTGATACAAATCTCATTGGGCACACAATTTTCAAGAGTTACAACTATCCTCTTCAGGTGATGGGAGCTCTCCTACTCGTAGCCACTATTGGCGTTGTTATTCTTTCCAAGCGGTCGAACAAGCACGCCTCTTCTGACTCCTAACGACTTCACACTCCCATGGCTTCTCTAAACGACTATCTCTTTGTCTCCGGCCTGCTTTTCGCAATCGGTCTTGCCGGTGTGATTGTCCGGCGAAACATCATTGTCATTTTCATGTGCCTTGAATTGATGTTGGCTGCCGCAAGTCTGACTCTCGTGGCGTTTTCGAGATCACACATCGTCAATGGACTCCCCGACTACAACGGTCAGGTTTTTGTCTTCTTTATCATTACTGTTGCTGCCGCCGAGGTCGCTGTCGGGCTCGCGATCATCGTAGCTCTCTATCGAGCCCGCCAAACCATCAACGTTGAGGACCTCACCTCAATGCGAGGCTAACCAACGAACTCCGAACTCTAATGGAAGAATCTATTCCCTGGCTTATTCTTGGACTCCCGCTTCTCACAGCTGCGGCGATTCACCTTGGACTCAAGAACAACCAAGCTCTCTCAGCCTTGGTTTCCACTTGTTCAGCGGCCGTCACCTTGATCCTTACTTTGATGATCGTTTCCAAGGGAAGCGACCTCGCTGGTTCGTTCACCTGGGTGTCGATCGCAGGATTCGATGGGATTGAAATAGGCTACGAATTTAATCAGTTAGCCCGCGGCATGATGCTTGTGGTAACCGGCGTGGGCTTCCTCGTTCACCTCTTCTCGCTTGCCTATATGAGGGAGGATTCGGCGCTGGCCCGCTACTTTTGCGGACTTTCACTCTTCATGTTTTCGATGACGGGGATCGTCCTCGCGTCAAACTTCATCATGATGTTCATTTTCTGGGAATTGGTGGGACTCAGTTCTTACCTTCTCATTGGACATTGGTATCAAAAAGATTCCGCAGCTGATGCGGCCAAGAAGGCCTTCCTTACCAACCGTATTGGCGACTTTGGCTTCATGATCGGCATTCTGATGCTCTGGGGCATCACCGGAAGTTTCACCTTCAACGGGGTGAGCGAATTCTTCGCTGCTGGCGGCGATGCCAAGACTCTCGTTCCGTCCACAACGATGTTTTCCACTGCCATTCTCCTCATCTTTATGGGTGCAATGGGTAAGTCAGCCCAAGCACCTCTCCACGTGTGGCTTCCAGATGCCATGGAAGGTCCAACGCCGGTCTCCGCCTTGATCCACGCGGCCACTATGGTAGCCGCTGGCGTTTTCATGATGGTTCGATTTTTCAGCGCTGTTGGAATGGAGACACTTGGATCAGTCTGGGGACCTGATCTTATCGCCTGGATTGGGGCCATCACGTCTCTTCTTGCCGCTCTGATGGCGACCCAGCAGGACGACATTAAAAAAATTCTCGCCTACTCCACTCTTTCCCAACTGGGCTACATGGTGATGGCAGTCGGACTTCTTGATCCGGAAGCAGGAATGTTCCACCTTTTCACCCACGCTTGGTTCAAGGCCCTGCTCTTCCTAGGCTCTGGCGCCGTCATTTTCGCCTGTCACCACGAACAGAATATTTGGAAGATGGGGGGGCTCAAAAAGACGATGCCAATCACCTTCCTGACATTCGGGATTGGAACCATCGCCCTCTGTGGTGTCCCGGGAACGGCCGGATTCTTTTCGAAGGAGCATATCCTCGAGTCCGCGGCACACAGCGAGCAATGGGCTCTCTTCGGAATCGCAGCTCTCGTTGCCTGCCTCACCACTTTCTACATGTTCCGACTCTTCTTCGTCGCCTTTATGGGAAATTCCCGCAGCGACAACGCAGATCATGCCAAAGAGGTTGGCCCACTGATGTCCGTGCCGCTGGTGCTCCTTGCGATCATGGCAATCTTCTCCGGTTACCAATTCATGGGCGGCAATATTGCCCCGCTTTATAAGCCTTTCGAATTCCACCCGAAAGCCCCCGCTTTCATTGCTTCCATCCTCGCAGTTTTAATCGGGTTCTTCGTAGCCCTCACCTTCTACTTCAAGGCCGAGTCTGATCCCTTTGCCAACAAGGGAATCTTCAAGGTCTTCCGCAACAAGTTCTACATCGATGAATTCTACGCCAAGCTTGTTGGTTATGGACAGGACACCATTGCGGCCTTCATCCACTTCTTCGACGAGCTGATCATCAATGGACTCATTGTTGGCGGCTTTTCACGCGCTGCCGGCGGCTTTGGCCGAATCTTCGGCCGTCTTCAATCCGGCAATCTTCAGGGCTACGCCGTCCTCTTTGGCCTTGGCGTTCTTTTGGTCATCTATCTCACGGTCTTTGTTTCATGAGCATCATTCTCGTTCTCATCCCACTCATAGCCGCTTTTGCCATATTGGCCGGAGTCGGCAAAGCCAAGCCGGTCGCGACCCTCGCTTCCGCGATCAATCTTCTTCTTGGACTTGGCATCGTCTTCTGCTGGAAAGCCCCAATCTGGGATTTCTCTCTGGAGGTGCTCTCCAAACCAAGCATTCATCTTGCTCTCGGATTTTATGACGGAATGACCCTGGTGATGGTTATTCTGAGCGTCATTGTCCTATTCACCGCTGTGATGTCCGGAAAATGTCCCGAAGGACGCGAGAAACTCTGGTATTCATCGATTCTCCTAATCGGAGCTGGCGGATTAGGAGCGTTTCTCTCGACAGACCTTTTCTTTTTCTACGCCTTCCACGAACTTGCACTCATTCCAACATTTCTCATGATAGGGATGCTGGGCTCTGGCGAGCGAAAAGAAGCTGCCTGGAAAATTACGATCTATCTTGCACTTGGCTCCATCATTCTCCTCGCTGGCCTCGTTTGGCTGGTTTCTGCGAGCGGATCGGAGACCTGGTTGTTCAGGGACCTTCTCGCTTCATCTATTTCAGCTGATGCCCAATCAGGAATCGCAGCCCTACTCATCATTGGCTTCGGTGTCCTTATTTCTCTCTTTCCCTTCCACTCCTGGGCAGCGCCCGCATACGCATCGGCACCCGCTCCTGTTGCAATGCTCCACGCCGGGGTTCTCAAAAAATTTGGTCTCTATGGTCTAATCCGCCTCTACCCGATGGTCTCCACCGGAATGCAAGATTGGCTGGGATGGCTCATCGTCCTTCTTCTCTGCAACATTCTCTGGGTGGGCTTTGTGACCATCAACCAAAAGCGCCTCGACATGATGCTGGGCAACTCTTCCGTGATGCACATGGGATATATCTTCCTCGCCTTCGCCGCCCTGATTGAGGCTGGGAGCTTCGAAGCCAACCCAATCGCCAAGCCAGCAGCTGTTATTTTGATGTTCGCCCACGGAATCAGCATTGCTCTTCTCTTCATGCTCACCGACACCATCCGCAGAAAGACCGGAACGGTGGAGCTCGCTGAACTGGGCGGACTCGCCAAGGCAGCACCGCGACTCGCATTTCTCTTCGGTCTTGCCGGAATGGCTTCGATCGGTCTTCCTGGACTCGCAAACTTCTCCGGCGAAGTCCTCGTTTTCCTTTCGGGCTTCGAAAATTACAAAGGTGAAGGCTTGGGTTGCGTGCAAGTTGCCACAATCCTCGCTCTCTGGGGTGTCGTAATCAGTGCCGTTTACATGCTCAGAGCCTATCGTCAGACCTTTCAGGGTCCTGCAGTCGATCACACAAATTCCGAGCACGTGAAGGACTTCGGCCCCCTCTGCCAAATCCCTGCCGGAATCCTCGCGATCGCGCTCCTTGTCGTCGGCATCTTCCCGAACTCTCTGCTTCAGTTTCTGGATGAACCCAAATCTGCCCCCGCAGACACCGAACAAGCCTCCACCTAACTTTCCAAAGTATCGCATCCAATGCCTTCCTACTTGCTAGAAATCATCGTCCTCGTTGGCGGATTGGTCCTGCTTCTTCTCGAGGCCTTCACTTCTCCGAAGAGAAAATCGGCAATCGCTATCGGCGCGATCTCAATTCTCTCCTTCACCATTATTCTTCTGTTTCTGGCTCAAAAAGGATTTGGCGATGAAAACGTAGAACTCACACGTTTCTACGCCTTTGATCCATTGGCAAAGTTCTTTAAACTGTTCACCTTGGTTGCAACCATTCTGGCTCTCCTCCTAGCCCTTGATCACCGAAAAGTTCTTTCCAAATTCACCGCTAATCCGGGATCGGAAGACGGCACCGGGGAATATTACTGCCTCTTCCTTTTCGCCTGCGCAGGGATGATGTGGATGGCTTCGGCAAAAGATCTCGTCTCACTCTTCGTATCACTCGAGCTGACCACTATCACTTCATATATTCTTGTAGGGTATATGAGGCGCAATGTGGGCTCGCTTGAAGCCGGAGTAAAATTCCTCATTCTCGGAGCGCTCTCGACTGGTTTTCTCGTTTATGGAATCGCCTGGATCTACGGTGCGACTGGAACTACCGACCTCGCTTTAATCGGAGAACGAATTAACGACAAAAACTCCACCTACCTGCTCTTCGGTCTCGCTCTGATTCTGGTTTCCCTAGCTTTTAAAATTGGAGCGGTCCCCATGCACCTCTGGATTCCTGACGTTTATCAGGGTGCACCAACTCCGACTACAGCTTTCCTCTCAATTGCCTCCAAAGCATCGGGTTTTGCCATCGCCATCAGAGTTGTTGAACCTTTCCTTGCCAGCGGAACCGAGCTCGCGACCAAGACCACTTTCATTCTCGCTGTTCTGGCAGGCGCTACCATTCTCTTTGGTAATCTTGCGGCCATTCCCCAGAAAAACTTCAAACGACTTCTGGCATACTCATCAATCGCAAATGCCGGATTCATTCTCCTTCCAATGGCGGCCTGGCAAACTGCGACTGATGACCTCACCTCAAAACAGGTGGTCGCCTTTTATCTCGCGATCTACCTCATCATGACATTTGCAGCCTTCTTTATCCTAGCAGTCATTCATCGGAATACAGATTCGGATGAGATCTCAGCTTTTGAAGGTCTGGGCAAAAGAAGCCCACTCCTTGCATTCATGACGGCAATCATCATTGGAGCGCTGGCAGGACTTCCTTTAACTGCGGGATTTTGGGGGAAATTCCTAGCCTTCAAGTCAGCCGTTGATGCCGGACTGTGGGTCCCGGTTTCACTTGGCTTCGTTGGAGTCGCTGCCGGCTTCTATTACTATTTCCAGATCATCCGGGCGATGTATTGGCGGAGTTCCTTGGACGAAAGTCCACTCGAGCTTAGACCAATCGCCTTCCAGACTATCGTCGCTCTGACCATCCTCGTCGTGGTTCTCGGATTCTGGCCTCAGCCAATTT
>JBDNAG010000156.1:0-5232 GCA_039768565.1 Akkermansiaceae bacterium | reverse complement strand
AATGAGACCAATATGCGAAATTTTGCCAGTGCTACTTATGGATATGGAGTGTCGGTTACGCCTCTACAACTGGCCATGGCTTACTCGGTTCTGGCGAATGGAGGTAAGCTCATGAAACCACGGTTGGTCGATTCCATCATCGCCGAGAATGGAGCTATTCTCGATAAGACTCCCGTCCAACAGGTTCGTCAGGTGATCAGATCAGAAGTTGCTAGGGATATGTGTCTGGCATTGGAGCAGGTCGTTTTGAAGGGGACCGGACGTCGGGCCAAAGTTCCGGGTTACCGCGCCGGTGGTAAAACCGGAACAGCCGAAAAGTGGGATAGTAAAAACAGAGGCTATAACGAATATAAAAAGATCCTTACTTTCGCAGGAATCCTTCCCGTTCAAGATCCCAAATTTGTCTGTATAGTAACCATCGATGATCCAACCGGACTTGGGGAAGATTTTCAGGTTGGTGGCGGCACGATCGCTGCCCCTATTTTTTCTTCGGTCGCCGGACGGGTTGCCCGCTACTTAAATATTGCTCCCACCGAAGAGATTTCTGAAGAGGATACCTCCATCGTACTTAAACAAACCGAATGATTTCACTTCCGATACTTCTTGAAGTTCTTCCCGAAGCCAATGGGCTGCGTATCGAAGATATCCCCGTGGTGAGTGTGACTGATCACAGCGGACAGGTCCAAGAAGGTGCGGTTTTTGTAGCTGTGCGTGGGACTTCGACTGATGGTCATGGTTACCTCAACGAGGTCGTGAGTAAAAACCCCGCGGCTATTATCGCGCAAAGTAAAGGTCCGGCTGATTATGCCGGGCTGTGGATTCAAGTGCCCGATACCCGTGTCGTGCTGGGGCGACTGGCGGCACGTTTTGCAGGAGACCCGACGAAGTCGATGATCGTGGTAGGAGTGACAGGTACAAATGGGAAGACTACGGTGACTCACTTCGTTCACGCTCTTTTTGAGAAGTCGATGATCAAGGCTGGAATGATCGGAACGATCAAAATCAACGACGGTCGTGGATTAAGAGATGCGACGCACACCACACCGGGAGCGGTCGAGATGCAGAGTGTTCTCAAATCGATGAAGGACAATCGTTGCAAAGCACTGACGATGGAAACTTCCTCGCATGGTTTGGAACAAGGGCGTTGCCAAGGGGTCGCTTTCAATGTCGGAGTGTTCCTGAATTTGACGCAGGATCATCTTGATTATCACAAGACGATGTCGGCCTATTTTTCTGCGAAGAAGACTCTCTTTGAGCAAATGGCGGAGAATGGTAATGATGGCGTTGCTGTTATAAATATTGACGATCCTGCTGGTGAAAAGCTTGCCGCAGAATTTGCCGGCCGACTTAAGATTGTGACTTTTGGTTTCAGTGTGGGGGCTGATTTTCGTGCGAGCGAAGTACGCCCCTCGATCCGCGGGCAGGTCTTTGCGCTCGAAGCGCGCGGGAAAAGTTTTCTTGTAAGGCTTCCGGTAGTCGGCCGCTTCAATGTTATGAATGCTCTCGCAGCCCTGGCTGCGGTCTCGTCGACGGGAGTGCCATTACGTGATCTCGTGAAGGCTGTCGGCGAAACCCGCCAGACTCCGGGTCGCATGGAATTCGTCGGGGGAGATCGTATTGCTGTTTTTGTGGACTACGCACACACGCCTGATGGCCTTGAGAAAGCGTGCCAAACTTTGAGCGATCTTCATCCGAACCGGTTGGTGACCATCTTTGGATGTGGAGGCGATCGTGATCGCTCCAAGCGCCCGATGATGGCTGAAGCCGCCGCCAAGCACAGTCAGTTTTGTATTGTGACGTCGGATAATCCTCGTAACGAGGAACCGCAGGCTATCATCGACGAGGTCGTTCCAGGGCTTGGAGATGCCCGTCATGAGGTGATCGTAGATCGACGCGAGGCGATTTATTCAACCATCGAAAATGCTTTGCCCGGCGATTTAATTCTTATCGCAGGTAAAGGGCATGAGACCTTTCAGGAGGTAAATGGTCAGCGGCAACGTTTTGATGACCGCGAGGTCGCCCGCCGGGCTCTCGAGATCCGGAAGAAGAAGGAAGAAATTGAGTTCGAAAAGCGGCAAGCCGAGCGAGAAGAGCGTGACCGCAAAAAGGCCAGAGAAGAAGGCGGAGATAGAAATTTTGGCCGAGAATGAAAACGTATCCTCTCCAGCAACTCGCGCATGCGATGAGTGGCTCCCTTATTCAGGGTGGGGAGGATTGTATTATTTCGGCGGGTGTATCAACCGATACACGGAGCATTCCAAACGGTGCCTTGTTCTTTGCTTTGAAGGGGGAGAATTTTGATGCCCATCATTTTCTGGCTCGGGCGGCGGACTCCGGAGCTGGCGCTCTCGTGGTTCAGGATGATTCAGATTTACCGGAGGGAATTCCCGCAGTGCTTGTCAATGACGCCCTTGAGGCTCTTCAGGATTTGGCGAAGTGGTATCGGATCGAGTTGGGAATTCCCGTGGTCGCTATTACTGGATCGAATGGGAAAACTTCCACCAAGGATTTTACGCGTAGTGTTCTCAGTCAGAAGTTCCGTGTGAATGCCACATTGGGGAATCTTAATAATCACATTGGACTTCCTCTCACCGTTCTTGCAACAGCGGAGGACGATGAGGTTGGTGTTTTTGAAATGGGTATGAACCATTCCGGTGAATTGGCTCCCCTTTGCGAGATCGGGAAACCGAATGTTAGCATTATAACCAACGTTGGAACCGCTCACATTGAACACCTGGGGACTCGTGACGCGATCGCCCTCGAAAAAGGCACCGTAGCCCGGGCGTTGAGCGAAAAAGGAACTCTGCTCGTGCCTGGTGATTGTGACTTCGTGGACGATTTTAGGGCCTCAACATCGGCTGAAGTGATCACCGTTGATGATGGTGGGATACGTGCTGAAAATATTTTACCGGGAGAATCGGGCTCGGTGTTTGATCTCGTGATTGACGGTCTGGGAACTGTTCAAACTTCGATTTCTGTTCCTGGTAGCCACATGATCAGCAATGCTCTGCTCGCTGCCGGAGCGGGATTTGTCCTCGGGCTTGGCCTCGATGAAATTTCAGCCGGTCTCGAGAATGCGGAACTGACTAGCGGACGACTCCGACGCTACTTAAGCAAGGGCATTACCGTGATTGATGATACCTATAATGCGAATCCGGAATCGGTAATTGCCGCTCTGGAAACGTTGGCGGATCTGCCTGGAGAGGGGCGCCGCTTCGCGGTACTTGGAATGATGGCCGAGTTGGGCGAGCACGCAGTGGAAGCATATCCGAGGATTGGTGGCGTTGCTCGTGACTTGGGTGTGACTTTGGTGGCTGTTGGCGGCGAAGCGCAAAATTATGGTGCAAATCACCACTTCCAGACTCATGAAGAGGCTTCTGCCTGGTTGTTCGAAGAGGCAGGCTCAAGTGATATCGTACTCTTCAAAGGGAGCCGGATGTCCGCGATGGAGCGGGTCATGAAACTTACGTTCCCCGAATAAATTTAAAAAAATCATGCTGTATTGGATCTATCAACGCTGGAAAGAAGCCGAGGAATCAGGAGCAGATTGGGCTGAAGCCGTCTCGTTTCTGAGGATTCTTGGATATATTTCCGTGCGTGCCGGACTTGCAACCTTGATTGCATTCCTCTTTACGCTGCTGATCGGCGAACGAGTGATCCGAAAGCTCATTTCCCTGAAAGTGGGGCAGCCATTGAGAACTGCCGAGGAAGTTCACAAGCTCGCCGAGCTTCATGGGGGGAAAGCTGGAACCCCCACGATGGGTGGAATCATGATTCTGAGCACCACGATGGTTGCCATCCTTATTTGTGGGCGTGTTTTAAATCCATTTGTTTTGGTGGTGTCTATCGTGACTCTGGCCTTGGGAGTTCTTGGTTTCCTTGATGATTATCAAAAGGTGGCAAAAAAGAATTCCGACGGTGTCAGCGGCAAGTTGAAGCTGGTTTGGCAGGCCGTGGTGGGTTTGGGAGCCGGGTTGTTTCTTTGCCTTAATCCCGAGACTTCAAGTTATGTGTTTTTTTCAACCAATGAAGGGGCTGAGGCAGCCAAGGTGACCGATATTGGCTTCCCGCTTTTCACTTTCGTCATTCCTCTAAGTCTTTTCGCAATCCCATTATTCATGGCCACTCTCATGGGGACCTCCAATGCGGTAAATCTGACAGATGGGCTGGATGGACTTGCGACAGGAGTGACCATCACGGTAGCGATTGCTTACGCGGTGATTACTTATTTGGGTGGCCGTGCCGATGCCTCCGAATACCTGCACATTTTCCACAACCCCGGCTTGTCCGAGCTTTGTATCGTGATGATGGCCCTTGTGGGGGCGTGCTTTGGCTTCCTTTGGTTTAATTGTCACCCCGCAAAGGTCTTTATGGGGGATACCGGCTCGCTTGCGATCGGCGGCGCCATCGGCATGACGGCAATTTGTGCCAAGCAGGAATTTCTCCTAGTGATCATTGGATTTGTTTTTGTGATGGAAGCTGTTTCGGTGATCCTTCAGGTCGGTAGTTTTAAACTCCGCGGAAAGCGTATTTTTGCGATGGCTCCCATCCACCACCACTTTGAACTTCGTGGCTGGAATGAAAATCAAGTCATCATTCGATTCTGGATTGTTTCCATCCTCAGCAGCTTGGGCGGACTAGCCCTTTTGAAAGTCATCTAATGCTCAATCTCACTGGAAAAACAGTAGCCGTTCTCGGGGCAGGACGCAGTGGCCGTGCCGCTGCTCTTCTCGCGGAGCATTGTGGCGCCCGGGTGACCATTTATGATTCCCGCGAGGGCAAGGGGGCTGTGGTGGCAGATTCAAGTACGGCCCTTGAAGTGAATGCCGATCTTGTCGTGGTGAGCCCTGGGATCGAAACCAATGGCGATTTTGTGCAATCTTTTGCCAAGGGGAGTGGCGCGCTTTGGGGCGAAGTCGAATTGGCCTGGCGATGCTATGCCGGAAAGACAATTGGGATTACCGGAACGAATGGTAAGACAACCACAACTGAATTGGTTCGGGATTTGGTAGAGGCCACCGGGAAGAGTTGTGTGGCTTGCGGGAATTACGGAGTACCGCTTTCCGAGGTCGTTCTCTATGAATTTCCACCCGAGGTGATCTCTCTTGAACTGAGCTCGTTTCAGCTTGAGACCATTGTTAATTTTAAGCCGGACGTCGTCATTTGGTTGAATTTTTCTGCCGATCACATGGACCGCTATCACTCGATCGGAGAATATCGTGAGGCTAAGTT
>JBDNAG010000024.1:0-15955 GCA_039768565.1 Akkermansiaceae bacterium | reverse complement strand
AGTTGGTCGGATGGACCGGTGAGGAGGATAGATTCGATCTCGGAGTTTTCGGCTAGAATGTCGCGTGCTCCTTCGAGATTAACTCCGGGGGCGTGGTCGCCGCCCATGGCATCGAGTGCAATCTTCATCACGGTAAAAAAGCGCGGAGGGTGCCCCCGCGCTCAGTGAAGTGTTGGAAAATGTGCGGGTGACGCGATCTAGACGAGATCGACATCAACCACCTGGCGGTCGCGGTAAGTTCCGCAAGAAGGGCAGGCAATATGTCCGGGAACGCTGGATCCGCACTCAGGACAAGTCTTGAGCAGCGGTTTGCGCCAACGGTTGGCTCCACGGCGGAGCTTCTGTTTGTGCTTAGAGGTGCGACGTTTTGGTGAGGCCATGAATCTGGGTGATAAGAAGGTTAATCCTGAGAGTCCAATGTGTCCAGAGCACCCCATGGATTGGGCTTTTCCGGCGCGGGGGCGGGTTCTACTCCATCATCGGTCGGTTTGTCTACTGCTAAATACTTCGGATCTATTTCGCAATTTCCGGGAGTGTCTCCGTCCTCACAGCGCGGATTAGTGGGGAGTTCGAGTAGGATTTCTTCCCGAATCTGGGGGGCGGGGTCGACGATGCCATCGTTTCCAAGCTCGATACTGACAGCGGCGGAAGGCATGGAGATCGTTTGCTTGAAGGGATGGAGGCTGCGCATACAGGTAAGCTCGAAGGTGGCTTCAAGGCTACCGGTGAGGAGGAGCTCAGTGTCAAAGCGTTGGGTGAAAAGAGAGTATTTTAGCGGGCCAACGCTGATAATGTCACTTTCCTGGAGGTCAAAGATTTCCGGAGGGAGTTTTCCTTCGAATTGCTGGCCCTCAGAGGGTAAATTTGCGAGATCGATCTTCATGGGCTGAATTGTAGATTGAAATGAGGGCTTTGTATCGCGAAAATAGCGCTGTGGAGAAAATTCCGACCGAAGTTCTTTTGGGTGCCTATGTAGAGGGAGTTTTCCCGATGTCGGAAGATGGGGAGATATATTGGTTTCAGCCGAAGGAACGGGGGATCATCCCGTTGGATGACCGTTTTCACATTCCGCATGGCTTGAAGCGGGCCATGAAGAAGCGGCCTTTTGAGATCCGGTTCGATACTTCATTCCGGAAGGTGATGGAAGGATGCAGTGATCGGGATGAGACGTGGATCGATCCGGTGATCATGGAGAGTTATTGCGAGCTTTTTGATCAGGGCTTCGCGCATTCAGTAGAATGCTGGGATGAGGATGGCCTTCAGGGCGGACTTTATGGGGTAAGACTGGGCCGGGCTTTCTTTGGCGAGAGCATGTTCAGCCGAAAGACCGACGCGAGCAAGATCGCGTTGGTGAATCTGGTGGAGTGGCTTCGCGAAGAGAGGGCAATCCTGCTGGATACTCAGTGGATGACCGATCACCTGAGGACCTTTGGCGGCTTCGAAGTTCCTGCCGCCGAGTATCGCAAGATGTTGGAGGAAGCGGTGGAGATCTAATGGGGCCTGATTAGGGGCAAATGACGCGGAAGAAAACGGGGCTGGAAAGTTCTGACATTGGGATGCTGACATAATTGCCCGGCTCTCCAATAGTAGTCCAGTTTTTGAGATCGGAGGACTGCTGGATCACGCTTATCAGGGAAAAGTCCGAGTCTTCTATAACGACGCGACCATTTGTGAAGGTCATGATTGGTTCTCTTGGAGGAGTAACCTCATTTTGTGAGACGATGCTAAGACCAGAATCCTTGTCATAGCTAATGTGCACCCATCCCTCTTCTCCCTCGACGTCACTACTAAAAGTCAGGAATTGTGTGCTGCCGGATGACATCGTGAAAAGAGCACTCAAATCATGATCGCCATGGTTCGACGCGATCTGCTGTCTCTCTTCTGAATCCAGTGAATCGACTGCGTAGAATCGATAGCCTTGCGCGACCCCCCAGGTGCGTGCTGCAATTGTGATAGTTTCCGGATCAGCCGGGTCAAAGGTCAATGTGGCACCGATCAATCCCCAAGGAACATTGACGTCCAGGTAGTAGAATTCGTTGGTTGCCGGGACACCCAGGAACTCCGCATCAGAAGAGCCGTCATACTTTTCAAGAGTGATCTCGTAATACCGCGCTAAGGCTGGGGAAGAAAGTAAGATGGAAAGCAAAAGCAATAATCTCATGCGTGGAAGAAATACTTTTTCAGAAGAGCTTCAACCTCGCATTTACCACTCGCACAGTGACTCGATGTGATCAGCCGAGCCGTCGCGGAGCCACGCATCGAGCTGGGCTGGGTCTTTGAGTTGTTGGCCGCGCGATCTTGGAACGACAATAAATTTTGATTCGATGCCGGAAAGGGTGGTGAGGTCGCCCCAGAGTTTTTCAAACTGGGTGACGGGGAAGACGTCTTCTTGTCCGTGCCCCCAGCGCTTTTTGACCTCCTTGAGTGTAATGTAGGTCGGAAGGCGTGAAGCGACTTTCCGGATCCCGGCGATGATTTTCTTTTCGTCGCGCGCAAGAATGTCTTCGCGGCTGAGGCCGAAGAGTTCGAGCAGTCGATCCAGGTCGATCCAGGTCGTCATCGAGTTGTAATAGGAGAGGGCGAATTCGTCTTCCTCTCGAGGCATGGCAAGGCCCTCAAGGAGTCGCGGGCGTCCTCCGATGGAGGCCAGGCCGCCCCCGCGGTCCTCGAGTCGACGGGTGATGACTTCGAAGGTGAGGCCGGTTTCGCTGGCGAGGTGGTGTCCCAACAAAGCCGGGTCCACATCGGCACCGAGGGTGTCGATATTGTGGAGCATGAGGGTTTTGAGTTGGGGTCGCTCTTCGAGAAGGTTGGCGAGGATTCCGTTGAGCAGAAGGTTGGGGACTTCGTAAAAGTGGCCAACCGGGTGGAGGCATTGCAGCGGGAGGTTGTCGGTGTAATCATTGGCTTCCCCGGTTGACTGGGCCCAGTTGAGCAGGGCTGATCTGACCGAGTCCCGCATTTTTTGCTGTTGCTCGTCGAGCACTTGCTGGGGCATTTCCTCCCAGGCAAAGCGCAGGTCGCGCATCGTGGGAATCATGCGAAGGCCCACCGAGCGCCCTTGGGACAAGTGAAGTGAACCGGGATAGTTGTAGTTCTCAACGGTATCCAGGAATTGACGGGTGGGTTGGTGGGTCAGGTAGGATGTCGTGAAGATATGAGGGATTGTCGAACCTGCTTCATTGCCTCGCTTGCGGGACTTGCCAAGGTGTGTTTCGACAAAGGTCCGGTGTCGGTCGCCGAGGCGAACGAAGGGGTGCAGGGCCTTGCACACTCCCGCTCCCTGGGTCCAGCGGGATCCGGCGCCGGCCGCCAGGGTGATGACTCCGACTTCTCCATTTGCGAGGGCTTTTTCTCCAAATGCGAGATCTCTCGAGGAGTTGGATCTGGTGAAATCCGTGATGTCTTCAGGTGAGACATCCTTGATAATGGTCGTGGCTGGCAGGCGGTTTTGGGCGAGGCCGATTCGGCCTTCGATTAGGTCCTTGCGAATCTTCTCGTGCTGTCGCTGATCGAACCCGTTCTCGGAGAGGAGGTTCGAAAGTGAGTTGTCGCCATCGGAATCATCGTTGACGCGCGGAATGAGTGTTTCGAACAGGGATTCGACAGAGGAAGAGAACGCTGAGTTTGTTTGGCAGGCCCGCGCGAATTGATCGAGCTCGGCCCGGGTGGTCGCTGAAAGGTTCGCGGGTGGAGTTCGCAGCGTTTCGGCGAGCGCGAGGTGGTAGTAGGGGGGTGGAAGGAGTGCTTCCTCTCCTCGATGGATCTGGCCAAAGGTGCCGTGCGGGTTGATGCCGAAGTCGTAAACGACAGGGTCCATGGCAAAGGGGAGGGCGTTTTCGAGCTCCCGTTTGGTTTGGATCATGATGTCGTGAATGATTTTGAGTGCTTCCTGCTTGCGGGAAGGGGCGACAATGAAACCCATGCCGCCTCCCGACATGCCGCCGAGCATCCAGAATCCCCAGAAGTCTTTGCCGAATTTTTCCGAGACGCGGCTGATGAGGGTTTCGGTGAAGTGGTTGGTAGCCCAGGGGATAATCGTTCGGAGCGGGCCGCGAAAGTTCTCGGTGGTGAGGCGCCCGAGTTCCCGGATGTTGCCGTCGGCGAGGGCCTTTACGATTTGCTCGAGGAGGTCGAGGGCTTCCTGGCGGGCCTTCCATTCGGCGGACGATCGCAGGAGGTATTTTTCGGTAACCATCTCGAGGATGGGCCCAACGTTTTGGGCCATACCGCCGTGAACGAGGATTAGGGAGTCAGTGAGGGCCTGTCGGGCGGAGTCAGGGATTTCCTCCTGACTGAAGACCTTGTGCTTGGGCATAAGGCGCCCGCGGGAGATTCCATGTTCCGGGTCAGTTTCGCCGGCCAGTTCGCCTTCGATGAGCTTGATTCCCGGCCAGATTCCGCCGGAGTCCTGCCAGCCACCGCCGGAGCCGCCGATCCATTCTCCAAGAATGGCGCGGGCAAGGACGAGGCGCCTTTCACTTTCTGTCAATTCGCCGGTGAGCGACTGGGTTTGGCCTGTGGCGCGCATGCAGGCGCTGATGAGAGCGGCGAGAAGGTTGGTGGAGACCGCTAGGCGGGAGCCTTTTGGGATGTCGTTGACGGAAGAGATGATCTCGATCCCGCGATTTGGACCTGCGAGTCGATTGAGAAGGTCGGCAAGGGATTTGCCCGATCCTTCGATTCCCGGCGGGATAATCCCGGAGGCGATGACGGCCGCCTTGAGCAGCCCCAGATAGTCTTTGGCGAAGTCGAAGACATCGGCCAGAGACGAAATAATGGCGGTGGCCTTAAGATCGATCGAAGTAAGTTTGAGAACAGGTTCGTCGATGATCCGGAAGTAGGCTTCAACCGGAGGCTTTGGTTTCGAATCGCGGCCGTGAACTGCCAGGTCAACAGAGACGTTGACGACTCGCGCTCCCTGGGGAAAGTCCATGCCGAGGAAGAAGATATCCGACCATGCGGAGTGGGTCAGGTCCATGCGAACGGGCGTGCGTTCGCAAAGAATGGGAAAGCGATGCTCGTCTTGTTCGAGGAGTTCCTGGCGAATGCGGAGTGGGTGATCGGCGGGGTGCCCCATCCGGAACATCCACTGGTTGCCTCGAACGGTGCGGACAGACTTGCGGACCTGGTCCGCCAAGGTTTGGAACGCGAGTTGATGATAGGCGGATGCGAGGGCGGAGCAAATCCCATCGGATGGACCTTCCTGATCTTGAACTTCAAGAAATACGTCGATGGCTTCCTCGAAATGGCGACCGAGGAGGTTTTCGTAACCATCGAAGGGAATCGATCCAGTGTCCGAGGATGGAAGCCTTTCAGGGAGGTGAAAGCGATGAATGGCTTGGAGGAAAAAGATGGCCCGGACACGATGGTAAAGGTTGTCCGAGGCTCGACGAAAGGTATCCAGTTCCGAGCATTCCTGAAGAAGTGCGTTGGTGTCGAGGGTAGCACAAGCTTCCGCCAATGGACGGTCACGGGTAGTGGGATCCTCTGCGGTGATGAGTGAGACTAACATCGGAAGTTGGAAGGGGATTAGCGCCGGGTCACGGCAATCAGTTCAATCATGGCACCCATCACCTCGTCACGACCTTCGCCTGAGAGTGCCATGCCCAGTTGGGCGCGGAGGAGCCCGTAGGGTTCTTCAATATTGAACCGGAAGCCTTCAATTTCACAGGCTAGGTATTTTTCACTCCGTGCAGCTGCGGCAAGGCTTGGGGTGAGCGGGAGGTCATCTTCCCCGGTGAATGACTGCTCCAGATGCTCCATGACCGCTGCTGTGATAACGTGCATTCCAAAGAAGCAGAGATAATTTCCCGATCGCAAGCCGGGCACGATGAGTTCTTGCTCGGCGATCGTTGGAGTGGGTTTCTCGATCATGTGAGAGACTTCGTAGAGTTTCTCGATTCCTGCGACCGGGGAGGCTGCCACCGTCCCATAAAATGGAAGTTTGCTTTCGTGGGTTGGTTGGACCGTGGAAACCGGACCGCTTGCCTGAGAGGCGAATTCGAGGAGCTGCCGCACGCATGATTCATCGGCAAAGGATAAATAGAGGTGGTCACCCATCATGAGGAGGAATGGGTCGTTTTCGGTGAAGTCGCGGGCGCAAAGAACGGCGTGGCCATATCCATGGGGAGTTGGCTGCTCGATGAAGGTGACTTTATCGAGGTGGTCCGCGACCGCAGATGAGAAATCCTTTTCGGTTCCCGGGGCGATAATAATGGCTACCGATTCAATTCCGCTGGCAAAGATTTCGTCGAGGAGAAAGGCTGCGACGGTTTTGGTCGTCCCGGAGGGACTGACAAGGGTTTGCAGAGGAAGGTGTTGCTGGGTGGGGCCGGCTGCCGTAATTACCGCTTTCTTGATCGTCATGGAATTGTAGGTGTAACAATGGGCAAAGGCGGCTGGATTGACAAGAGGCAAGAATAAGTGGTCCGACCGGCGTGGCAAAAGCGGGAATTCCGGGGAACTCTTGACAGGAAGCCGTGTCTGCTGCACCAAAAACACCTGTAATTATGAGTAAACTCACTATTCGCGATATCGACGTCGCTGGTCAGGAAGTGCTGATGCGTGCCGACTTTAATGTTCCCACTAACGATGCCTTCGAAATCACGGATGACACCCGCATTCAAGCGGCCCTTCCGACAATCAAGCAACTTCTCTCCAGTGGAGCCCGCCTCGTCCTCTGTTCTCACATGGGACGGCCGACCGAAGCTCGCGAGAAAAAGTATTCCTTGGAGCCCGTCGCAGCTCGCCTTTGTGAGTTGCTTGAGCAGGACGTCACGTTTGCGGAAGATTGTATTGGTGAAGACACCGCCGCTCTTCGCGCCGGCTTGGAGGATGGCGACGTGCTTCTTCTGGAAAACACCCGTTATTACACCGAGGAGAAGAAGAACGATGCGGAGTTTGCCAAGTCCCTCGCCGGAAATGCCGAGATTTTTGTGAACGACGCCTTTGGAACCGCTCACCGTGCCCACGCTTCCACCGAGGGAGTGACGCGCCATGTCTCCAAAAGCGCGATGGGATTGCTTATCGAGCGCGAGCTTGAATATCTTGAAGGCAAATTGTCCAAGGCCGAGAGCCCATTCGTCGTCATCATGGGCGGCGCGAAAGTGAGTGACAAGATTGAGGTGATTTCGGCTCTTCTTGAGAAAGCTGACACGATCTTGATCGGTGGGGCCATGGCCTATACCTTCCGCAAAGCACAGGGGTATGAAATCGGAATGAGCTTGGTAGAAGACGACAAGCAGGAGCTTGCCCTTGAGATCCTCAAGAAGGCCGATGAAAAAGGGGTAAAATTCCTGCTTCCGGCCGACACGCGGATCACCAAAGAATTTAAGGAAGGTGCCGAGACTTGGAATACCGAGGTTTATGGAAAAGGCGGAGCGATTCCGGCCGACAAGGAAGGTATCGATATTGGGGACGTGGCAATTGCCGAATTTAAAGAGGTTCTCCTAACTGCAAAAACGGTACTTTGGAACGGACCAATGGGAGTCTTTGAGAAGGATTGCTTTGCCAAAGGTACTAAGGAAATCGCCGAGGCGGTTGTCGAAAGCGGAGCGCTAAGCATCGTTGGTGGAGGTGATTCCGTCACTGCTGCAGTGAAGTTTGGAGTTGCAGATAAGATGAGTTTCATTTCTACCGGGGGTGGCGCAAGTCTTGAGCTCCTCGAAGGAAAAACTCTTCCTGGAGTTGCTGCTTTGACCGAAGCTTAATCCCACCAGTTTTTCCAAAGCCCGGTTCTCCTCGTGGAGGGCCGGGCTTTTTTAATCGGGCACAAGACCGTAGTCGGATGCCATTCGCTCCTGTCCCGTGGTCAATTTCTGAATGACCGCGGCTGCAAGAATTGAGGCCACAACGGAGATGATTTCATCTATGATGATTCCGTTGTTATAAGAGATAGCTTCAGCCGTGCTGTAGAATTCGTCTGCTTCATTTCGATAGAAATAATTTGAAGAGACGTTGGTCACCAACCACGCCGTCCACCAAAGCCCGACCAGGAAACCCATGTGCGTTTTTTCCGAAACTTGCTCTCTGATGAAGACCACGGCTTGATAGGGTTTCCAAAGGTTCAGAATAGGAATGAAGTAAGACCCGACCGCCCAACCCGGGGTCACATTTTTGTGAGAAGGGAGCATGCGGGTCATCCGGGAGGCAAGGGTGGCGCTTTGAAAAAGCCAGGCGTTTTTGCAGGACTTGTTCTTCCAAAAACACCATATCACGACGGTGATGAGAAGGATGATGCCCTGGATCTGGCCAACTTGGCCGGAGGTGTCGGCAAATTGATCCACGCTTTCGTCGAAGAGAAAATCTTCTTCCGCGAGTGAATTGGCATGGTTTAGAGAAAGAAGGGTCTTGATTTGAAGGCCACTCAGAATGATGCCGAGGCCGAGGAGCGAAAGAATAAGGTAGCGCCAAAGCCCGACGTTCCGGTAGGCCCCATAGGGCGAAGTTAGTTCGCCTTGATGGGAAGCTGTTTTGATCGCCGGTTCGGCTTCAGGAGCGGTGTAAGGATTTTCGTTCACGACGAAAATCTGGGAGCCAGCTTTGAAGGAGGGAAGGATTATTCATGAGGTGATTAGGAGAAACCATACTCTCAACTAGGTGGTGGTAATTAAAATTTACTAATCCTCAGCTTGACTGAAATGAACTTTCAGTAAATACTGAAACCAGATGAGCGAGGAATGTGTTAAACTTGAGGCAGCCCGTGATGAGTTTGTGACCCGATGGGGAATCATGGGGGCACAATGGGGGATCAATCGTACGATGGCTCAGATCCACGCCCTTCTTATGACTGCTCCGGAGGTGATGAGCACCGACGAAGTGATGGAGACTCTTGAGATTAGCCGGGGGAATGCTCATACCAACCTCAAGGATCTTGTTAGCTGGGGATTGATTCGGATTATTACTAAAAAGGGAGAGAGGAAAGAATTTTTCGAGGCCGAAAAAGACGTCTGGGAGATTTTCAGACGTGTCGCGCGCGAGAGGAAACGTCGTGAAATCGACCCGGCGCTGGAGACTCTCAGAAGCTGCAAGGCTGCTACCGAGGAAATGGAGTCTCCCGAGGGGAAGGACTTTTATAATCAGATGGAGCAACTTGAGGATTTTGTAAGCTTCGCTTCCAAGATGGGTGATCGAGTCGCTTCGATGCAGCACGGTAAGGCCATTAAGCTGGCCATGAAGTTCTTCGGTTAGAGCTTCCGGTCCCCAAAACCATCAACGGTCAATTGTCACAAAACAAGGTTTCAGAAAATACTGAAAAAACAAAATAAGCAGAAAGGGTATGAAGATGAACCTCCCAATCCATGTCAATTCCATCGCAGTCTATTACTACGGTCGCTGGGGAATATGCTGCACTTTCCATGAGTGGATCAATCGTCGGGGGCGGGCGTTTGAGATTCGTTTCATCCCGTATCGGTCTCCTGGAGCCGAAGAAGAATTTCCGGGGAACGGAGCTCTTGACCCTGCCCGGGAAATGATCGTCCGAACCGGGGCGGGCGCTACCTATCGGAGCGCGGAAGCATGGGTGTGGTGTCTTTTCAGTTGTGCTCATCATCGGAGCCTCGCCCGCAGGCTTGCAAAGCCAGCGATGTTGGCTGTGGCGGTTCGGGTGTGGCGGATTCTCGCATCAAATCGACACAGCTTCAGTAAGGCTTTCTTTCGCCTAAAAGACCGTAAAGTACGAGAAGCCCTTAATGAAATGAAATCTCCGGAATGTAAAAATGATCTCTACGTAATTGACCACGATGAGTGGCGCGCCGAACTCATGCGCTAACTACCAACCTCAAATAAAATGAATGAAACAGTAATTACTTATGCTCTCTATCTCCTTGTCGCAATCCCTATCACCATCTGGGTTGCGCGAACGCTTCACCGGAATGGTAGGGTGTTCCTTGTCGAGTGCTTCAATGGTGATACAGAAATGGCGGACAGCGTGAATCATCTTCTGGTGGTTGGGTTTTATCTCGTGAATATCGGCTTTGTGACACTTTACCTGAAGCTTGATATTGCGGTCGCTAACATCACTGGTGTTTTTGAGGCATTGAGTGGGAAGTTGGGGGTTGTTCTTCTGGTCCTTGGGGCTATGCACTTTTTGAACCTCTTCCTTTTCAGCCGTGCGCGAATGCGAGGTGGGAGAGCCGTGCCACCACCCATGAATTTGTAGAAATAAAGACAATGATCGCATTAATTAGAAAACTCTTTCGAAGGAAAGAAAACGGAAACCGAAACCGGCCTCGTCGATTGACGAGGCTCATGGAATTCTAAGGGAATGAATACTGAGTTAGCAGTTCTTTTATTACGCCTTGCCGGGTTGATATGTGTGGGATTGGTTGTCGCCAATTTTGTGGCGGCGCCACGTCTGGGGTATGCCAGAAGTCTTGCCGGAGCTGAGAGTTTGGTGCGCCAGATCTTCTATGTGCACTGTGGTTACATCGTGATGCTCATCTCAGGACTTGCGATCCTCTGCCTTGGTTGGCCGCATTTGTTTTTTGAAGGTGGCATGGCCAAGGTGGTGAGTGGTTTCTTTGCCGTTTTCTGGGGAAGCCGGGTGATCGTGCAATTGACCTACTACGACCCTGAGTATCGTCGTCGTGAGCGATTTTGGGATGCCTTTTTTCTCGTGGTCTTTTTAACACTGGCGCTCATCTTTGCTGCTGTATTCTTAACGGAACGATGAGGGAGTTTCTGAACTACGGCTTACTGTTTGCGGGATGTGGCCTGCTAGTGCTGACAATTGCCAGTTTTTGGATTCCTCGGATTCTGGGTTGGAGAGAAAAGCTAGCTGATCTAAGCCCTTTGATGAGAGAGCTCTTTTGGACCTATGCGGCATACATTTTGGCCAGTCATTGTTTCTTCGCGATTTTGGCACTGGGCTTTCGTGACTGGTTGCTAAGTGGCAACTCGGCTGCCGCAGCCATTTCGGGTTTCATCTGTTTTTGGTGGTCGGTCAGGGTTTATTTGCAATTTTTTGGGTTTGATCTTGCGGAGGTTGAAGACACTCCTTTCAACCGCCTTGCAAAACATCTGCTCACGTTGCTCTTTCTGTATCTCATGATCTTCTTCGGGATCATGGTCTGGTGGAATTTAGGAGGGGCAGGATGATTTGGATCGTTGGCTTGATGTTCGTGGGCCTGCTCCTGGGGCGGGTAAAGTTACCCATGTGGGTTGCTTGGATTTTGGTTTTAGTGCTCTTGTGGTTCGCCCATGACACCCTTCGAGGGGTAGATCCAATTTTCAGAATGGTGGGGATCTGCGCCGTTCTTCTCGCCGGGATGAAAGGACTCGTTTACCGGGCGTGGGGTGGTCACCTTAATTGGAAACGCTATTTCGTTTTTGGTTTGGGCTGGTTCGGGATGGACCCAGGAACTTTTGCTAAAAACCGGAAGGGAATGGAATGGAAGAACGACGTGGTGGTTGGTCTCGTCTTGATGGTGGCGGGCACTCTCGGAGCCTGGTTAGTGTGGGAGATGGATTGGCGTCAGATTCTGGTGATGTTTTTGCCGATGAGTCTGTTTTTTCACTTTGGAGTCCTGCGTTTTCTCAAGGGAGGGCTCAGGGCAGCTGGATTCCCGGTGCGCACCTTGTTTCCCAATCTTTTGAAGGCTCGCGGAGTGGCTGATTTTTGGAGCCGAAGATGGAATGTTGGCTATTCTCAGATGATGCAGCGATTAGTGGGGAGACCGGTTGGAGGGGTATTGGGCCACGAAGCGGGAACTGTGGCAGTTTTTGTGGTGTCGGGCTTGTTCCATGAGATTGCGATAACGGTGCCGGTGGGGGCGGGGTATGGGCTGCCCTCGGCTTTCTTCGTTGTTCACGGCCTTTTGGTGATGCTTGAGGGGAAACTGGGGAAACCACTGGGAAAGATACCGGCATTGCTTCTGGTTGCGGTTCCTCTTGGCGTTCTTTTTCCTCCTGAATTTCAGACGCAGGTGATTGCGAGATGTCTTCGGATCTTCTATCTTATTTGATTGGTGGCTTAAAAATATCAGGTTGGAAAATTTTCGTTTGTTAGACCGGGAATCGCGGCGATGATGCCCACATGTCAATCGAGATTGAATATTGCTCTCAATGAAACTACCTCCCGGAAGCTGACCGTGTGTCGGCCGAAATCGAGAAAGCAGCGGGCCGAAGGGCGACATTGGTTGCCGGCGGTGGAGGGATTTTTGAGATTCGCCGGGATGGCGAAGTGATTTGGAAAAAGGAGCGAAGTGGACACTTTCCTCTTCCGGGCGAGGCTGCCGCACTCTTTTAGGGGATTCCTTTTTCTTGGGTTCGGGGGGGAGTCAGATAGAGTGGAGGGACTGCTCACTCATGTGTTCCCGGATCATCGTCGTTTCAGTCATAGCCCTCTCGGCCATGGGGGCGCGTGCAGGTTTGGATTTCAATCGAGATGTCCGGCCTATTCTCTCTTCAAATTGTTTCGCCTGCCATGGGCCGGATGAAGAAGCCCGTGAGGGGAAGTTACGGTTGGACACCGCAGCTGGGGTAAAGAAGGCTTTAAAGTCGGCGGATGACCCTGAGTTGATCTATCGAATCGAGACCGATGATAAGGATGATTTGATGCCGCCGCCGGACTCGGGGCACCAGCTCACCGAGTCGCAAAAAGAAATCCTGAGAAAGTGGGTGGCGGCGGGCGCTCCATACGATGAGCACTGGTCCTTTCAAAAACCGGAGAAGTTGGCTGTGCCCGAAGGGGAACAAGCCATCGATCATTTTATTTCCAAACGGCTTAAGGAAGCTAGCCTCGAGATGTCAAAGCCGGCCGATCGATACACTTTGATTCGGAGGCTTGCTCTTGATTTGACCGGACTGCCACCTTCCCTGGAAGAGGCTGAGGAGTTTCAAAAGTCAGGTGATGTCAGCAAGGTTGTTGACCGGCTTTTGGCTTCGGAGTCATTTGGAGAGCACTGGGCCAGGATGTGGCTGGATTTGGCGCGCTATGCCGACACCAAAGGATACGAAAAGGACCGGGGCCGTAATATTTGGCGCTATCGGGATTGGGTCATCGACGCCCTGAATGCCGATATGCCTTTTGATCAATTTACAGTCGAACAGTTGGCTGGAGATTTGATGCCTGGGGCAACTGTCGATCAAATCCTCGCGACCGCCTTTCATCGTAACACGATGGAAAATGACGAAGGCGGAACCGATGACGAAGAATTCCGGGTTGCTGCAGTGAAGGATCGAGTCGATACCACGATGCAGGTTTGGATGGGGCTGACAATGGGATGCGCGAAGTGTCACACCCACAAGTATGACCCGATCAGCATTGAAGATTATTACTCCTTTTATGCCTTCTTTAATCAGACTGAAGACGCCGACCGGGGCACGCCGGTGATGGCGACCCCGACCAAGGATCAACGAAGGGGAATTCAAGTTCTTGAAATGGAAATAGAGGATTTGGAGGGGAAGTTGAAAGCGAGGCCGGAAGGGTTTCAGGCTGCCTTTGATAAGTGGAAGGCAGATATCGGGAATGATCCTCTTTGGAAACCGCTCCGCTTGCAACTACAGGAAACGAAGGCTGCCAGATTACAACAGAACAATGAGGGCGTTATCTCGGTGGAGGGCGAGCTTCCTGAAAAAGATACCTGGATTCTGACTTTTGATCTTCCTCCCGGTCAGCCACTCACGGCACTTCGTATTGATGCTCCGACCAAGAAACCTGGCGGGAAGTGGAAAGATAAGAATGTTGCCTTGCGGGAGCTGACGGCAGAACTCGTTGTTGATGGGGAGGAATCTCGGAAGCTTAAGTTGATCAATCCTCGCGCGGATTTTTCGCAGAAGGGTTGGGAAGTGGCTAAGTCAGTTGATGGGAGCGTTAAGGCCGGGTGGGCATTTTCTCCCAAGGCTGCCGAACCTCACGTGGCGATTTTTGATTTTGCCAAGCCGATTTCAGGCGGAAGGCTCAAACTGACCCTGGAGCAGGAATACGGTCAGGGACTGACTTTCGAAACTTTTCAAATCTCGGTGAGCCATGTTTCCGCGAAATGGTTGGCGGCAGATGTCGATTTTCAGGGTGGACAGGAATCAATTTTTCTCACGAAATTTTATCAACCAACACGGAAGATGAATACTCGGATAGCCGAACTTAAGAAGAGGCTGGAGCAAGTGAAACGTGCGATCCCAAAAACTCCAATCATGCGGGAGCTAGTGACAAGCAAACGGCGGGTGACCAAGGTTCATAAACGGGGGAGTTTTCTCGACCAAGGAGAAGTTGTTTCAGAGCGCCTGCCTGAGTTGTTTGGTTCTTTGCCAGAGGGTTTTCCGGCCAATCGGCTCGGAGTCGCGCGTTGGTTGACGAATCCCAATAACCCGTTGACAGCGCGGGTGATGGTGAATCGAATTTGGGCCCGGCTTTTTGGAAAAGGAATTGTTGAGACCGAAGAGGATTTTGGCATGCAGGGCGCCGTGCCGACTCATCCCGAACTACTCGACTGGCTTGCGGTGAATTATCAAGAACAAGGTTGGTCTTTGAAGCAGTTGTTGAAGACCATGGTGTTGTCCAAGACCTACCAGCAGAGCGCGAAGTTGACGGCGAATCGCTTGGCGAAAGATCCTCGCAATGAGTTTCTCTCCCGCGGGTCGCGTTTTCGGCTCTCCGCGGAAATGGTCCGTGATCAGGCTCTTGCTGCATCGGGACTGCTGAGTCAGAAACTGGGTGGCCCTTCGGTAATGCCTCCGCAACCGTCCGGAGTATGGAAGTCCACTTATAGTGGTGAGAAGTGGAAGAATGCTACGGGCCCAGATCGTTATCGCAGGGGCGTTTACACCTATTTGAAACGGACCAGTCCCTATCCGGCGTTGACAACCTTTGATGCGGGTTCAGGTGAGGTTTGCCAGATTCGAAGAATCCGGACAAACACACCATTGCAGGCCTTGATCACTCTCAATGATACTTCATTTTTGGAGGCTGCCGGAGCACTTTCGAAGAGGATGAAGGATCTCGAACACGGGTTTCGCCTGGTTCTCATTCGTCCGCCTTCGGTCAAGGAGTTGGCTCGATTGCAGTTGCTGCATGACACGATGAAGGAGCATTACTCTGGTAACCCGGAGGCGGCTCAAGAGCTTTTGAAATCGGCGGGGCTTGGCGACGGTGATGCCGCGATGGTAGCGGTTGCGAACGTTCTTCTGAATCTTGACGAAACCCTGACCAAACCATGAATCTTCAACACGAAAAAGTCCGGGCTCAAACTCGGCGCCATTTCTTTGGTCAGGCAGGTTTGGGTTTTGGCGCTCTTGCCCTGAACCAATTGCTCGCGGAAGAAAAGGTTGGCCCTGGAACTGGTGTGAAGATTCCGGCGAAGGCCAAATCGATCATCTACCTGCACATGGCGGGTTCGCCGTCGCAGATTGACCTCTTTGAGAATAAGCCTGCTTTAACAAAATTTCATGGAAAGGATTGTCCCGAGGAATATCTCAAGGGCAAGCGCTTCGCCTTTATCAAGGGAACTCCGAAAATGATGGGGCCTGTCTTTGATTACAAGAAGCGGGGGGAGAGCGGTCAGTGGGTCAGTGACCTGCTGCCGGGACTGAGTTCGGTGATCGATGATGTTTGTGTCATTCGTTCGATGAATACCGATCAGTTCAACCACTCACCGGCGCAGTTGTTACTGCAAACCGGGAACCCGCTTCTGGGCTATCCCTCGATGGGGTCTTGGGTGAACTATGGTTTGGGTAGTGAGAACAAAAATCTGCCTGGGTTTGTGGTGCTGGCTTCAGGAGGAAAGACCCCCAGCGCCGGAAAATCTCTTTGGGGATCCGGGTTTCTGCCAACTCTTTATCAAGGGGTGCAATGCCGAACAGACGGGGGAGATCCCATTCTCTACCTTACCGATCCGAAAGGAATGAATCGGGAAGCACGGCGCAAGACTCTCGATGCACTGAAAGACCTCAACGAATACCAGCACGAGCATATCGGTGATCCGGAAACGCTCACTCGGATTGCTCAGTATGAGCT
>JBDNAG010000003.1:0-31240 GCA_039768565.1 Akkermansiaceae bacterium | reverse complement strand
CTCTGGCTTCGTTTTCGAGGATAATCTCAGAATTTGGAGGTCCAGTATTGTGAAGATGCTCATTTTACTGGTGGTTTCGACTTGGAAGTCCAACGCTGGCCTCGAGAGGATTTTTCAAACGTGGAACTCTTCACGAGCCTGCAGGAACGACGGTTTATGACTGTCAAGTCAGTGGAATCTCACAGGCACCAGCTGTTTTTGCGGCTGTTACTTTTCATCTGAATTTAGAAAAAAAGCTAATTCAAATTACCTTAAAGAAAATTGGGAAGCCGCAACCCAAGGCGATTATGGGCGACCTTGAGTGAGGTCTATTTTAGGTCTCGGTTGAAGTGGGTAATTTTCGTCTCCTTAAGGAGTCGGTCATTAAATTAATTTCGGCAGGAGAACCTTCCAGACGTTTTCAGCCACAACTTTTTGCCCTTCTGCAGTCGGGTGAATTCCGTCCTCTTGGTTGAGTTTCTCGTCCCCTCCAACGCCTTCAATGAGGAAAGGGATAAGGACTGACTTCGAGTTTTTGGCCGCCTCGGGGAAAAGCGTTTTGAACTGCTTGGTGAATTCCGGGCCCATGTTGTCGGGCATCTGCATCCCGGCGATAAAGGGGAGAATTCCGGGGTTCTTGACCCGGGCTTTTTTGACGATTTCCAAGAGGTTCTTTTTCGTCTCCTCTGGAGAGATGCCTCGAAGTCCATCGTTGCCGCCCAAAGCGATAATGAGAATGTCAGCACCTTTGCTCATTGACCAAGCGACCCGTCGGAGGCCTCCGGCAGTGGTGTCTCCGCTCACTCCGGCATTGACGACAACGAAGGGTAATTTGGCTTGATCAATTTTTTTTTGGAGCAGGGCTGGATAGGCTTGATTAAGAGCCAGTCCGTATCCCGCTGTGATACTATCGCCTATGATAACGATGCGCTTCTTTGTATCATTTGCTTTCACCGTGTTCCCGGCGAATAATAGACTGGCAGCAACCAACACCAATTTTGCCCAAAATTTTCGCCGTAATGTCTTCTCCATCCTCTCCGACCCTAGAATTGTCCCCAAGCACTGTCAAACCGTCCATTCTTAGGGTGTCTGATTTGCGCAAGGTCCATCAGACCGCCTCACAGGAGTTAATTGTCCTAAAAGACGTTAGTCTTAATCTTGAGGAAGGGGATACTTTGGCAATCGTTGGCCCATCTGGGAGTGGCAAAACGACGCTGCTCGGACTCTGTGCGGGCTTGGATGATGCGACCTCGGGTTCGGTGGAATTGGACGGGATGGCGATCGAGACCCTCAATCAGGATGAACGGGCGGCCTTGCGAAACCGACTGGTTGGATTTGTTTTTCAGAGCTTTCAATTGATCCCAACTTTGACCGCCGTGGAAAATGTCTTGGTTCCGCTTGAACTTCGAGGTGAATCCGGAAAACAGGCTGAGGCAGAAAGACTACTCAATGAAGTTGGGCTGGGTGACCGGATGGATCACTATCCTTTGCAGCTTTCCGGTGGCGAACAGCAGCGCGTCGCTCTTGCTCGAGCTTTTATTCATCGGCCCAAGATTTTGTTTGCAGATGAACCGACCGGGAATCTCGATTCGGGAACAAGCGAGCCGATCGTCGAGATGCTTTTTCGATTGAATCGCGAAGCCGGAACGGCTCTCGTGTTGGTAACCCATGATCCTGCCTTGGCTGCGAAGGCGCGCCGGGTGGTGACGATGAGTGGAGGAATCATTGTGTCGGAGGAAGAAAATGAGCTCGTGTAAAAGTAATGCTCTACCAAAGAGTCTTTGGCGGTCTTTGTTTCACCCATGGGTTTGGCGAATGGCTTGGCGTGACAGTCGTTCGCAACGTTTGCGCCTGGTGATTTTCTCTTTGGCAATTGTTTCCGGCGTTGGTGCGCTGACTGCGATTCATTCGCTGAAGACAAGTGTGGAGCGTGGAATTGAATCCGAAGCGAAATCGCTTTTGGGCTCGGATTTACGGGTGTCATCCCGACAGGTGATTAAACCAGAGGAGTTCGAAATCCTTTCCAAGAGAGCTGAGCGGGTGAGTCGGGAGGTTAGTTTTCCTTCCATGTTACGTTTTCTTCCGGATCGAGGGGCTCGCTTGATGCAGGTTCGCGGGATGGATGGAGGCTATCCCTTTTATGGCGAGGTGGAAACCCAGCCCGCAGCGGCTTGGGATGACTTGTCGCAGGGTGGGGGGATTCTATTGGAACCTGCGGTTCTTGATCAATTTTCTGCGAAGGTTGGGGATGAAGTTAAGTTGGGTGGGATTCAATTGAAGATTCTCGGCACTATTGATAAGCCAGCTCCCCGTGGAAATCGTTTTAGTGGTTTTGCGCCCGAGGTTTACGTTCATCTGGGGGATATCGAGTCCAGTGGCCTGCTGGAAAAAAATAGTATGGCATCCTATCAACTGCATCTTGAAATCCCCGATATGGGCGATTCGAAGAAGTTGAAGGATTCAATTCGTGACGAATTCCCCTTGAGTCGTTGGCGTATGGAAACCCCGGAGAATCGAAGGGAGAATTTAGGGAATGCCTTGGAAAATTTTCAGAAATTTCTCGGGCTAATTGCTTTGGCTTCCCTGGCACTTGGTGCGATTGGGGTGGCAGGTGCAGTTCATGCCCATGTGACCCGACGTATTTCCACTATTGCGGTTCTTCGTTGCTTGGGGTGCCCGGGGAATCTCGCGTTTGGTATTTATTTCGCGCAGGCAATTGCTCTGGGACTTTTTGGCGCCTTGCTGGGTGCCGGTCTTGGTATCGGGATTCAGGTGGGCTTGCTTGAAGCTCTGGGGGAAGAATTGCCGGTCTCCGTGAATCCTTCGCCTGAGTGGAAGATTGTCGCCCAGACAACAGCCATGGGGCTCCTTGTTTGCTGTGGCTTCGCTCTTTTGCCACTCTTGAAAATTCGTGATATTTCTCCAGCCGTCACCTTGAGAAGTGGTGCTCGTTCAACTGGTGGATTCTGGCGTGCTTTGCCGGTGTATCTTTTGCTGATTGTGCTTCTCGTGATGGTAGCACGCGCAAACGATCCTAACTGGAAACGTGCGTTGGCAATGGTTGGAGGTTTGGCTGCGGCCTTCCTGATACTGACGGCAGTGGCAAAAATACTCATGGCAGTGACCCGTCGGATCGTGGGTAAACGCTGGCCCTATTTGCTACGTCAGGGTGTTTCGAATCTGCATCGCCCCGGGAACCAAACATTGCTCTTTTTGCTTTCGTTGGGACTGGGGACCTTCCTCTTAGTGACAATTCTTTCCGCTGGCAAACTATTGAATGACCGCCTGAATCTTCAGCGATCAGATGAGAGCCCAAATTTGTATCTCATCGATGTTCAACCTGATCAGGTATCCGGTGTGGAAGCGCTCCTAGAAAAGAAGGGGCTTCCTGTTCTTGAAAGTGTTCCGATGGTGACGATGAGGGTTCAATCGATTGGCGGGGTAGAGGTGGGGAAAGTCAAAGGTGTCCCCGGTTGGGTGGGCAGGCGTGAATTTCGGTCGACTTACCGGGGAGAACTTAATTTTACCGAAACTATCATCGAGGGTGAATTGGCTACCGAAAAGGCAGACAGGTCTGGAGTCGTGCCAATCTCGCTGGAGGAGAAAATTGCCAGGGACATGAAGGTTGGGATAGGTGATGAAATCACGATGGATGTGTTGGGGATTCCTCTTCGCACGCGGGTCACCAGTATTCGTAAGGTTGATTGGAGTCGGTTTAACCTGAACTTTTTCATGGTCTTTCCTCCGGGAGCTTTGGAGGACGTGCCTGGTTTTAATGTTGTCACCACCCGAACTCCGTCACCCGAGGCATCGGGTGAATTACAACGCGAGCTGGTAGGTGGATTTGCGAATGTGACTGCGATTGATTTGACTCAAATTCTCAAGGAGGTCCGGGATATCCTGGGAAAGATTTCGATGGTGATTTCCGTCTTGGCTGGCTTCACCGTATTGGCTGGCCTGCCAATTCTAATCGGGACCTTGATGAATGGGCGTGATGTCCGCCTGAAGGAAAGCGTGCTTCTTCGAACGCTCGGCGCCTCGGCGAAACAAGTGCGGATAATTCTGTTGGTTGAATACGCGACACTCGGAATTCTCACCGCCTTGACAGGAGCCCTGTTGGCAGTGGGCGCAAATGCTGCGCTGGCTGTCTTCGTGTTTAAGGCATCACCATGGCCGGACGCAATGCTGATTGTAGCAGCTTTTGGGGCGGTGATTTTGTTGTCTGTGCTTGGCGGGCTGGCTTTGAGCCGGGGTGTTAGCAACCATCCGCCGCTGGAAATTCTACGCGGCGGAAGCTAAGCGGATTTAGGCTCGGCGGCGCCGGCGACTACTTCCTCCGGAGCGTGCTTGTCCCTGGCTTTGACCTTGGGGTCTGCGTCCGCCTCCTCCCTGGCGACCGCGGCCACCACCGCCTCCTCCCTTGCGGGTCTTTCCACCATTATCTCTGGTTGACTCACGTGATTTGATGCCTCGGGCATGAAGGTCAGCGAGTTCCTCGTGATGGTAGGCGTGGGTTGAATCAACCGGAATTTTTTGCTGAATGAGTTTTTCAATATCCATGAAGAACTCGTGTTCTTCGGGCGAACAATAGGAGACCGCGTGTCCTGTGGCTCCGGCTCGACCAGTGCGGCCAATGCGGTGAACGTAGGCTTCCGCTTCGTTGGGAAGATCCATGTTAACGACCAAGGTGACATCCTTGACGTCAACTCCGCGAGCAGCAACGTCGGTTGCGACAAGGATGGGGAGAGTTCCTTTTTTAAACTTGGTCAGAGTGCGGTCACGTTGTGGCTGGGAACGGTTGCCGTGAATTGCCTCTGCTTCAAAGCCGTGTGAGTTGATGGATTTGCAAAGTTTGTTGGCGCCATGTTTTGTGCGCGAAAAGACGATGGTCAGCCCTTTGCCTCGTTGCTCGGTGAGATGCTCAAGAAGAAGCTCCTTCTTATTATCCTTGTCGACGAAACAAACGGTCTGGTCGACTTTCTCTGCGGTCGTTTTCTCGGGTGCGATGGAAACCGATGCCGGGTTTACAAGAATGGTGTGGGCCAATTCCTTAATCTGGGGAGCGAGAGTGGCGGAGAAGAAAAGGGATTGCTTCTTTTTCGGAAGCGCGGCGACGATCTTTTTAACATCGCGGAGAAAACCCATGTCGAGCATGCGATCGACTTCATCGAGAACGAAGTACTCCACGCCGGAGAGATCGATATCACCCTCATTCATATGGTCGAGTAAACGACCGGGGCAGGCGACGAGGACATCGACACCTGGTTGCATGGCACGGATTTGCGGGTTTTTTCCAACACCTCCGAAGACAAGAGACTTTCTGAAGCGAAGGTGGCGGCCGTAGCTGTCGAAGCTTTGAGAGATTTGGGTGGCGAGTTCGCGGGTGGGCGTCAGGACCAAAACGCGGGCTGATCTACGACGAGGACGTTGAGGGTTGTTATGGAGAGCATCGAGAATGGGTAACGAGAAAGCAGCTGTCTTACCGGTGCCGGTTTGAGCGATGCCGAGGAGATCTCTACCTTTGAGAAGAATCGGAATGGACTGCGCCTGAATAGGAGACGGAGTGGTGTAGTTTTGTTCGGCGAGGGCGCGCTTGATGGGAGCTGCTAATGCAAGCTCCTCGAATGAGGTTGGGGTCATGTTTTAGAGTGCCGGTTGGCAAGAATGCTTCCGGGCTGGGTTCGACGAGGTTGTTTTGAAAACCCGGAACCAGTCTCTCATCGAACAAGAATGGAAAGGGGTGGAGGAGAATTTCCTCCGAAGTTGCGGAGAGAGAAAGCGGAGTTAGTGCCAAATAGCAAGACTTACTCTTTAATCGCAGTTGAATCCTCAGGCGATTGGGAAACCATGATCGTGAAAACCGTTTCTACTCCGGGGCTCGAAGTTGCGGTGATGATTCCTCCGTGAGCTTCAATGGCTCGTTTCACAATGGACAGACCTAGGCCGGTTCCCTTCACCTGAGTTTGAGAGTGGTGCTTTTCAACGCGATAAAATCGTTTGAAAATAAACGGAAGATCAGTCGCTGGAATTCCTATCCCATTATCCGAGATTCGGATCGTGAATTTGTTTTGCTTATCCACTTCCGCGGTGATCTGAATTTTGAGAGCGATTCCCGGGTTTTGCTTTAGGGCGTTTTCAACAAGGTTGAAGAGAATCTGTGTCCAGTAAAAGTGATCGCCAATGAGCTGAAATTCGGGGACATCCAGCTCTATGGTAACGTTTTGCTTTTTGATGACGAGTTCGAGTCGTTCCAAGATGTCACGAACGCAGGCAGCGATGTTGAAGGGGGCCAAATTGAGTGGAACGGCGTCGTCTGATTCCAGTTTGGAAATGACCAGCATATCCTCGACGATCCGATTGATCCGGACTACGTGTCGATCCATGGTTTCGAGCATTCTTCGTGCGAGGTCCTTATTGTCGAGGCCTTCATCTTCAGTGAGATTTTCGAGATACCCAGAGATGATCGAGAGCGGTGTTCGTAATTCGTGAGAGGCGTTCGCGACAAAGTCCTGCCTTACCTGATCTGCATGAATGCTGGCTGTGATATCCCTCATCATAAACTGAAGTTCACGGGTGTTACTTTGAAGTGAAAGAGGGCGAAGTTCGACGTCCCAATGGGAATCCTTATTATCGGCATTCGAAGAAAAAACCGAGTTGGGCGGAAATCGTAAAACGTCCCGATGTGGCTCCGGTTTGGAGAGGGAATCGGAAAGTAACGAGACGATTGATGAGTCAAGGAAGACCTGCCGGATACTGCGGTTGTGGATGTCACGGTCACCGAAGATCTTTCTGGCGTGTGAGTTGACCCGATTAATTATACCCGCCTCATTAATTGAGAAGAATGGATAAGGAAGGGCATCGAGGAGGCTTTGCAGTTCGCGGTTGTGAGCTTTATTTTTTTTTCGTTCGTTACGGTTTGCCTCTGCTCGGAGTCGGGCCAGTTCATTTTCTGCATCCACCAATCTCTTCCTGGATCTGAGTAGGAGGTATGCTAGAGCGAGTGCACAGCTAAAGGCGAAGTATGTCATTCGATTTCGCGGACTCGATAGCCGATTCCTCGGACAGTTTCAATGAGCGAACTCTCATCTCCTAATTTCTGTCGAAGTCTCTTCATATGGGTATCGAGGGTTCGACTGTGGACATCGTTGCTATATCCCCAGACTACTTTGAGAAGATCATTTCGGTTTTGCGGTTGCCCCGGGCGCTGGCAAAGGAAAAGGAGTAGCTTGAATTCAGTCGAGGTGAGGGGAAGCGGCTCTTCGTTTAGGTAGAACGCGAGACTGTTTTTGTCGAAACGGAAAGGCCCGAATACAAAGATCACCGAGCCGGGAGTTATGCAATTTCTTTTCAAAATCGCCTGTGCCCTGAGAATTAGCTCTTTGGGGCTAAATGGCTTGGTGAGGTAGTCATCAGCTCCCAGTTCTAGACCCCTTATACGGTCATCGATTTGGCTTTTGGCAGTCAGCATCAAGACAGGAGTAGAGTGCGACCGGGTGTCGCGCTGCATCTCCTTCAGAATCTGATAGCCATCCATTCCAGGCAGCATGAGGTCGAGGATGACGAGGTCTGGTTGATCCTTAAGGATTCTTTCAAGTCCTTCGCGACCATCATGCACCATGTCGGTCGAGTATCCGGCCCTTTCAAGGTTAAAAGAGACAAGCTGGGCGATGTCGATTTCATCTTCGACGATCAGGATATGTTCCATACGGAGATAAAATTAACCCTAGGTTAGCCCAAAATCAATGCTGCCAAGTTGTGACGTTTCCGTCACTGCTCCGACGCAGGATTTTATATGAGAGTGTAATAATGATATTTTCTTCCGTGTAATGTGCTACGAACTCGTCAAACTTTCATTACATGAGCGCTGCCGCAAATCAGAAGAAAGACACCCGTGCGGGGAATTACTTCATCTCGAACTATCCTCCGTTCTCGTTTTGGTCGGATAACCAAAACGAGCAAGTTGATGAAATCTACAATCAATCGGCGAAGGAAGGGGTTCCCCTTGGGCTCTATCACCACATTCCATTTTGCCGCAAAAGGTGCCACTTTTGCTATTTTCGGGTTTATACAGATAAAAGTGCGGATGATATCAAGCATTACCTGGATTCGACGGTGACCGAACTCGAGATGATGGCACGCAAGCCTCTTATCGAAGGCCGCAAGCCACATTTTATCTACTTTGGAGGTGGGACACCTTCTTATTTGTCAGCCAAACAGTTGGCTCATCTAACCGATCGCATGAAGGCCATTCTTCCCTGGGATGCTGCAGAAGAGGTGGCATTCGAGTGCGAGCCTGGAACACTTAACCCCGGTAAGCTGTCTGCGATTAAAGATATCGGGGTGACCCGCCTTAGTCTGGGTATCGAGAATTTTGACGATCACATTTTGGAAATCAACGGTCGGGCACACCGATCCAAGGAAGTAGGGCGCGCTTATGAGCGGGCCAAGGCTGAGGGTTTTGATCAGATCAACATCGATCTAATAGCCGGAATGATTGAAGAGACCGAGGAAAACTGGCAGCGAAATATCGAAAAGACCATTGAGTTGGCCCCTGACAGCGTGACGATTTACCAAATGGAGATTCCTTACAACACGACGATTTATCGTGAGATGAAGGATACCGGAAAGCTGGTGGCTCCCGTTGCCGACTGGCAGACTAAACGCCGCTGGGTCAAGGAGGCATTTGCTGCGCTTGAAAGTGCTGGATACACCGTTGGGTCCGGCTACACGGCGGTCAAGGACCCTTCTAAGAGCAAGTTTATCTATCGCGATGCTCTTTGGGGTGGGGCTGATCTTCTTGGTTTGGGCGTGGCTTCGTTTTCTCATGCAAGCGGAGTGCATTATCAGAATCTTACCGAGATTGATGACTATACCGCGGCAATCGAGTCCGGCAAAATGCCAACTAAGCGAAGCTTCCGGACGACCGAAGAGCAGAGAATGATTCGCGAGTTTATTCTTCGAATGAAGCTGGGCAGAGTCGATGCCGGGCATTTTGACTCTAAATACGGCGTCGATGTTTTAGGTCGATGGGAAAACGAACTTGGTGAATTGACCAAAGAAGGTCTCCTAAATGTCGAGGGAAAAGAAATTGTGTTAAAACGGGATGGTTTGCTCTGTGTTGACAATATTCTTCACGATTTCTTCCTGCCGGAGCATCGCACCGACAAATTGGTCTAGCCGATGGTGGGAAAAGAGGCGATTCGGGATTTGATGGTCTGCGATTACCTTCGCGGTCTCACTTTTTCGTGGGCTGACTCTGGAGATGTCGAACAACCCTATCGAGATCTTCTTTGTCACGATCATGATATGACCTCAACTTTATCCCGCTTCCACGGCGGGGAGGTTACCCTTCGGATTTTTGAGGAAGGCATTAATCGAGGATCCTATTTCAGGGAGGTTTTGCTGACAGTGGGAGAAAAACCGGTGGAATATGGACTAATTCGTATTTTTCTCGAAAGGTTTCCTGAGGAGCTTGGAGCTGTTATCACAGAAGGTAAGAAGCCTCTGGGGACTATCTTAAACGAAAGTGGGCTTGATTACTTTAGTCGTCCGGGAGGGTTCCTCAAAATTCCGGCTAAAACCTTCCAACCGGATTTTTTCCCGTCATCTGGTGGCGGATTTTTGTTTGGGCGTTACAATCAACTTATCGGCGCGAATGATGATGTTCTCGCTCGAATCATCGAAATTCTACCACAGGAAAAATTATGATCACGAATCTTTCATATGACTGCGATGTCCTTATTATAGGTGCTGGTCCGGCCGGGTGCACTGCCGCTACTATTTTGGCGGAGGAGAAGGGACGGAAAGTGATCGTTTTGGAGAAGGAGCACTTTCCGCGTTACCACGTTGGAGAATCATTAATTCCCCATTGTTGGGACACCCTGGATCGACTTGGTATGACAGATCGCCTCGATAAGGAGGGGTTCCAGAGCAAGCAGAGTGTTCAGTTTGCGAGTCCCGAGGGAGAGGTTTCCACTCCGTTCTATTTTTCAAAGCACACCGATCATCCTCGGGCAAAAACTTGGCAGGTAGATCGGGAAACCTTCGATACCATGATGATGGAGCGTGCGAGGGAGGCAGGGGCCGAGGTGAGAGAGGGGATCAAAGTACTCGATTTTATCGAGCAAGATGGTGTGATTGTTGGAGTACGGGCGGAAGATGAGACTGGTAAGAGATTTGAGTTGCGTGCCCCTGTCACTATGGATGCTTCTGGTCGAGACGCTCTTTTTCAGCGCAAAAAGAAGTGGCGAAAGCGTGATCCCAAGCTCAATAAAATTGCAATCTGGACTCTCTACAAAGGGGCAAAACGCGATCCGGGTGTTGACGAAGGCGCTACTACGATTGCCTACGTGAAAGAGAAAGGTTGGTTCTGGAATATTCCGCTTAAGGACGACATCGTAAGTACTGGTATTGTGGCGGAGCGTGATTATCTTTACCGTGACGGTCGTGATCTTGCAGAGATTTATGAGCGGGAGATCAAGGAAAACAAGTGGGTGGAGGAGCACCTCTCGGAAGGCGAACAGTTCGGTCAGTATTGGGTGGCCGGGGAATATTCCTATCGAGCCGAAAGTTGTGCGACTGATGGATTGGTTCTTATTGGAGATGCTTTTGCATTTCTAGATCCTGTTTTTTCGTCAGGCGTTTATTTGGCTCTGACGACAGGTTCACTGGGAGCGGACGCAGTCGAGAAGGCGCTTGTGGCAGGCGATGCAAGTGGGGACCAGTTTGCTGATTACGGTGAACGGGTTTGCCAAGGAATCGAGTGGATGAGGAAACTAGTCTATGCGTTTTACGATCAGGACTTCAGCTTCAAGGATGTTGTCATGAAATACGCAGAAGTCAGACGTGACCTCACGAACTGCCTGATCGGAGATTTGATCGATAAAGATTACACCGAGCTCTTTGATCGGGTTTCGGAGTTTGCAGAACTGCCGGAAGACCTAGCCCACGGCAAGGTTGCGAATAGCGAAGCCCTGGCCTAGTTTTGAAGATCACCATCCTCACTGCAGGAACCGGTAGTTACTACTGTGGTGCGTGCATGCGGGATAACGCGCTTGCGAGGGAGTTTATCTCGATGGGCCACGAGGCGCATTTGGTTCCGATGTATTTGCCCTTGCAGCTTGATGAAGATCGGGTTGACGAGGCTACACCTGTTTTCTTCGGCGGGATAAATGTCTACCTTCAACAAAAGTATCGCTTGTTTCGGTGGTTGCCTCGTTGGGTGGATCGATTGTTTAATAAACGTGGCTTACTGCGTGCGGTGGCGAAACGAAGTCATCTGACTTCACCAAAGGAACAAGGTGAAATGACAACCCTTATGCTTCGGTTGGAAGAGAGCAATCTAGGCAAGGAATTGGATAAATTGGTTGAGTGGCTGGAGCTAGATGGACGGCCCGATGTAATTGTTCTCTCGAATGCCCTTCTTGCCGGATTAATCCGGGAACTCAAAGAGCGGCTTGATGTGTCTGTTGTGTGTACTTTTCAAGGGGAGGATTCATTTCTAGATAGCCTTCCAAAACCTTGGTGCGACAATGCGTGGCAAGAAATGGCGCTGCGGGTTCAGGAAGCCGACGCCTTGGTTTCGCCGAGTCAATATTATGCTGGCGTAATGGAGAGTCGATTAGGACTTTTGGCTAATTCAATCGAAGTGATTCCCAACGGTATTGATCTTTCCGGATATAAAGAGAAGGGGAAATGCGAAGGTAAGCGAATCGGATACCTGGCCCGCATGTGTCATTCCAAGGGGCTTGGCCTTCTTGTTGATGCGTTTATTCACCTTAATGATTCGTCGCTCGAACTTGCCATCGCCGGGACCATGGGCGGGGGCGACCAAGTTTATGTTGAGGGCTTACAAAAGAAGCTGGAGAAGGCCGGGCTTGGTTCCTGTGTAAAATGGTTTCCGGATTTGGATCGTGATGCGAAAGTTGAGTTTTTGCGCAGCTTATCCGTCTTCTCTGTTCCGGTAACCTATCCTGAAGCTTTTGGACTCTATTTAATCGAGGCTATGGCTTGTGGGGTGCCAGTGGTGATGCCCAGTGCTTCGGCATTTCCGGAGATTGTTGAGTCCACCGGCTGCGGAATTTTGGTTGCGCCGGGGTCCGACAAGGGACTGGCCAGGGGTATTCGAGGAGTGCTGAAGAGCCCCGACCGGGAATCCATCGGAAAAAAGGGTCGGCGTGCAGTTCAGGAGCGCTATCATGTGGGCGCAATGGCAGCAGATTTTGAAAGAATCTTTGGAAAGGTGGTCCAGAAATGAGTGATCAGTTCGAATGGTCCCGCTTGGTTGAATTTTATGAGACCGATCTTGCGGGTATTACTCATTTCTCCAATTTCTACCGATGGATGGAATCTGCTGAGCATGCGTTTCTGCGCGAACGGGGGATAGAGCTCCACGAGGGTGGGATTGGATGGCCGCGGGTGAATGCGAGTGCTGACTTCAAGAGACCAATAAAGTTTGGAGACTTAATTCGGATTACTGTTTCAATCGCCGAACTGCGGACGAGATCTGTCCGTTATTCCTTCGAGTTTCGGGTCAATGAAAGCGAAGAAGTCCACGCGGCGGGTGAAATGATTTCGGTTTGTGTCGATTTGGCGACGATGAAGGCAATTGAGATTCCGGCCAGAATTCGAGGATTGCTTGTGTGAAATTGGTCGCGGGTGAATTTCGCGGTGGTCAGAAAGAAAACTTCGGCGATACTACGCCAGCTGAAAGAATCATGGCGGCACAGAAAAATATGAATTGGTTAGGATTTTCACTGATGACGGTGGCCTTTTGGGGGGTTTACGGGGTTTTTCTTCACAAAGGAGCGGTCGGAATGAAGGATCCGGAGTTTGGCCGCTACAAAGCTTTTCTGGTGGTGGGAATTGCTTACTTTCTTGTGGCGGTGATCGCTCCGCTCATCCTTTTAAAGCTCTCGGGATCGAATCTTAAATTTACCGGCGTCGGTTTTAAGTGGTCTCTTGTGGCGGGCACGGTTGGGGCAATAGGGGCCTTGGGCGTTCTTTTAGCTTTTGGTGCGAAAGGCCAACCAGCTGCAGTAATGTCCATCATCTTTGCGGGGGCACCGATTGTGAACGCATTAGTTGCGCTTTGGATGCATCCACCTGAAGGTGGGATGGGTGGGATTCGCTGGCAGTTCTTCGCTGGTATTGCCTTCGCAGCGGCGGGTGGTTTTCTTGTGACCAAATACAAGCCGGACCCACCAAAGAAGCCGGTTGCCGAAAAACTTGCTGATTAGCGCTTTCCCGGAAAGCGAGGTCCACCACCACCATAGGTTGGAACTTCAAAATTGAATGCGGGTCCTCCGTGACGGGGATCTCCCGCAGCCTGAAGTTCTTCCTCGAGGAGTTTACGATACCTGACCACGATTTCGGGCGTTTTTTCTGCAATATTGTTCAGTTGGTCATGGTCCTTGGAGAGATCGTAAAGTTCTTCTGCGGGACGTTTTGCAAAGCTCCACTGGTAGAATTTTGATTTTGCGCCCAACTTAACAATGATCGACTTGGTTGGTCCGTTGTCGGTGTCTCCATACCAAGTATTTTTGATGGTGGCTTTTTGCCAATTCGGGGTGCCGTTCGGCCATAGGTTTGGAGAGTAGTTGCGAATGTAGAGGAATTTATGATCGCGATAAGATCGTGAGGGATAACCCTCCATGCTGGGATTCTCCTGGCTGGGAACATGCCGCTCCTTGCCGGTTAGGATAAATTTCCGCAATTCACCTTTGCTGGTTATCGTGGAAAGGATGCTTTTTCCGGTCATCTCTTTGGGAATGTTCACCTTGGCCGCCTGAAGGAATGTCGGAGCGAGATCGGTGAGGGAAACGAAGTCCAGAAACACCTGGCCCTTTTTAATTTTTTGACCCCATCTGATCGCTAGAGGGACGCGCGTACCTGAGTCGTAGAGATTGGACTTGCAACGGGGGAAGGGCATTCCGTGATCACCGGTAACTACGATAATGGTATTTTCTAATTCACCAATCTCTTCGAGTTGGGCAACCGCTTTGGCAACATCGGAGTCAAAGCGTTGGACTTCAAAATAATAGTCCGCGACATCGCTACGAATCTCAGGGTCGTTAGGGAAAAATGAAAAGAGTTTGATTTTGGATGGGTCTATCCCGGATTGCTTTCCTGACCCTTTTTTATAGCCCCGGTGGGGGTCTGAGGCCCCCAGCCAAAAGCAAAAAGGAGTGTCCTTGGCCGGGCGGTCGGAGAGGAATTCTTTGAAGCCCTTTCGATAAACTTTACCGGCCGGGTGTTCAGTAAGGAACTTCCCCTCAAGCTTTCCTGGCCCAAATGATTTACGCCATGATCCGGTGTGATAGCCCGATTTCTTGAGAAGTCTTGAGTAGGTTTCGACCGACTGGGGTAGAGTTCCATAAAGATTCGCACCTCCTTGAAGTCTCCAGTGCCACTGGCCTGTCATGATGGAATTTCGACAGGGAGTGCAGGAAGGGGAAGAAACGTAGGCGTTGTGAAAGAGCGCACCTTCTCTGGCGATGCGGTCGAAAGCTGGAGTCTTTACAACGTCATCATTTCCATAAATGGAAGCGTGGGGAGCGCCCCAATCATCGGCAATACAGAAGAGGATGTTTGGTCGATTCTCTGCCTGCAGGTGGGATAAGGTTAAAACGAAAAGAAGTAGTCGGCTGATCATAGTTATCAGCCTGATTGCTTCCTGAAGATTTGCCAAGTCGAAGAATTAAGAGACAACGACCGATCTTTCGTCGCTTGTGGTTAGAATTCCAATCTCTGAAACGATGTGAGCTCCGTTTGCATAGAGAACGTCTTGGGCTTCGTGAAGATCATCTGGGTTGACCGCGATTAGAAGCCCGCCGGAAGTTTGAGCGTCAGCGAGAAGAATCTGTATTTCCTCGGAAACATCGGCGGCGAATGTTGTGAATTCCTTGGCAAGCCTGAGGTTTTCGCGACTTCCTCCGGGAACGCATCCTTGCTTAATGAATTCGGTGACGTTGGCATCGATCGCGGGGACTGCGGCAGAGTCAATTCGCGCGGTTACACCAGACTCACGGCAAAGATGGCTGAGGTGACCCAGAAGGCCAAATCCGGTCACGTCGGTGCCGGCTTTTGTCAGTCCAACCGCAGCAATAGCGGATCCCGGAGTGTTTAGCTCTGCCATTTGTTTTGAGGCTTTTTCCTCCAACTCGGGGGAACAGAGACCTCGTTTGATTGCGGTTGAAATGATGCCGGTCCCCAATGGCTTGGTGAGAAGTAGGTGGTCGCCAGGGTGGGCGCCTGCGTTTGAAATAACCCGATGAGGGTTGACCAACCCAGTCACGGAAAGGCCATAAAGGGGTTCCGGGTTTTGCACGGTATGTCCGCCTGCCAGCGAGCACCCGGCTTCGGCAACCTTGTCAGCGCCTCCTTTGAGGATCTGGTTGATGGTATCGAGGTCGAGTTCATCGGTCGGGACTGCGACAATATTCATGGCAGTGATCGGCTTGCCCCCCATTGCGTAAACATCGGAAAGGGAATTTGCCGCAGCAATCTGTCCAAATAGGTAGGGATCATCTACAATGGGAGTGAAAAAATCCAGAGTTTGAACAAGCGCCATGTCATCGGCGATTCGATAAACTGCAGCATCGTCAGAACTGGCTGAGCCAATAAGGAGATTTGGATCTGAGATATTACTTAGGCCACGCAAGACTTGCGTGAGTTCGGCTTGGCCGAGCTTGGAGGCTCATCCCCCGCAAGAGGCAAGTTCTGTCAGGCGTTTAATGTCTTCGCGGCTCATGCAGATATCTTAGCGGACGATCGCTATTTGAAAACCCTTTCCCTTTTGTAATGATTGTTTATCAATATGAAGCATTGGAACAATGGCTCTAAAATCGGACCCCTACAAGATTGACGGCGTGAAAAGACGAAATTCAAAACCGATTCCATGGCTAACTGCATTTTTTGCAGTGTCGGCTTTTATTCTTGGGATCACAATTTTGACTCCGATTCCAGAAAAGATCAGGAGACGTCTTGGCTTTGGCGAGGTGAGCAAACCATCGAAACCGGAGAAAAAGCCTGAACTTGAGGTGATCTACAAGGATCGAGTCGTTGAAAAAGAGATTGAGGTGCGGCCTCCGTATTACGAAGTGAAAAAGGGGATTGATGTTTCCAAAACATCCCGAGGATTTGATTATAAATACGAAGTTAAGGAAAAAGCAGGCCGCCTAGCTTCGGAGGAGAGAAAAAAAGATGGGACCTATGAGGCATCGCTCACTTTCTCTGTCGTTCGACCTGAGGCTGCCAAGAGATTCGATGAACTGGTAAAGCAGAACCCAAATCTGCCCAAAATTCTTCCAGGTCTCGAAAGCCTAATGGCGCAGCCAAGAGTTTCGCCATTTTTTGGGGACCTCTACGACAATAAGAAATCTCGCGTGAAGCTCTACGCCAATCGATTTGACCGTATCCTTACCAAGCACAATTACTTTGACTGCCAGACGATGCTTGAACTGGTGCACCCGCAATCCAAACGAAAGGTTTTTCTCTTTCAAGCCGATATGGATGTCGTTTCCGATGGTTCTGATGGTGACCGGCTACCGACCATGCCGGACAAGATTGTAAATTCATCTTATTACCAGCCTTTCACCAGCTATGGGTTTAAAAAGAGCGGGACGGTTGAAAATCCGATGATTGCGGGCTGGCGAAAAATGCTTGATGAGGCGAAGAAAAAGGGGGATTCCAGTGAGGTGAAGCGGCTCACAGATGGCATTGAAGATCTCAAGCGGAGGAGCTTTTTAATTGCAGAATATGATCCGTTTATCGTAATTCCTGTTTATATCCTCGAAGATCGCGAAAGCGCATGGGGACCAAATGTCGGTGACTATGTGGCGGTTATTCATGGTAAGGAAATCTACCCAGCCATCGTTGGAGATGGTGGACCGAGTTTTAAAATTGGTGAGGGAAGCCTGCGAATGGCCAAGGAGCTGAATCCTGGTTCTTCTTCATACAGTCGCCCGGTCTCTGATTTGAATGTCACTTACATCGTTTTTCCCCGGACATCCGGAGAATGGCAGGCTCCGGATTATTCCTCATGGCGAACGGAATGTTCCAAGTTACTCGATGAGATCGGTGGGCTCGGCAAGGGCTATCAACTTCATGAATGGAGTAATACACTACCGCCAGTTGGAGGTGGTGAAGACGACGAATAATAGGTCTTAGTTGTCCGATGTTTCCTCTCGAAGCCTCTTGACGACGGTGTCGATTTCGATGGTGGGAATTGCAAGTGAGCGGTGACGCATCGCTCTCGCGATGTTGATTCCCACGACTTGGCCTTTTAAATTTACCAACGGAGTTCCGGTCAGCAGGGGAGATAAGGGTTGGTCGTGATAAAGAACGTAGGGGAAGCCATCACGACGTCTACTCAGGTCCCCACCACGTGCGCTGAGGGAGCTGAGCCTGCCGTCGCGTTGAGAGGCCTGTCTGTCGAATGATCCAGCCGAAGTTGCGGACCGAACATCAAGAATTGGTTTTAACTTCAGCTCTTCTTTTCCTCGCTTCACGAGAAGTCCAACTTTTTCACCTGGGGAACGTTTTGTGAGGAGCTCGGCCAATGCCTCTCTGGTAGAGACAGGGATTCCCTCAAATTCGATGATTTCGTCTCCTTCAAGAATTCCAATCTTGTCGGCCGGGCTGCCAAGGGCGATGGATTCAATAACGGGAGCCGAAGAATCGGCGGAGAAGGTTACTCCCAAATAGGCTGACGGTTTTTCGGTAGTGTGATTGAGCTCGTAGCCCTTCTTCGGAGCATCCCGGCCCGGTTGTGTGATGACTCCAGTCGTGAGCCTCCTGCCGCTTGGCGTCACAAGAAGTTGGCCCACCTTTGGTTCCTTTGGTTCCCAGCTGACCGGGATCAGCCCCGATGCATCAATTCTGATAAGCGCGATATCTGTTTCCTCGTCAACCTGAATGATGGTTACCGGATAGTCCTGACCATCCACGGTCGCACTCAGCTCTTCGACGTCTTCAATTTCGGAGGCTTTGGTGAGAAGTTGGCCTATTTCGTGGATGACCGTTGCTGACACCAGTCGCTTTCCTCTTCCGTTCTTGAGAGGGATTACGGATCTTTCGAATCCCTTACTAATGAATTCCAGGGCACCCATGAAGTCTTTTGCGGGCACCCGCTTTGGGCCATCGTCTTTTTCGTTGGATTCGATGACAATCATGTCAATCACGCCTGCAACCGGTTGGGGAAAGTGCTTCCGCGCGGTGACCTGCGTAGGTTCAAGTTCTACAGTTTTTCCATTACTGGTAATAAGCAAGATCTTGCCTCCTTTTTTAAGAACGAGGGCGAGATCGGTCGTACTTGTTATCGACTCACCATTTACGGCGATGATTGTGTCACCAGCTGTGAGTTTACTTTCAGCAGCCGAACTTCCGGGAAAGATTGTGGTAATCCTTGGTGCACGACCTTCAAGTTGAAAGCCGTATTGAGGTGATTTGGGAGCTTCCGGGTCTGGCTCCCAGCGGTCCAGCAATCTCTGCATGTGGTGAGGGTCCAAAAGTCGCGGGCGTTTGAGCAGAGCTTCTGCTTCCGGATCGCTTTCCGAGTATTTGGTGAGGGCATTTTCAAAACGATCTCTTAGTTCGGCATAGGGTTCGTTGAAGAGATCACCGGCTTCTTTTTGAGGTTGCATGGGACGGCCGAATGCTTCACCTGCGATGAGCTCGTCCCAGCGTGCAATGATGGAGGGGAGAGGAACATGTTTGTTGATCCTCCAGGAACCACTAATGTTGCTGTTAATTCCAATGACCTCGCCTTTGAGGTTGTAAAGTGGCCCTCCGGAGTCGCCCGAGATCACCATTGCAGACGTGGTGATGGCATCGTTGAAACCGCTCGTGGTTCCGGCCTCACTGATCCGGCCGAGTCTTACCGGGGCAGGACGATCAACGACTGGTCCTCCGGGGTGGCCAGTTGCAATGACCCAATCCCCGATATTATAGGTTTTGGTTTTAACGTAGGGGCGGAAAGGGAAGGGGCCGGGTGCGTTGATTTGTAAAAGTGCTCCGTCGGTTTCGTGGTCAACTCCAAGGCTGGTGGCGGGAAGCTCCCGGCCGTCGGCGAGAAGAACCTTTATTTGCTTGTTGGGCTCGTTGGTGACGTGTGCCGCTGTAATTACCAAGCCTTGCGGGCTGACGATGACTCCGGAGCCGGAGCCTCCATTGAGCATCACTGCGACGGTTGCCTCTACCAAATCCGGAGCAAGTCTCCGCACAGTGCGGTCCAATTCCGTCGGAGTTTGTGATAAAACAACACCGGTGAAGCTGAGTAATAAAAGGAGGGTTTTCATCGGAACTAAAATGCGCGGGTATTGGCGAGAAGGCGGTCGATAGCAGCCCGGATCTCTTTGGGCCTTAAAGCGATCGTTCGGGCTGGAGAGATTGCCGCGATGTTTAGCCCGAGAGCGCGGCCACTGAGGTCGAAGACCGGAGATCCGCAATCCCATGCATTGAGTGGGGTGGTGTGCACAATGACATCGGGAAATGGGGCCCGCCTGATGCTTGGGATCATCGAGATTCTGCGCGCGGGATTGACTCCGGTGGCTGGTGGAATCATCAAAGGCGAAACTAGCTCAATCTCATGAGTCTTGCTTGCGCCGCTTCGCTGGATCTCGGTGGTGATTTTATCTCCTACTTCACAGCGATCAAGAAAGGCTGTCAGTTCGGCCCGTGTTTTAATCGGGCGATCGTTGAGCTTTACGATGACGTCTCCCGGAGAAATTCCGGATTCAAAGGCGGGTGTGTCGGGCTTGATTGCCGCAACCTTCAATCCTGATTCAAGTTGCTCGGTGGTGAGACCCAAGCTAGTGACCTGGCTCGTGGCATGGACGGAAGGAAGATCTTTACCGAGGACGTGGGAAAAGGTCCCCACATAGGATGTTGCCTCGGCTACCATGTTGTCAGTTGATTCCTGAAGGAGGATCGGAGACGCCACGACCGAACCGTTGGCGGGTCGCTCGTCGCTCCAGCGGACGACCGGCATTCCCGATTGTTTGATGCCAACGAGGGCCAAATCGGTCATTTCGTCTGTTGAAAGGAGCACTGCGGGATAGTTTTTTCCATTGTAGCGAACAATGAGGGATGGTCCAAGATCACTGGCCTTGGTCAGGATGAGTCCTTCTGAACGAATGATGGTTCCGATAACAGAGTGGGTTGCCTGGGCCCCTTCATTTGAGACCAGAACACAAGGCAGGGGGCGTGGGTGAGACCTTTGGACGTAACGCTCCCTTGCTTGGGTTAATGGCGAGACACTGATCTCCCGGGCCTCCTCCTTAGATGCTTCAGGCGCGAGAGGCAAACTTACGAGATTGGAAACGGTTTCATCAGGTAAAATGGGGTCGAGTTCCGGCAGATCAGCAATCAGCCAGGGAATCATAAGGGCCGGCGTGTTGGTTTGACGGGCTGTCAAGGTGGTTCCGACCAAAGCTCCGGAAAGATCAAAAACTGGAGCTCCACGGGGGTGAAAGACGCCATCGAGCCGCATCGCCTTGGCGTCCTCCGGCAGGGCGTATTCAAGATGATCGACATAGAGGCTGGGCGGTTCGCCGAGTGAAGCAATAGGCGCAGTGGTGGGCACGATTACGGTGTGATTAACAACCTTCGCGACCCGAACCGGAACGAGATCTGCTGCCGGTTCCTTGATCTTAAGTAACGAAACAAAGCGTTTGGCATTTTCTGCGATTGTCGCGAGTTCGACGCGGGAGCCATCGGGTTGGTAGAGTAGATAAGGGGCATCATCTCCGTCGATGCTGGGCAGGAAGGGCGCGAGGAGATGTCCCTCCTTGCTGATCACCGCGGCAGGTCTTGTTTCGGGTAACCCAAGACGTCCGATAATCACCATTTGATTGGAGAGCTTGGCCGCAAAGTCGGTCGTGCTCTTTTGCACAAAAGATTCATCCTCCTTGTTCCATGTGACACTCTGGGCAGGAAGGAGGGTCGCCATTATGACAGCGATGAGAATGAATTTCATTTACCAGACTTGTTGGAGTTCATTTACGGGCAGCCAGAAGCTGCTTTCGGACGATTGCACGAGGGCATGAGTCTCATTGACCTCGGTGACTTGAACGATTTGTCCTGCGCGGAGGGCGGGGTAATTCCAATCAGGAGTACCGGCCTTTGGTTCCCGGGGAAGTTCATCCGCCAGAACCATGTATTGGTCCGAGAAATAATCCTGGCTTTGTCTCCAGGCTGCGGTGCTCAAGAAGCAAAGAGCAATGGCTCCAAGGGCAAAGCCGGGCCAGCGGGATAGGGAAAAAAATTTGCGGAATCCAAAATACAGAAAAGTAAGAACCCAAACGACCGCGGCGACGACAACCCATTGGTCGGGACGAAGGTCCAGAAAGCGGTTTCGGGCAACGGTCAGGTCTCCTTGGCGTTCTCGAATGTCACTCATCAGGTCACGTGCTTCCTCGTCAAGAGGATTGAGCAATAGCGCGGTATGACAGGAGGCCCGGGCACGTGCGGGGTCGTTGGCTGAAAGTTGGGCTTGTGCGAGGTTGTAGTGGAGTGAGGCCTGATCGGGACTTGCCTTAATCAGCTCGTCATAGATTTCGATTGATTTGTTAAAGTTGGCTTCTTCAAATGATTGGTTTGCTTCCTGCAGAGTCGCTCCTTTGAGTGACGAGAAAGCGACAATTAGCAGAAGTGAAATTTTGGCGAGTTGGCGTCCGAGTGCCACGAAATCGAAGGGCTTGCCCTGACTTGAGAAAGAGGCCTCCGCATGAGTTTCGAGACTTTGGGCGAGCTCCGAATCATTAAGAGCGTTCGCGATTTCACGAACGGTGGCTCCTGGAGGGAGTTGGAGCTTGTGTCTCAGGATTGGTAGCAAATTGTTGTCAATATCCTCGAACGTTCCTTTCCCTGATTTGAAAGTTATGACTAGACGTTTTAGAGTTCGTTCACGTTCCTTCTGTTCCGGGTCGCGGGCGTCCAGGTGTCTCTTGGCCAGCCCAAAAAGAAATGGCAGGAACGGGGCCAGGGCAAAGGCCCCAAAGGTGGAGACCGGAAGATTGAGTAAAACAGGGCGGGTCGTGGCACTGCCTGCGTCTGACCGGGGTGTCATCGTTGCTGTGACATCACTGGTTCCGGGAAGGTTCAGAGTAGGTGTGATTTTGTGGAAACGCCATTGATCACCGACAGTGTCGAAGGAGGCCAAAGTGATGGCAGAGAGGGTGCCCACCTTGCCCGTTGGAAGAAGGGTCTGGGTAAAGTTGGCTTCCCAAAAATCGTAGTTGCTGCCGACCTTTGAGTAGAGGTCGCTTTCCACAGAGGGAAATCCTTCGCTGGAGAAATTGAAATCGTTACGCAGATTTGGGTTTCCCTGACCGGTGATCGAGATGTCGATGATGAATGGGCGGGAGGCTGCAGGTTGAACTGGCCGATAATCGACTTCAAACTCCCAGTCTCCCACTAGCCCTGAATCGAATGCCTGATTGTTCGGGATCGGTGGGATTGGAAGCACCTCAATTTCAAAAGGAATGACATGGGTCCGCTGTCTGGAGCGAATTCGCGAGGTCCCAAGAGTCGCGCTGAGCTGTCCGGTTGACTTGCCTACCTTGGTGAAATACAGGCGGGCTTTGTAAACGCGAAGATAATAATCGATCCCTTCAATTTCCTGGGTCATCTCGCTGTAGTTTTCAGGGCTTCCGTAGCGACTGAAAAATCCACCTTGCGAGTAGGTGTAAAAGTAATCGCTTGGTATCGGTTTGCGTCCGGAGTAGCGCAGGTATTGGTGCCACTGGGCTCCATCGACCCGGTTTGAGGGTTGGGTGAAGTAGGGGCCGCCGCCCCGGAAGCTGGTGCTTTTGTTTTCAACGAGTTCGATGAAATGAACTTCAACAGCCTCTCCCAAATGCACTTGCTTTGGAATTTTGGCACTTCCGTTCCAGAGAACCTCCAATCGGGTGTTAGTTTCTGAAGCAGGGTTTTTTTCGACCTGAATTTCTCCAATCCGGATAAAGAACTCTTTGTTCTCAAGCACGATGGGGATCGGAGGAAAATCGATTATGCCCGGTGAGGTGGCGACAAATGAAATCCGGTTGTCGGTCTGCATATTTCCGTAGGCATCATTTTGAAGTCGAATGCTGGAGTAGCCGAGCCAGGTTATTTTTGGATGTTTGGGAAGCTTTCCCAATTCCATCTCAGCTTTTGTTACAATGCTGATATACTCGATCCTGTTTTCGGCGATAATGTTGGGCGGCCGGGAAACTTGGTAATCCTGGCACCAGGAAACCAAAGTCGAAAAGACGTTGAAGATAAGGACGAGCCGGAACATCTTGATCTCGGAGGTTAGTGATTCTTACTTCTAGGGATTCTTCGACCGTTGCGGAGATATTCCTGCTGTTGTTTTCTAAGAAGGCGCGAGCGTAAATCGCCCCCTTCTTTTTCTGCTCTCTTGAGATCATTGTCGTCAGGCTCACCTTTTCCTTCGTCATTGCCCTCGTCTTCGCCCTCCGAACCGGGTTCATCGCCTTCAGGGCGATCTCCCTGCGGGTTTTCCTGTTCACTCTGACGGCCACCTTCGCCTTCTTCGGATTCACCTTCACCCTCTTCGGGCTCGCCCTCACCTTCACCTTCGCCTTGGGAGGGCTGAGGTTGCTGCTGGGGGTCGATTAGGTGATCCAGGGCGTCTTGAATATGCTGTGCCGCTTGTTCGAGTTGGCGTTCTCGGTGTGGAGATGGTGCAAGAACGATGTCTTCTTCGGCGAGTCGGTAATCTTTCAATCCCTCCTCCGGTAGAATGGTCGGCGAGTCTTCGATCGCCTCTGCTTTGGCAATGAGGTCCTGGATCGAGCGCGCTGCAGTATCGATAGCATTCTTATTCACCTCGGTGAGTGTGTTAACCTCGCGCTCGAGGCTCTTGACGAAACGGTTTTCCTGATCAAGCGCACTCGTTGTGTTTTCGATCGCAGCTTGAAACGTGGCAAGGAAATCAAGGTAGGCCTGCACTCGTGAGATGTTTTTGAAAACCAATGCGAGATTGTCGCTGAGTTCTTCGTCTCCCGGCTTAAGTGGTGCAGCGTTTTTGTAGATCCCGAGCGCCTCTTTGAACGAGGCCTTAGCTTGCTTGAGAAGCTTGACCGGATCGGATTGCTCTTGCATGGCCATCATCATAATTTCCTGCTCGGATTTGGGGTAGCGGGATTGACCTTTACGGTGATGAAGAAGCGCACGTTTATGAAGAGCTGCGAACTTCAAGTCATTGCGCGGAACGGGGGCGGCATCTGCGGCCTTGCTGTAAAGATCTAGAAGGAGTTTAAAGCGATCGTCGGACTTGAGAGTGAGTTTGGGTTCGGACTTCTCGAGTTCGAGTGCCTTATTGTAGTAGCGGATGCTCCGCTGGGTCTCGGTCAATGCCGGGTCCTCCAGGTTTTTTCGAACTTCCTCGGGAAGATATTCGGTCGATGCCGCGGTGTCGGCAGCGGCAACCTCCCCAGCAAGAATAGCGTTAGCACGTTTAATCCAAGAATTTGGACCTTTGGGATCGTGTGTGAGAGTGCCCAGCAAATTTTTATCTGCATCCATGAATACGGCCATTGGAAATGTTTCGACTCCGAGTTCCTCCATTAATTCCCGTCGGGCTCGTCGCTCAACATCAGTGAGTCCAACGCGTGGAACATCAATCATCGTCCAGACAACTTTCGTTTTCGCCCATTTCTTAAAGGTCTGGTGGGTCAGGATTTCTTGTTCGAAAGTGATGGAGAGTTTTGACCAATCCGAACCGGTGAAGACGACCATGACCGCCATTTCCTCTTCTTTTGCGATTTCAAGGGCCTCATCGTATGAATCGAACTCTTCGGCGCGAAGGCTGGAAGCAAGGCAGAAAAGAAGAGCGATTGCGATTGTCAGGGGGTGCCAGTTCTTGGTTCGGAGGGGTAGGAGGATGTGGGTCATAAGGCAAATGAGGGCGAGGGCGAGTGGCCAGGCGAAGATATCTTGGGGGCGTTCGTAAAGTTCTCCGGCAATGTTGTTGCCGTTTAATTCGATGGTGTCTACCCGGGTGTTGAGTTTGGCAATCTGAGAATCGACCTCCTTTGGCGAAGCGCTGAGGAAGAGCCCATTGGTTGATTCCGAGAGTTGCCTGAGTGTGTTGTGGTTTGATTTGGTGGATAATTCGGTTCCTGGTACATTGGCTGGCACACCATCTTTTCCAAAGGCTACCGCAATGATTGGGACCTTGGATTTCTTGAGTTGGCCAAGGACGGATTTTGGGTCTCCTCCGGTGACATTGTCTCCGTCGGACAACACAATGATGGCCGATCCCGGAGGTGGCTCTTTGGTGAGGAGGTTCTGGGCTTCTTCAAGTGCGGCTGTGATATCGGTTCCGGGGACCAGAAAGTCACCCGGTTGAATTTGATTCACCCGTTTGAGGAGGGTGGCCCTGCTCCGGGTCACGGGGGTTTCGATAAATGTGTCACCGGCGAAAGAGATCAGGCCAATGCGATCGGTTGGTCGATTGTTGATAAATTCGCGCAAGAGCAGCTTGGCTGCGTCGTTCCGGCTGATGCCCTCGGCGTCAGTGGCCGTCATTGAGTTTGAGATATCAAATAAGACGACAATATTTTTAGACGGGCGCTTGAACTCCGTTCTGACGAATCCACTGATGGGACGAAGTGCTGCTATTCCTACGAGGATGAGAGAAGTGAGGAGCACCGCGGCAAGGATTCGTCGACGGATCGGGGAGGCGTTTGACTTCAAGTTGCATTGTCCTGAGTTCTGGGTGAGGAGAGCGATGACTTTCTTCCGTTGATGATAAGACCATGCCGTGACTGCTATTGCCACGATGATGATTGGTAGAACCCAGTAGAGATTTTTAAGTGCGAGGAATTCCATTCTGAGTGGGTTTAGGAGATTTCGCGAAGGAGGGTATGCCGAAGGATGTAACCCAGAGCGAGGGCCGAAATTCCGCCAATTAAAAGATTTGGGTAGAGGTCACGTTGGAAAATCAGGGCCGGTCGTTGTTTGGAGGTTTTTTCGAGGGAGTCGATGGTGTCCATGACCTCTTCAAAGCCCTTGTTATCCTTAGCCCTAAAAAATTGTCCCCCGGTGATTGATGCAATCTTTTCAAGGTTGCGGGTGTCGAAACGAATTGTTGCTCCCATGCGTGAGAGCGGCCCTAGGAGGAAGGGATCGTCGCTTCCGATTCCGACAGTGTGAATGGTGATGTCTTGCTTTTTCGCCGCTTCCGCAGCGGTAACCGGAGTGTAAACGGGATCAGGGACGGTGTGGTCGCCATCGGTGATGAGAACAATGGTACGCCGGGTTTCATTGTAGTCCTTTAATGCAATAATCCCCTGGCTGATGCCGCCGGCAATATTGGTGCCTCGTTCGCTTTGGGTAAGTAGGGAGTTCTCGAGTTGATTGACGTAGCCGACGAGGTGGTCGTGATCGATCGTTGGGTCGACCGCGAGGTTGCCGAGGTGGCCGAAAATGACGAGGCCGATGCGATCACCCGAACGGCGCGAAACGAAGCGGTTGATTTGATCTTTGGCGACTCCGAGGCGGTCCTTGATCCGCCCTTGGGCAATTCCCTTTCTTACTGATGCGTCATCCATTCCGGATGGAGGATCGAAAGCATCCATGCTGTTTGAATAATCAAGCACGAGCATGATGTCAGTTCCCTCCTTGGTGACGGGAACAATCTCAGTATCGGATTGAGGGCGGGCAAGAGCGAAGGTGAAAGCCGCTGCAGCCAGCACTTCAAGGAAGAGGAGGAGGTGGCGGGGGGTAAAGTACTTCCTTGGAGCGGTTTTGGTGTAGTGCGCGGTTGACGATACTGCGATGGAGGCGGGAACGCTGATCCAACGCCAAACCAACCCGCCGGTGAGGGGGATGAGGAGCCACAGAAAGTGGGGATTAGCAAAGGTAATATCAAACATCGGGTTCAATCAATCGGCAGACTTTGTATTGTCTTCGGGAAAGCGAAGTTGAGCAGGTGTTTTACTCAAATTTCCAAACGAAATTAACCTAACATCGTCTGCCGAAAGAGCGACCGCGCTTTTCGAAAAAATAGGACTGGATTGAGTCTGTTCCCCTTAATTTTTGGCCAGAAGGTCCTCGGAATGATGGGGGAGCCCAAAGTAGGCTTGAGCATTATTATAGCAAATATTGCCAATCATGTTGTTGATGAGTCGTTCATCGTTCGGCAGTTTACCATCCTCAACGTCTTGTCCGACGATGTTGCAGAGCAGACGGCGGAAGTATTCGTGTCTCGGGAAGGAGAGGAAGGATCTGGAATCTGTGAGCATCCCAACAAAGTGAGAGAGCAGACCGATCGAGGAAAGCGTGTTGATCTGGGATTCCATTCCTTGAAGGGTGTCATTGAACCACCAGCCGGAGCCGAATTGGACCTTGCCTCGAACCGGGGCTTCCTGGAACGATCCGCAAGCAGCCGCGAGGACATCGTTGTCCCGGGGGTTGAGGTTGTAGATGATGGTTTTCGGGAGCTTGTTTAGCTCACTCAGGGAATCGAGGAAGGAGATGAGCGCCTCGCCCTGAGGCCAGTCCCCAATGGTGTCGAATCCGGAATCGGGGCCCAGCTTTTTGAAGAGGCGGGTGTTTGGATTTCTTCTCGGTCCGAGATGAAGCTGCATCGTCCAGTCCTTTTCAGAGACCCATTGCCCGACATGATACATGATGAGAGCACCGAAGGCATCAGTCTCTGCCGGCGTTGCGGCCTCACCATCACGGACATTTGCCAAAATGCGATCTGCTTCGCTTTCGTTGCAGGGGTTGGAAAGAGCATAACGCATTCCGTGATCGGTCAGGCGGCAGCCTTTGTCGTGGAAATATTCCTGACGTGTTTTTAACGCGGCGAGTAGATCTGCGAAAGTCGAGATGTCATCTCCCAGCTGGTCGAGCCAGGGGTTTAAAAGAGCGGGGCGGTCGACGAAGAAGGCCTTGTCCGGTCGGAAGGTCGGATAAATCTTGGTGGGACAATCCGAGGCGTTGGCAGCTTCGTGGTGGTTCAGGGTATCGTTGGGATCGTCGGTCGTTCCGACGGCATCGACCCGGAATTTTTGAAGAAGTTCGCGTGCCGAGAAGTCCTTGTCCTTAAGCCGTTCGTTACAACCTTCCCAGATTTCGTCGGCGGTATCCGGGCTCAGCAGGGTATCAATACCAAAGCAGCGGCGAAGCTCGAGATGAGTCCAATCATAGAGTGGGTTGCGGAGGCTGTTCGGGATGGTATCGGCCCAGGCGAGGAACTTTTCCTTGGGAGAAGCATCTCCGGTAATGTGAGATTCCGGAATGCCGTTGGCACGCATGGCCCGCCACTTGTAGTGGTCGTGCCCCAGCCAGAGGTCGGTGATGTTTTCCCACCGTTGGTTATTGGCCACCTCCTCCGGGGGGAGATGGGTGTGATAGTCGATGATGGGTAAATCCTTCGCTGTTTCGTGAAAAAGCTTGCGGGCCGTCTCAGAGAAGAGAAGGAAATTATCGTCGAGGTATGTTCTAGCCACGGGTAGAGGCTAGTTCAAGAGGTGAGCCAATTCCAAGGGAGAATTACTTGATAAGGCGAGATTCTAGGGCTGGTCGCGCCGGGCCGCCCTTTGCGAGATAGCGCTGGTAGAATTTTCGAGCTTCTTCTTTCTTGCCTTTTCGCAGATTGATAATGGCAAGATTAACATAGGGCTCGAACAGATTGGGATTCTGGGCGATGGCCTCAAGATAGTGAAATTCAGCGTCGTCAAGACGATCGGTCTTTCCAGCGATGTTACCAATGAGAATGTGAGCCATTGAGTTTTGAGGTTCAAAGGATAGTGAGCGGCGAAGCTCCTGTTCGGCATCTTCAAAGAGCTCAACTCGGTAGAGGGAATCGCCAAGCATGAAGTGAGCGAAGGGGATTTTTCGGTCACCTGCGACGAGAATGGATTGGCGAAATTGTCCGGCAGCCGAGGCGGGATCATCCAGACGAAGTTGGACAATGCCAAGATTGATCATCGCTTCCCAAGCGCCCGGATCTTGGTCCACGATGAGTTCAAGAGCGCCCCGGGAGGCCTGGAAGTCACCCTTTGAGAAAAGGCGTCGAGCTACGGCATTCAAATTCTTATTTGCGGCTCTGAGCTGTGAAGTGCCTGCGGCGAGTTCTTCGGGGCTTGGAGCGATGTTGCTTTCGAGGCTGGGACTGAGCGGAGTTGTTTTTTCGATCAGTTCCATTTCCTCGATGGTCAGTTCCATTTTCTTGTTTCCATTAATACGAGCCAGTGCTTCCTTCCAGACTGCATCTTTTTCTCCCAATTTTTCTCCCTGTTTCAGGAGCAATTCGGCAGCTCCTTGTTGGGCTTGGATTTTGGCTTTGAGCTTATCAATGACTCCCCGCAGAAGGGCAACTTCCTCCTTTCCCCGATTGTTCAACGTTCCACCGTTGAGCTGGGCGAGGAGATCTTCCTCGGCCTGCTGGAGGCGCTTCTCCAAAAGGTCCATGCGTAACTTGCTCTGGGTATTATTCTTTTGAAGGTTTTGAATCTTGGCCTTGGCAACTACCAGAGCTTGTTTGGCCAAAAGGATTTTATTTTTTGAAGTATTGGAGTCTTGCTGGACAAGCTCGAGGTTGGCTTTCGCTTCGTTGAATTCTTTGCCCAGATTGACGTTTTGCGTGATGAGTTTTTGGATGCGATCAGCCTCGTTCATTTTTAGAAGTACGCGCATTTGGTCACGTTCTTCGATCAAGCCGTTCCGTTCGAGGCGGAGCTCTGTCACCATTTTTTCAGACTGAATAAGCCTGGCTTCAAGTTCGCTTTTGACGCGGTTCGATTCGGCCATGAGCCGATCTTTCTCTTTAATGGTTGCCTTGAGTGCGTCGATCTGATCCTGCTGTCCTTCGGTGACCCGGCTATTGATCTTGGTTTGTTTAGCGATGACCGCCTTGAGGCGTTCTTCCTCTCTTCTGGCGGTAGTGAGGGCTTTTTGAGTCACTTCGAGGCGTTGTAGGGTCAGTCGTTGATCTGAAAGTGCTTTGTCGCGGGCCGCTGCCATTGCGTCGCGTTCCTGCCGGAGTTGCTCAATTTGACGATTCAGTTCGGTCACCTGATCTCGGAGGGGAGACGCCGCAAGGCGAGAGAGTTGTGACTGAAAATCCCTAATTTTTTGACGAAGTCGGGCGCTTTCGGCATCTCGTGGGTTGGCTCGCCTTGTCAGCGCTGCATTGAGACGGCTGATTTCTGTTTGCAGGTTACGGATAGTTTTGGTCGCGCTGCCTGTCGGGTCAATTTTTCCGGGAATGTTTAGTGGAGGTCTGGATTCTCCGGGAACCTCAAGAAGAGGGGTTTTCCCGGCATCCTGCCGCTCCTTTTGTTGGGCTAGAGCTTTGGGGTGAATTCGCTCCATCGCTTCGGTAGTTGTTTTGGTCCGCCATTTCAGTCCCTCCTTTTGCTTGAAGGCGGGGTGATTGATCGTAATGAGATCAAAGAATGAACGGGCTTTGCGATACTTGGTGAAGGATTCGACGAATTCTCCTTCCTCTTCGAGCTCCTCGGCTTGTTTGACGAGGGACCAAGCTTGATAGTAAAGACCACCAGGGTCGAGGTTAGCGAGCTCTTCTGGTGTTTGGGCCCATACCGGGTTGATGAGTAGCGCGGCAAAGACGAGCCCGATGAGATGACGTAGGTGAGTCATAGAGGGGGAAGGTTAACAAAGTGGTGATTGCTGGAAAAGAGCAGATTTTTCCGGAAATGGGGAGATTTTATCTTTCACTCATCATGGTGTTGACAGTAGTTGGTTGGGGGATTACGAAAACCCCAGCGGGCGGAGTAGCCAAGTGGTAAGGCGCGGGTTTGCAAAACCTGTATTCGCGAGTTCGATTCTCGCCTCCGCCTCCAAGCTTTCGGGCCGAATCCTTTTTAAATAAGGGATTCGGCCTTTTTCGTTTTTTTGATCAGTCTGGTGAATTGAATGAACAGGAATCGGCTCAAGAGATTCGTTCGCATATACGAACAGGCGGTGAAGAAGTTCACTGGGAGTCGGAGGAAATGAAAGTCGTCATAGCCGCGCTGGCGATGGCCCGCAGTTTATCGATCCTTAGGTTATCCTGCGCCAAAGATACGAAAATGCCTGAGAACTAGATCTAAACGAAATAATTTGAGGTGCCTTCCGGAAACTCCAAAGCTGTTTTGAAAGACGGGGAATCGCACCCCAGTCTTGTGAATTTGGAGTCTTGTAAGACTGGCGATAGGGCTATGGCTCGCTTTTCTGGCGATTTCTCGGGTTTTGATGGGCCGAGGAAAAAGATAGAACTCTCGTCGAAGAACCACTGGTT